>CAINRG010000001.1 GCA_903852585.1 uncultured Actinomycetes bacterium
CAATCCCAGAATTCGGATTCGGCCATATTTATCTGCAATAACCCCACCCATCGGTGACATGCAAAGCATCGCAATAGTTTGAATTCCAAGAATCCAACCAAGAAGTGATGCGCTTCCACCGCGCATATGAAGGATGCCAAATGCAAGCGCTATTGGGCCCATGCCATTTCCAAAGTTGGAAATAAAGCGCGCTACAAGAAAGCGTCGGTAATGTGGCCGACGGAGGATTTCACGCATTATTTAGCCTTGCCCTCGATATCTCGAAGAACGCGATGAATATCTGAGGCAATCTCTTTTAGTTCTGCAAGCTCCATTTGAGCAAATTTGCGAGCTTCTTTTGCCAATTCGAATTCACCGAGGGATGCAGCGTGAGTCTCATTGATCTTCTGTTCCACAGATTTTGATCCCACATTTTGTCCCACCATGATGATGGAGAGAAGAACTAATTGGAGAAATGTCTGTGCAAGCCATGAAACGATGACAAGGACGCTTCCACTCTTGAGAGCCGATGGAAGTGAAATCAACGCAATAATCGCAAATGCGTATGCACACCACATTGTGGCGACCCCAGAGGTGATCTTTGCCGCTAGCTTCTCATTGAATTCAGCAATTTTGCTCATACGCGAATCATACGCTCGCCAGGATTCCCTGCTTGATTGGCTACTATTGCGCCTTGACCATGAGCACACATACGCGTAAACACAAGATTATTGCTGGCCTCTCGGTCGGCGTTGTTTTCGCATCTGCTCTTTTCGCGCTCTTCACAAAGACTGCCGCAACATCGATTCCACGCTCGCATGCTCTCTATGGCGTCCCTGCATCGAAGAATGGCGACACAAATATTCTCTTGCTTGGACTTGATTCACGTCGCGATGCAAACGGTGCAAATCTTCCACGAAAACTCTTGGATTACATGCACGTTGGATCTTCTTCATCTGTTGGCGGATACAACACAAACACAATGATTGTGATCCACATTCCTGCAAAGGGTGCTGCGACAGCGATCTCCATTCCTCGCGATGACTATGTCAATGTCCCAGGACTTGGAATGAAAAAGATTAAAGAAGCATATGGCTATGCGAAGTACGCCGAAGATTCTCGTCTTTATAAACTTGGTGTCAAAGAACCTATGCGCGAACAACAATCACGCGAAAAGGGTCGAATCGCTACTATCCAAGCCATTTCACAATTCCTACAAATACCAATCGATCACTTTGCCGAAGTAAACCTCGTTGGCTTCTACGATCTTGCAACAGCGCTCGGTGGTATTCAAGTCTGTTTGCGTCACGCCGTGAATGACAAGCAATATTCTGGCGCCGTATTCCCTGCCGGTCTTCAAACTATTACCGGTGTTCAAGCACTTCAATTTGTTCGCCAACGCCACGGCCTTCCAAATGGAGATTTGGATCGCACACATCGCCAGCAAGCTTTTATCACCGGTGTGATTACAAAATTCCGCACACAAGGAATCTTTGGAAATCTTTCAAAGCTTCAAGGACTTCTCAATGTTGCAAAGAAGGATGTTGTTATTGATAGCGGATGGGATGTTCTTGGGTTCTTGCCACAAGCAAAGGCACTCACCGGTGGAAAGATTGTCTTCCACACTCTTCCTATTGAAGGTTATGTCATGCGCAATAGCCAATCAGTAAATCTTGTGGATCTGCCAACTGTCCGTAAATTCACCCAGGATTTGTTCTATCCAGCACCAGTAGTGAAGGGCAAGGCAAAAGCCTCACCTTCACCAAAACCAACAAAATTAAATTTTGCCCATCAGGCGAATGGAACTGGTGTTAACGGTTCAAGCATTCCGTGTATTAATTAGTAGCGGTACGTTTTAACTACTTTTCCATCCACCACTTCATTAAAGTGCGCTAACTTTCCAACTGCGATACTTCCCACAAATTCAATTCCCAAAGTTTGCGCTGGCAGTGTTGACGCGCAGTACGATGCATATTCAATCGATGAACCAAATGTGCTGATCAAGTTCTCAAACGCGGCCTTCATCGTCAATGTGCTTCCAGCTAGAGAACCATTCGATGTTAAGCGAGCTACGCCATCCTTTACGTCGACTCCAAGCTCTCCAATTTTGTATGCACCATCTGGGCCACCTGCCGCAGACATCGCATCGGTTACAAGGATGACCCGGCCTGGCGCAGTGCGAAGCAATAGTTCTGTAGCGCCCTCATCCACGTGATGCCCATCGTTAATGAGTTCTAACGCCATCGACTCATCGAGAAGGGCAGTCAAAGTGACATTTGGATTTTTGTGATCAATCGGAGGCAAACCGTTGTAGAAGTGCGTAATAACTGCGGCACCAGCTTGGATTGCTCGCTGAGCAATTTGCGCATCAGCGTTGGAATGTCCGATAGCGGCAACGATTCCACGATCAACTAAAAATTCAATCGCTTCAATTCCATGAGGTAATTCAGGTGCAAGAGTGACCATGGAGATTGCACCATCTGCAACATCGAGAAGTTCTTGTAGCTCTGATGGAACAGGGTCACGCAACAGC
>CAINRG010000002.1 GCA_903852585.1 uncultured Actinomycetes bacterium
GTGTCCCCGCCTCCAGCAACAGTGACATTAACTGTCACCACTGATGGAGAAACCTTTTGCACAACAGACTTAATAGATGTTGTAGGAAGAGTAGATGCGCTGCTTTGAGAAAGTGAGATTGCAGAACGATTAGATGCGCAGACTCCATTTGAAGGTGCGGCATATAAGGCGTTTGTGCGATTGTCTGCACAGATCACTGAGGTAGATCCGCTAAAGGTTCCGGCGGCTGTTGCAAATCCTCCGACGGCAGTCACCCCAACAATGACGCCCACAAGTACTTTTCCTGCAGTACTAGATATCTTCAACATCTTCTCTCCTTATATAGATCAAACGTGTACAGCGATGGGTAAATCTAAATATGTAACCCTCGAAGAACTGTGAGTAGTTCCTAAGAGTTTTCTGAGAACTGCATATTACGCACCTGCGGAACAAAGAGGGTTGCGGCAATGGCTACGGCTGAAATTCCAGCGAAGACTTCCAAAGCCAGTGTGAGTCCAAGCCAATTTGCTACAGGGGCAGCAATGGCGAGGCCCAGTGGGCGCAAGGAGAGGGATCCCATTCCATCAAAGGCCGATACGCGCGAGAGGGAATCGCGAGGAACTTCCATTTGCAGAGCCGTTGTCCAAATAGCGCCCCACAAATCAAGGGAGATTCCCCAAACAAAAGCGCATGCCGAAATGATCCAAAGATTCATGGGTCCTGCAAGTGTGAAGATATAAACCGAGACAGAGAAAGTCATTAACATCAAAAAGCGCATCGGATATTTTGGTCGCAGTTTCATACCAAGAAGTGATCCGACGATATATCCAGCTGCTTCGGCTGATAAAACAATCGACCACGATTTTGCACCGCTAAAACTTTTCAGCGAAACAAGTGGACCAAGAATATTTTCTGCTGCAGCCCAACACATCACAATCAAACCAAATGCAGCGACGATGACAACAATCCAGCGGAAGGAAAGAAAGACCTTCCATCCGTGAATGAGGTCATCAATCATCGATGTTTCGCTTTCGACTTGTTCAGTGAGATGTCGCATGCTGAATACAACAAGACCACATATTAAGAAGCTTGCAGCATCAAATGTGAGCGCCAAAGTTGATCCGATTGTTGAAACAAGAATTCCGCCAACGGCAGTACCGGTAATAATCGCGATATTTGCTACAAATTGATTTGTGGAGTTTGCCTTTTGAAGATCGGCTTCATCGACTAACGCCGGCATCAATCCACCAAATGCTGGCCAGAAAACTCCCCAACACAATCCAAAGGTGATGTTTACAACGATAAAAATTCCAAGAGGAACATGGCCGGTGCTAAAGAAATATGCCTGCACAAGAAATGCTGTTCCGCCGATGATGTCCATCAATCCCAGAATTCGGATTCGGCCATATTTATCTGCAATAACCCCACCCATCGGTGACATGCAAAGCATCGCAATAGTTTGAATTCCAAGAATCCAACCAAGAAGTGATGCGCTTCCACCGCGCATATGAAGGATGCCAAA
>CAINRG010000003.1 GCA_903852585.1 uncultured Actinomycetes bacterium
ATCAAGGTCAGCCGCCTTGCCTCGGGCCTTCCTGTTGGTGGGGATCTGGAATATGCCGATGAAGTAACGCTCGGCCGAGCGTTTGAGGGACGTCGCTCCGTCTAAGTAGGTTTTATCTTCATATGTGAGACGTTGAGTGTCTCATTATGTGGAGAAAACTCGATTTTCCCACAATCCCGTTCTAGGCTTTATCCATGGGATTAATCGTTCAAAAGTATGGCGGCTCCTCAGTCGCTGATGCCGAGGGCCTCAAGCGCGTTGCCGCCCGCATCGTTGCGACAAAGAAGGCTGGCAACCAGGTCGTTGTCGTCGTATCTGCCATGGGCGACACAACCGATGAATTGATCGATCTTGCAAATCAAGTGACGCCACTTCCCAATGGGCGCGAACTAGATATGTTGCTGACTGCTGGAGAGCGCATCTCGATGGCACTTCTTGCAATGGCAATCTCCAACCTCGGACATGAGGCACTTTCATTTACCGGTTCACAAGCTGGCGTTCTCACAACAAGTACACATGGCAAGGCTCGCATCATCGATGTAAAGCCATCTCGTATTCGCGAAGCAATTGATCACGGCGCTATCGCCATCGTCGCTGGCTTCCAAGGAATTAACCAAGATACTCGCGATGTCACAACACTGGGCCGGGGTGGATCAGATACGACTGCTGTTGCGCTCGCTGCCGCACTCGAGGCAGATGTCTGTGAAATTTATACCGATGTTGATGGTGTCTACTCAGCAGATCCACGCGTTGCTCCTGCTGCGAGAAAATTAAAGACAGTTACATATGAAGAGATGTTGGAACTTGCAGCATCTGGCGCAAAGGTACTTCACCTTCGTTGCGTTGAGTACGCGCGACGTTACGACATGCCAATTCACGTTCGTTCATCATTTTCAAATCAGGAAGGCACATGGGTGGTCAAAGATCATCCGGAGGGAGCAACCGACATGGAACAAGCAATCATCGCTGGTATCGCACACGATAAGAGCGAAGCAAAGGTAACTATCGTCGGAGTACCAGACCGCACCGGTGTTGCCGCTCGTATCTTCCAGACTATTGCAGATGCCGATATTAATATCGACATGATTGTGCAGAATGTTTCTGCAGCAGCAACAGGTCTCACAGATATCTCATTTACATTGCCAAAAGCTGAGGGTGCAGAAGCAACCCAGATTCTTAACGACATCAAGGGAGAGATTGGATTCCAATCACTTCAATACGATGATCAAATAGGAAAGCTTTCACTTGTCGGCGCTGGTATGCGCTCACACCCAGGAGTGACTGCAACATTCTTTGCATGTTTGTCAGAAGCAGGAATCAATATTGAAATGATCTCAACCTCAGAAATTCGTATTTCGATTATCTGCCGCGTTGAAGATCTTGAAAAGGGCGTTAAAGCAGCACACTCTGCATTCGACTTGGATGCAGATGGAGAAGCAGTTGTTTACGGAGGAACCGGTCGATGAGTACAGAAAAGAAACTTCCTTCACTTGCAGTTGTTGGCGCCACCGGCGCTGTCGGCACCGTCATGCTCGACATCCTTACACAGCGCGAAAATGTCTACGGAGAAATCCGCTTGATTGCATCCGCTCGTAGCGCCGGTAAAAAACTGATGTGTCGCGGTGAAGAACTCACCGTTGTTGCACTTTCTCCCGAGGCATTTGATGGCATCGATATCGCGATGTTCGATGTTCCTGATGAGATTTCCGAAGAGTGGGCACCGATTGCCGCTTCGCGTGGCGCTGTTGTTGTTGATAATTCGGGTGCATTCCGCATGGATCCCAAGGTTCCACTTGTAGTTCCTGAGGTAAATCCAAAGGATGCTTTAAAGCGTCCAAAGGGAATCATCTCTAATCCAAATTGCACAACACTTTCGATGATTGTTGCGATGGGGGCGCTCAATAAGAAGTTTGGTCTGAAGGAACTTGTTGTTGCTTCCTACCAAGCTGCATCAGGTGCGGGACAACCTGGTATCGATGCACTTCGCGAACAGATCAAAAAGGTTGCAGGCACAAACGCTGGTGAAGAGACCGGCGATGTTCGCACTCACATTGATGATTACGGTCCATTCCCTGCTCCCCTTGCAATGAATGTTGTTCCATTTGCAGGATCACTCAAGGAAGATGGTTGGTCATCTGAAGAACTTAAGGTTCGCAACGAATCACGAAAGATTCTTGGTATGCCAAAGCTCAAGGTTTCTGCAACATGTGTTCGCGTTCCGGTTCTTACAACGCACTCACTTGCAGTCCACGCATCCTTTAAAACAACCGTCACTCGCAAAGCTGCGCAAAGGCTTCTTGAAAAGGCACCTGGAGTTGTACTTTGGGACGAACCAGAAAATAAAAAGTATCCAACACCAAATGATGTTGTTGGAACAGACCCAACATGGGTAGGCCGTGTTCGCCAGTCATTAGATGATCCAAAGTCCTTGGATCTCTTTCTCTGCGGAGACAATCTTCGAAAGGGTGCAGCGCTGAATACAGCGCAGATTGCTGAATTAGTTGCAGCTGAAATTTCTAAGAAGAAGGCTAAGAAGCCAGCGAAGAAAAAGTAATTACAACGCTGCTTCTAAAGTAATCAAACTTACTTCAGGAGGGGATGCGACTCGGATGCGTGCAAAGGGACTTGTTCCCATGCCCGCTGAAACATTGAGCCATGGCTCATCTTTTACCTTTGTCACTCCGCGAGCGCGCCAATTTGGAAGATCGCAATTTGTTGTAAGCGCCTTACTTCCACCAGGCCAAGGAAGACGAACCTGACCTCCATGAGTATGTCCAGCGAAGATGAGATCGAGTTGATCCCTACTCATTGCTTCAAGAATGCGAAGATAAGGAGCATGCGTAACGCCTATTGCTAATTGGGTTCTTTTATCTGCAGCGCCAGAAACCTCTTCATAGTTATCTCGCTCTAAGTGAGCATCGTCGGTTCCGCGAGCTTCAATAAGAGTGTCATTCACAGTGAGGATTGCACGAGAATGATTGATGTTGTGCCAACCTCGCGATGTTAAACCGTTTGCCAAATCCGGCCATGGAAGGTCACGACCAATAATGCGCTTTCCATGATCTTTCATTAAATAAGAGAATGGATTCTTTGGCTTTGGTGCAAAGTAATCATTGGAACCAAAGACAAAGAGGCCCGGCAGATTGAGAAGCTCATCGAGTGCGTCCAACACAACTGGGACAGCCTCCATGTGAGCGAGAAAATCACCGGTGCTGATAACCAGATCAGGCTTGAGCGATGCCCAGCTTTTAATATCGGCTATCTCCCGTTTTCGGGAGGGGGTCAGATGAAGGTCAGAGAAATGGAGCACGCGGATATCTCGGTGGCCGACTGGCAGCACCGGGAGCGAACTCTCGCGCAACGCATAACTCATACCATGAGAAGATACGCCTTATGGGACTTAAAGAGAAACTCCAATCCGATCTCACCGAAGCGATTCGTTCACGTAATGAGCTTGTCTCCGGAACAATCCGCATGGTTTTGACTGCAATCACAAATGAAGAAGTGGCTGGCAAAGAAGCCAAGGTTCTTTCTGAGGATGAAGTCATCGCCGTTCTCTCTCGTGAAGCAAAAAAGCGCCGCGAAGCAGCTGAAGCATTTGCTGATGCAGGTCGCGCTGATAAGGCCGAGCTAGAAAAATCAGAAGGTGAAGTAATCACTTCATACCTTCCTGCACAACTTTCCGATGATGAACTTGCTGCCCTTGTTTCTGATGCAATTGCAAAGTCAGGCGCTGCTGGCCCACAAGATATGGGCAAGGTCATGGGAATTCTCAAGCCACAGATCGCTGGCAAAGCTGATGGTGGAAAAGTTTCTGCTGCAGTTAAAGCTGCACTTAACAAGTAATCGGAGAGATCATGACACCAATCACTAAGTTTGAATATGTAACAGTTCCACTTCTGAGCCACGCAACAAAACAGATTTTGGATACGTGGGGCTCTGAAGGTTGGGAGCTTGTTCAGGTAGTTCCAGCTCCTGGTACAGGAGAACAGCTTGTCGCTTACATGAAGAGGGAGCTCGCATAATGTCTGTAGATGTAAAAGCAAAGCTTGCAGAGATTGGACTTCAACTTCCTGAAGCATCAATTCCACTTGCGGCATATGTTCCAGCGGTGCGCACAGGAAATCTTGTTTTCACAGCAGGACAACTTCCACTTGTAAATGGAGCTATTCCATTTGTTGGAAAGGTCGATGGAGGAGTTACTCCTGATCAAGCAAAAGAGATGGCTCAAGTCTGCGCTCTCAATGCAATCGCAGCACTTGGACTTGTTGCAGATATCAACAAAATTGAGCGCGTTGTTCAGGTTCGCGGTTTTGTAAATGGCGTTTCTGGCTTTGTTGGACACCCTGGTGTCGTCAACGGTGTCTCCGAACTTTTCATCAAGATTTGGGGAGAAGAGAAGGGAAAGCATGCGCGCACGGCTATCGGCGTTGCAGAGCTACCTTTGAATGCGCCGGTTGAAGTCGAAGTAATCTTCGAGCTACACGACTAAACGAGAGTAAAAAAGAGTTACTTGCCGCGCTTTGCGAGGCGTTCGTAATCTGTCACTACAACAGCGCGTGGGAGAAGTTGTACCCAGCCGCGTGATGCGAAATCTGCGAGTGCCTTATTAACAGTTTCGCGTGAAGCACCTACAAGTTGTGCCAGCTCTTCTTGAGTGAGATCGTGGTTAACGTGTAGACCATCTTCTTTTTGTGAACCAAAACGTGTGCCAAGATCAATAATCGCTTTTGCAACGCGACCTGGTACATCAGCAAAGACGAGGTCAGCAAGAACTTCATTCGAACGACGAAGGCGTTGAGCCAAACGGGCGAGCAATTCGAGAGCAACACGAGGGTGTGCTGTAACAAGGCCAATAACTTGATCGTGTGAGAGAGCAAGAAGACGGGCATCGGTCACAGCAGTAGCTGTTGATGTGCGAGGTTGTGGATCAAATAATGAAAGCTCACCGAACATTTCACCAGGTCCAAGAATGGAGAGAAGGTTTTCGCGCCCATCCCCACTTGCGGTGCCGAGCTTTAACTTTCCATCAAGAACGACATAGAGGCGATCGCCTTCATCTCCTTCTTTAAACAAAGTGTTGCCCTTAGAAATTTTTACAGGAGTCATGGTGCCGCGAAGTGAAGCGGCGGAATCTTCATCTAGCCCGCGAAATAAAGGAGCTTGGCGAACAGTTGCATCATCATTGTGTTTGGCCACATCCGCAGGTTACTCCGACTAGCCTCCACACCCAAATTGAAGGATTATTGGCACATGAGTGAAGATTTAAAAGCCCGCAAAAAGCAGGCCATCTCGATCTTCAAGGCGCTGGGCAAGCGCTACCCCAACGCTGATTGCGAATTAGATTTCACAAATCCCTTTGAATTAATTGTTGCAACAGTTCTCTCGGCTCAATGCACCGATAAGCGTGTCAATCGTGTAACTCCGCCCCTCTTTAAAAAGTATCCAACTCCAAAGAAGATGGCATCGGCAAAGATTCTTGACCTTGAAGAGATGGTTCGTACAACCGGTTTTTTTCATAACAAAGCTCGAAATATCCAAGGATTGAGCCAAAAACTCCTCACAGATTTTGATGGAGAAGTTCCTTCAACTTTGGAAGAGCTCATCACACTTCCAGGAGTCGGTCGAAAAACTGCAAATGTTGTCTTGGGCCATGCATTTGGAGTTCCAGGAATAACTGTCGATACTCATTTTGGACGACTCTCGCGAAGGTTTGGATGGAGCACATCCGAAGATCCTGTCATTGTTGAACGCGATGTCATGCAGCTTATTCCGCAGAAAGAATGGACAAATCTTTCACAGCGATTAATTTGGCATGGACGACGCATCTGTCACGCTCGTAAGCCTGCATGCGGAGCGTGTCCATTGATTTCAATCTGTCCATCGTATGGAATTGGTGAGACCGATAAGATTGAATCCATGAAGCTCGTGCGCCCAGATAGTTTCTTTCGATGAAGAGAGCCCTTTTAGTTCTCGCTCTTCTCTTTGCATCTGCGACGCCGGTATATGCAACCGTTGCTGCGCCAACATGTAAAACAATTGCGACAAATCCTGCGGTGAAAAAGGGGATTGTTCTCAACTGTCTTGATGGAAAAGGAAAGTTTATTTTCGAAGCTATACGGGGACCCGCGATTATTAATGTGTGGGGATCTTGGTGTTTTCCATGTCGCGAAGAGATTCCACTTCTCGTCCAGGCAGCTAAAACGAAGAAGATTCACATCATTGGAATTGATGCTTCAGAGAGCAGTGACGCTTCCGGAATGAAATTTGTTGTCGCACACGATATGAGCTGGCCACAGCTCTCGGATATGAAGAATAAAACAAAGGGAATCTTTGGCTTAGGCGTACCGGTATCACGCTTTATTGATGTGGATGGAAAGGTCGTCTACGAAAAGATTGGTCCATTTAAGAGCTTTGCAGAGATTCAAAAGGCAGCAAAAGAATTTCTTGGAGTGAAGATTTAATCCTCAGATTTTGCTGTTGAAAGCCCCTCTTGAATCAACTTCATGACGTTTGGATCTGCAAGTGTTGTGGAATCTCCAACCGCACGATTTTCAGCAACGTCACGAAGTAAACGTCGCATAATCTTTCCGCTTCGAGTCTTTGGAAGTTCATTGACCACCATAATCTGACGAGGACGTGCAATTGCGCCAATCTCCTTGGAGACATGGCCCTTCAATTCCTTCTCAAGTTCTGCGCCAATTGCATGATCAATGCCGGCACGCAAAATAACAAAAGCAACAATCGCTTGCCCCGTCATCGCATCATTTGCACCAACAACGGCCGCTTCCGCAACGGCCTCATGTGAAACAAGTGCAGATTCAACTTCTGTTGTAGAAATACGGTGACCAGAAACATTCATGACATCGTCGACGCGGCCCATCAACCAGATTGCGCCATCGTCATCAAGTTTTGCACCATCACCAGCAAAGTAACGAGGTGAGAATCGTGACCAATATGTTTCGTTATAACGCTCCGGCTCGCCCCACACGCCACGAAGCATTGAAGGCCATGGCTCGGTTAAAACAAGGTATCCACCATGTCCATCTCCAAGTTCGGTTCCAGCGTCGTCATACAACTTTGCAACAATTCCTGGAAGAGCCTTCATCGCACTTCCTGGTTTACAAGAAGTGATTCCTGGTAATGGAGAAATCATGATTGCACCGGTCTCTGTCTGCCACCATGTATCCACAATTGGGCAGCGCCCTCCACCGATGACATCTCGGTACCACATCCATGCTTCAGGATTAATTGGTTCGCCAACGGATCCAAGCAAGCGAAGTGTTGATAGATCAGATGCTTGAGGATATTCATCTCCCCATTTCATCCACGTTCGGATAAGCGTTGGAGCTGTGTAAAGAATTGAAACTTTATATTTTTCAATGATTTCAAACATACGATTCTTTGTTGGTGAATCAGGTGTTCCTTCATACATCACCTGTGTTGCGCCATTAATCATTGGGCCATAAACAACGTATGAGTGACCGGTAATCCAACCAACGTCAGCGGTGCACCAGTAGACATCTTTTTCAGCCTTTAAATCAAAGACCATCTTGTGTGTGTATGCAGTCTGTGTGAGGTAACCACCAGTGGAATGGAAGATTCCCTTTGGTTTTGCAGTGGTTCCCGATGTGTACAGAATGAAGAGAACCTGCTCAGAATCAAAACTTTCTGCTTCATGTTCGGCGCTCTGGCGATCAACGATCTCGTGCCACCAAATATCGCGGCTTTTATCAAAAGCGGTCTCTTGCCCCGTGCGCTTTACAACAAGAACTTTTTTCACGTTGTGTTCGCCCTTAAGAGCCTCATCAACAGCAGGCTTTAATGCAAATGCTGCGCCCTTGCGATAACCACCGTCTGCGGTAATAACAAGTGTTGCATCCGCATCTTGAATACGCGCAAGAAGTGAATCAGCAGAAAAACCACCGAAGACAACAGAGTGAGCTGCACCAATACGAGCACATGCAAGCATTGCAATCGCAGCTTCGGGAATCATCGGCATATAAATCGCAACGCGATCTCCAGCCTTCACGCCCAGTTCAATCAAAGCATTTGAAGTTTTCTTTACCTCATGAAGCATTTGCGCATATGTAATGGTGCGAGTATCGCCCGGTTCGCCTTCGAAGTAATAAGCAACGCGATCTCCGCGGCCCTCGATGACATGGCGATCGAGACAGTTAAAAGAAGCATTGAGTTTTCCGCCGACAAACCATTGTGCAAAGGGAACTTTCCAATCAAGAACTTGATCCCACTTCTTATCCCAATGAAGTTCTTCGGCTTGTTTGGCCCAAAATGCCAAACGATCTTTCGAGGCCTCTTCATAGATGCCCGGTTTCGCATTTGCTTGGGCAGCGAATTCGGGCGACGGCGGGAAGTGACGATTCTCGTGACCGAGATTGTCGATGGATTCGTGGGTTGTATCGGAACTCATTTAAGCGAGGTTACACATCCGAAGTTATCCCCACTAGGGATTGGGAGAAGATTTTTCTGCAAGATTTTTGCGTACTTTCGCCTTCTACCGCCCATATTTTAAAAATATGGAAACCAATCAGAAACTAGTCAGAAAGGAGAACAAAATGCTTGGATGGTTACGCTTGGCAGAAGCTGCTAGCCGCGTTCACGTGGTGAGCGCGATTGTGAAAGTTGCCAGCAAGGTCGCAAAATTCGTCTTCCACTCAAATCTTGGGCTAATCGGGCTTTCTGCTCTTGCCGCTCGAATTGGGCTCTAAGCCTGTAAAAGTAGGCTCAGCGCTCCTTTTGCAGGAATAAGAGGAGCGCCAGTTTTCCAATCCGCCCCAAAATGTGGTGGGATTAGCCGTAAGGCTCACCGCCCAACGTCGTGAATGGTGAAGTTTTACTCGCTTCAACCACACCACATATTTGGGAGATTTACATGGCCATTGCAACCCCTGAAATTTATGCAGAGATGCTCGATCGCGCGAAAGCCGGAGCTTTTGCATACCCTGCAGTGAACGTTTCATCTTCACAGACTTTGATCGGTGCAATCCGAGGTTTCGCTGAGGCTGAATCCGATGGAATCGTCCAAATCTCTTGGGGCGGTGCGGAATATCTTTCTGGCTCAACAGTAAAGAACATGGTTGATGGCGCAGTTGCACTCGCTGAGTACGCACACGTCGTCGCAAAGAATTACAACGTCAATATTGCTCTTCACACAGATCACTGCCCAGCAGAAAAGCTAGATGGCTTTATGCGCCCACTTCTTGCTCTTGGAGCAGAACGCATTAAGGCAGGACAACGTCCATTGTTCAATTCACACATGTGGGATGGCTCAGCCGTTTCCATGCAAGAGAACATGACAATCGCATCTGAATTGATCGACAAGTCAGCTGCTGCTCGCACCATTCTTGAAATCGAAATCGGCGTTGTCGGTGGAGAAGAAGATGGAATTGAAGCAAAGCATGATGCAAAGCTTTACTCAACAGAAGAAGATGCAATTCTGACACTTGAAACTCTCGGCAAGGGTGAGCGCGGCCGTTACATGGTTGCTGCAACATTTGGAAATGTTCACGGCGTATACAAGCCAGGAAACGTTGTTCTCCAGCCAAAGATTTTGGATACATTGCAAAAGGCTGTTGAGAAGAAGTTTGGTTTCGCTGCAGGAAGCAAGCCAATGGATCTTGTTTTCCACGGTGGTTCAGGTTCACTTCTTTCAGAAATCCGCGAAGCACTTGATTACGGTGTTATTAAGATGAATATCGATACCGATACACAATATGCATTCACACGCCCAGTCGTTGATCACATGTTTAAGAACTATGACGGTGTTCTCAAGATCGAGGGCGAAGTTGGAAGCAAAAAGCTTTACGATCCACGTGCATGGGGTAAGGCTGGCGAAGCTGGTCTTGCAAAGCGCATTGTCGAAGCCGCAACAGATCTTCGCTCTGCCGGCACATCCATGAAGAAATAAGGTAATAAAAGATGCCTGCTTTAGTTTTGCTTGGCGCCCAATGGGGCGATGAGGGTAAGGGCAAAGCTACAGATCTACTCGGGGACCGCGTCGATTATGTCGTTCGCTACCAGGGTGGAAATAACGCTGGTCACACAGTCGTTATTGGCGACCAAAAGTATGCCTTGCACCTACTTCCATCTGGAATTCTTTCTCCAAATGTTGTTCCTGTCATCGGTAATGGTGTTGTGATCGATCCGTCTGTACTTCTTGAAGAAATTCGCGGATTAAATGAGCGCGGTATTGATACTTCGAAATTGAAGATTTCGACAAACGCTCATTTGATTACGCCGTATCACCGCACCATCGATAAGGTTTCAGAACGATTCCTCGGTAAATCAAAGATTGGCACAACAGGCCGCGGAATTGGTCCTGCATATGCAGACAAAATCAACCGCATCGGTATTCGCGTGCAGGATCTCTTTGATCCATCAATTCTTCGTCAAAAAGTTGAAGGCGCACTTCGCGACAAGAACCAAGTTCTTATCAAGGTTTTCAATCGAAAAGGTCTTGAAGTTGAAGAGGTTGTCAGCGAATATCTTGAATATGCCGAAATCCTTCGCCCATATGTTTGCGACACTGTCTTGCTTCTCGATGAGGCGCTCAAAGCTGGAAAGACTGTTCTTCTTGAAGGTTCACAAGGAACTTTGCTCGATGTCGATCACGGCACATATCCATTCGTAACATCTTCTAATCCAACAGCGGGCGGCGCATCGACTGGTTCAGGAATTGGACCAACAAAGATCACAACTGTTATTGGAATCTTGAAGGCATACACAACTCGCGTTGGTAGCGGACCATTCCCAACAGAACTTCTTGATGATGACGGTGAAGCACTTCGTCGCATCGGAGGAGAAGTTGGTGTTACTACTGGTCGCAACCGTCGTTGTGGTTGGTTTGATGCACCGATTGCGCGTTACGCAACACGTGTAAATGGCCTCACAGATTTCTTCCTGACAAAGCTCGATGTTCTTTCTGATTGGGATTCAATCCCCGTTTGTGTTGCATATGAAATTGATGGCGTTCGTGTGGAAGAACTTCCAGCCAGCCAAACAGATTTCCATCATGCAAAACCAATTTACGAATATCTTCCTGGTTGGAAGAGCGATATTTCCCATTGCAAGACATTTGCTGAGCTTCCAAAGAACGCACAGGATTATGTGAAGTTT
The DNA here is from genome assembly GCA_903852585.1 of uncultured Actinomycetes bacterium. Classification (GTDB taxonomy): domain Bacteria; phylum Actinomycetota; class Actinomycetes; order Nanopelagicales; family Nanopelagicaceae; genus PALSA-747. The sequence continues at coordinate 11,137 of CAINRG010000003.1, forward strand.
CTTGAAAAAATCTCCGGTGCTCCGATGTCAGCAATTGGCGTAGGACCAGGTCGCGATCAAACAATCGTGGTGAAGGAGTTCATCTAGCCGATGAAAGTTCTGCTGATTGGGTCAGGCGGGCGCGAACACGCACTCGCAGCAGCGCTCAACGCAGATCCCCAGCTTGAAGAACTTCATGTTGCACCCGGCAATCCCGGCATCTCTTCAATTGCCAAGTGCCACGAAATTAATACAGATGACAATAATGCTGTCATTGAATTAGCAAAGTCCCTCAAGATTGATTTGATTATTGTCGGACCAGAAAAACCATTAGCAAATGGGCTTGCAGATGCATCTCGTGCGGCCGGGATACCTTGCTTTGGGCCATCAAAAGCCGCTGCACAACTTGAAGCTTCAAAAGATTTTGCAAAGCAAGTCATGCGCGATGCAGGAGTTCCAACAGCCCGTTTCTTTACATGCAAAACACGAGAAGAAATTGAAAAAGCTCTTGATGAATTCGGAGCACCATATGTTGTTAAGCACGATGGACTTGCCGCAGGTAAAGGCGTCGTTGTTACCGATAATCGTGATTTTGCAATCGAACATGCTCTTCAATCTTCTCAAGTTGTTATTGAGGAATTTCTCGATGGTCCCGAAGTTTCACTATTTGGAATTTCAGATGGCCACAACATTGTTGCAATGCAACCGGCGCAGGATTTCAAGCGAGCACTTGATGGCGACCTTGGACCAAACACAGGTGGAATGGGCGCTTATTCACCGCTTCCATGGGCCCCTGATGAAATTATTGAAGAGACACTCACTCAAGTTTTAAATCCAACAATTCGCGAGATGGAAGCGCGCGGTACTCCATTTGTCGGGCTTCTTTATGCTGGTCTTGCCATTACACATAAAGGAACAAAGGTCATCGAATTTAATGCACGCTTTGGAGATCCCGAAACCGAGGTTTTGCTCCCACGGTTAAAGACACCGCTTGCACAATTACTTTTGAAGGCAGCAACTGGAAAATTAGCTGGAGAAACTCTTGAGTGGTCTGATGAATCAGCTGTCACTGTTGTCCTTGCATCTGAGGGATACCCTGCAAATCCTGTGACAGGTGAACCCATCACTGGTATTTCACCTGTTCTTGGGTCGAGCGTTTTCCATGCCGGAACAACCCTTCGCGATGGAATTCTTCATTCCTCAGGAGGTCGAGTCCTAGCTGTGACGGGCATGGGTGCTGATCTGACCGAAGCCCGCAATAAGGCTTACCGTGTTATCTCGGCAATTACCCTTCACGGAAGTCATTACCGTAGCGATATCGCTTTAAACGCGTCGGTAGCAGAGAAAGGTAATTAAATGGATTCTGGATACGAGAGAATAAGCGCATGAGCCTCCTCGCAGACCGTTATGCATCGAAGCAAATGCGCGAGATATGGTCACCAGAATCCAAAATCATCAGCGAGCGTAAGTTATGGATCGCGGTTATGCGCGCACAGTCCAAACTTGGACACTCAATTCCAGATTCAGTTATCGCAGATTACGAAAAAGTATTAACAAAGGTTGATCTTCTTTCGATTGATGCTCGAGAAAAAACAACACGTCACGATGTAAAGGCGCGTATCGAAGAATTCAATGCGCTGGCTGGACATGAAGCAATTCATGCAGGAATGACAAGCAGAGATCTCACGGAGAATGTCGAAGCGATGCAGGTCCGTGATGGACTTGCATTGGTTCGCGATCGTGTTGTCGCTGTACTTTCGATTCTTGGTTCACGAGCAACTGAATATATCGACCAACCTATTGCTGGCCGCTCTCACAATGTTCCTGCACAAATTACGACGCTTGGAAAGCGCTTTGCAACAACAGCAGAAGAACTTCTCTTTGCATATGAGCGCCTTGAAAATCTCATCGAGCGCTACCCAATTCGCGGAATAAAGGGGCCTGTTGGAACTTCACAAGATTCCGTAGATCTGCTTGGTTCATCTGCCTCACATGCACAATTAGAACAACTTGTAGCATCCCACCTTGGATTTAGCCGAGTGCTCGATTCCACTGGTCAGGTATATCCACGATCATTTGATTTTGATGTTGTGACTTCTCTTGTACAAATTGCATCCGCCCCATCATCACTTGCGACTTCCATACGCCTGATGGCCGGGGCCGAACTTGTAACTGAAGGCTTTAAAGAGGGCCAAGTTGGTTCATCGGCAATGCCTCACAAGATGAATACTCGTTCGTGTGAGCGCGTCAATGGTCTTGCAGTCATCCTTCGCGGATATGCATCCATGGTTGGCGAACTCTCTGGAGACCAATGGAATGAAGGCGATGTTTCATGCAGCGTTGTTCGTCGAATTGCTCTGCCAGATGCTTTTTATGCCATCGATGGCCTCATCGAAACATTTCTCACCGTTCTAACAGAGTTTGGGGCATTTCCTGATGTGATTGCCGCAGAACTCACTCGATATCTGCCATTTCTTGCCACAACAAAGATTTTGATGGCATCAGTAAAGGCTGGTGTTGGACGTGAAGAGGCGCATGAAGTCATTAAGACACACGCTGTCGCTGCAGCACTCGGAATTCGTAAGGGTCAGCCAAATGGAATGCTCGATGCAATCGGTGCCGATGCTCGCATTCCACTTTCAAAAGAAGATCTCGTTGCACTCATCTCCAAACCTTTGGAGTTCACTGGAGATGCACATGCACAAGTAGAGCGAATTGTTGCTCGCATCGATGCGATCACAAAAGCTCATGCTGCGGCAGCGCAGTACCGTCCAGGCTCTATTCGATGATCATCCCGGGCTGGACGCATCTGCGTTCTGGAAAAGTCCGCGACCTTTATACAAACGAAAAAAACGAACTATTACTCGTTGCATCAGATCGAATCAGTGCATTTGATTATGTTTTACCTACACCTATTCCAAATAAAGGTGAGTTACTTACGCGACTCTCACTCTTTTGGTTTGAGTATTTGAAAGATATTGTTCCCAGTCACCTTTACCCTGCAGCAACAGATGTTCCTGATGTTGTGAAAGATCGAGCAGTCGTTGCAAAACCATTAACGATGTTTGCAATCGAATGTGTTGCGCGTGGATATCTCACCGGTAGCGGCTGGGCTGAATATCAAAAGAGCCAGACGGTGTGCGGCATTCCATTACCTGCAGGCTTGCAGGATGGATCAAAATTGCCAGAGCCAATCTTTACCCCCGCAACAAAAGCAGATATTGGCGATCACGATGAAAATATTGATTTTGATCGCGCCATCTCAATTGTTGGGAAAGATAACGCCGAGAAACTGCGCGAACTCACATTAAAGCTCTACTCCAAGGCGCATGATTATGCCGCCACCCGCGGAATCATCTTGGCTGATACAAAGTTTGAGTTCGGCATCGATGAAGGCGGTAATATCTGCCTAGGCGATGAAGCCTTAACGCCAGACTCTTCCCGCTTTTGGTCGGCTAATGAATGGAAACCAGGTGGGTCACAACCTTCCTTTGATAAGCAATATGTACGTGATTGGTTGCTTTCAAGTGGATGGGATCGTGCAAGCACCCCGCCAAAACTTCCAGAAGATGTGATTGCAAAGACGCAAGAGCGATACAAAACTGCTTATGAGTTAATTACAGGGGAGCGTTTCTAATGGCAATCATCGTTGTTGAGGTTATGTTAAAGCGTGAAATCTTGGATCCTCAAGGTCAAGCCGTTGCATCCGCACTTCCTCGTCTTGGATTCACATTTGCACAATCAGTTCGTCAGGGAAAGCGCTTTGAAATCGAAGTTGCAGGCGATCCAACACCAGCTCAGATAGCTGAAGTTGAGAAGGCAGCACATACTCTTCTTTCAAACCCAGTTATTGAAAACTTTGTTGTAAAGGTCGAAAAATAATATGAGAATCGGTGTTGTCACATTCCCCGGTTCCCTCGATGATCGCTCGGCACTCCGCGCTATTGAATTAGCGGGCGGCACTCCAGTTCCTCTTTTTCACGGAACAAATGATTTGAAGGAAGTCCAAGCAGTTGTTCTTCCTGGTGGATTTTCTTATGGTGATTATCTTCGCTGTGGTGCGATCAGTCGCTTCTCTCCTATTATGGAATCAATCATCCTTGCTGCAGAACATGGATTTCCTGTTCTAGGAATTTGCAATGGTTTCCAGATTCTCTGCGAATCTCACTTGTTGCCAGGAGCCCTCACTCGAAATTCAGATCTACATTTTATCTGTGCGGACCAACGCGTAGCAGTGGAAAACACAAATACACCGTGGACCCGTGGTTACACAAAGGGCCAAGAGATAGTTATTCCCATTAAAAATGGGGAAGGATCCTTTCAATGCAGCGATGAAACGCTGAAGGAGTTGGAAGATGAAGGCCGAATCGTTCTTCGCTATGTTGGAAAAAATCCCAATGGATCGCGTAATGCGATCGCTGGCATCTCCAATAAAGCAGGAAATGTAGTCGGTGTTATGCCTCACCCAGAGCAAGCGATTGAAAACCTTACTGGTCCAAGTGAAGATGGTCTTGAATTCTTCTCTTCTATCTTGAAAGAGATGGTGGGCCGCTAATGGCACTGGACACCGTTAAAAATGCGCAAGAAAATCCTGATGCAACACAGCCATATAAAGAACTTGGTCTCAAGGATGATGAATACGCGAGCATTAAAGAGATTCTTGGACGGCGCCCAACATCCTCTGAATTAGCCATGTATTCAGTGATGTGGTCTGAGCACTGCAGTTACAAATCTTCAAAGATTCACCTGAAGCAATTTGGCGAAAAAGCAGTTAAGTCCGATGCACTCCTCGTGGGCATTGGTGAAAATGCTGGCGTTGTTGATGTCGGTCAGGGTTATGCCGTCACATTTAAGATTGAATCTCACAACCACCCAAGTTATATCGAGCCATATCAAGGAGCGGCTACTGGAGTCGGTGGAATTGTCCGCGACATTCTCACAATGGGAGCACGTCCGATTGCAGTGATGGATCCGCTGCGATTTGGTGATCCAGAAAATCCAGATACCCATCGCGTTCTTCCTGGAATTGTCTCTGGAATTGGTGGCTACGGAAATTGCCTCGGACTACCAAATATCGGTGGAGAAATTGTTTTCGATGATACATATCAAGGAAATCCACTTGTGAACGCTCTCTGCGTAGGCGTCATGAAGCACTCGGATATAAAACTTGCCACAGCACACGGAGCAGGAAATCTTGTTGTTTTGTTCGGAGCAAAGACCGGTGGAGATGGAATCGGTGGAGTATCTGTTCTTGCTTCAGAAACATTTAGTGATTCAAAGCCAACAAAGCGCCCTGCTGTTCAAGTAGGCGATCCATTTGCTGAAAAAGTTTTGATCGAATGCTCACTGGAAATCTTTGCTGAAGATCTTGTCATTGGCATCCAAGACCTTGGTGGCGCCGGTCTTTCATGTGCGACCTCCGAACTTGCCTCTGCTGGAAGCGGTGGCATGGATATTCGCCTGGAGACTGTTCCACTTCGTGATCCTTCACTTTCTCCAGAAGAAATCCTGATGAGTGAATCACAAGAGCGCATGTGTGCGATTGTCGAGCCATCAAAGCTCAAGCGCTTTATGCAGATTTGTAAGAAATGGGATGTAACAGCAACTGTCATCGGTGAAGTCACAACAGGAACGCGATTAAATATCACATTCAATGGCGAATTGATTGTCGAT
>CAINRG010000004.1 GCA_903852585.1 uncultured Actinomycetes bacterium
CTTTCTTCGCGCCTCGAAAGCGTTAGTAGACCCAGACCGCAGACACTTCCGTGCATCTGTTGGGCATGCTAAATCCAAAGATCTCAAAAATTGGACTTTGCTACCTGATGCTCTGGTAGCTGCGGATTCGCCAGCGTGGGATGAAGTTGCGACATGGACGGGAAGTGTCGTTAAGAATCCTGAGGACAATCTTTATTACATGTTTTATACGGGCGTTACCCGCCCCAAAGGCGGAATTGTCCAACAAATTGGACTGGCGACAAGCCCAGATTTAATTACATGGACTCGTCATCCAAACAATCCAGTAACAAGCGCAGACCCTGCGATTTATGAAACGCAGGAGAATGGCGATGCGAATACAAATTGGCGCGACCCATGGGTCTTCTTTGACGACCGAGATAACTTGTGGCACATGCTCAATACTGCAGATATCAAAGGTGGAGGATTAAAAACTCGAGCCACTGTCGCTCACTCCATCTCCCCGGATTTAAAGAACTGGAAAGTTCAAGGACCTCTTCACGGAGAAGCTGGCTTCGGGCAGGTTGAAGTAATTCAGGTTGAAAAGATCGATGGAAAGTACGTCTTGGTCTTCTGCGTGAATGCGCACGATCTCAATGAAGTAAAACCAGGTTTCAAGTCAGGAACATATTCCGTTCCAGCCGATTCCCCAACTGGGCCTTTTCACTTTGATCAAACCGACATCATTGATGCCGATGGCATTTATGCCGCGCGTATTATCAAAGACAGAAGCGGCCAATGGGTTCTTCTTGGGTTTGAGGCAGGACAATCATCGGCAGAATTCACTGGATGCATCTGTGACCCTATTCCGCTTGAATTAACACCAGCAGGCACACTTCGCCGCAAGAAGTGATGCTGGCTTTTTGCCACATTCAATCCAGACCATAGACTTACGACATGTCCGCTACTTACAAGGTCGCAATCGTTGGAGCAGGACCTGCTGGGTATTTCACAGCCCAAGCACTTCAAAATTCACAGAGCGATGAGCTCAAGTTCGAAATCGACATGATTGAGCGCCTTCCAACCCCTTGGGGACTAGTTCGCTCTGGTGTCGCACCCGATCATCCAAAAATCAAAACAGTTGCAAAAGTATTCGAAAAAATTGCTTCAGATCCAGGATTTCGTCTCTTTGGAAATATTGAACTTGGGAAAGATGTCACCCTTGCAGAATTAAAGGATGCTTACGATGTTGTCGTAATTGCAACCGGTTCTGCACTTGGTCGCAAACTCGGAATTCCGGGAGAAGAACTTCGCGGCTCAATTTCGGCTGCAGATTTTGTGCCTTGGTATAACGGTCATCCCGACTTCACACATATCGACGTTCCACTTGATGGTGGCGTAGCTGTTGTCATCGGCGCTGGAAATGTCGCGATGGATTGCGCACGTATTCTTGCAATTGATCCCCTTGAACTCGATACAACTGATGTCGCACCACACGCCCTTTCTGCGCTCCACGAGAGCAAGATTCGTAAAGTGCATATCGCCGCCCGCCGTGGTGCCGAGCATGCATCATTCACATCACCAGAACTTCGCGACCTTCCTAAACTTGAACATACTGATGTTCATATCAACGCTGATGAAATTCAAGCAGCAACAGCTCGAGCGCTCGCCAAGGGAGATATTGAAAAAGATCTCAAGAGCAATCTTGATGCAATGCAGGCAATTGCAGATCATCCCCATTCAGGCCACGAGCGTTCTCTCGATCTTCACTTTTTGCTCGCGCCAAAGGAAATCGTCGGTACGGATAAAGTACAAGGAATTACCTTTTCAATTAATAAAGTCGAAGGCGATAAAGTTGTTGACACCGGCGAAACCCACACAATTAGCTGCTCTCTAGTCATCAGCGCTATTGGTTATCACGCAGCACCTCTTGCGGGCGTGCCAGCAGATATGGGTAAAGTTAAAAATGTTGATGGTCGTGTGGATGAAAATCTTTATGTTGTTGGATGGGCAAAAAGAGGTCCATCAGGCGTCATTGGCACAAACAAAAGCGATGCAGCAGCGGTCGTAGAGCTCATTGTTTCTGATCTCAAGAGTCCAAAGAAATCAACAAATATTGACGAGATTCTTCCCATCACAAATGAAGTTATCACGCAGGAAAAGTGGAGCAGAATAAATGCTGCGGAAATCGCTGCGGGAGAAGCGGTGGGGAAGCCTCGCTTGAAGGAAGTTTCACGCGAAAAATTGCTCAGTTTGGGCGAAGGATAGGTAGCCGGTAGTATTCGGTCTGCTTCACCTGCGCTTGTAGCTCAACGGATAGAGCATCTGACTACGGATCAGAAGGTTAGGGGTTCGAATCCCTTCAAGCGCACTTTGATTAAGCGTAAAAGTGACCTTCTAACTAAATTCGTTTCTAGTTTTTCTTTATTTGGTCAAAATTCTGTAGTTAATTCTGGCAGCTGTCAGGGGCAGCACTCCAGGCCTGGAATCCGGTTGGATAATTGGGTGAATGGCTTATTACTTACGTTTTTGACGAGGTGGTTCAAGTAATTGACGAGCAATCTCTGAATCAGTGATTAAAACATTAATCCAACCACCTTCAACCGCTGCGCGGATAGCAGCGAGTTTTTTAGCGCCGCCGGCTACACCAATACGACGAGGAATTTGCTTCATTGTTTTAGCATCCATTGAAATAACACGTTCTTCAATTTCAGGGCTCATCACATTGCCTTCACCATTAAAATAACGTAGACAAATTTCGCCAACAGCACCTGCTTTTGCAAGCTGCTGCTCCTCAGATTTTTCTAGTGCGTTACCTGATGCTGCAAGCAACGGTGATGCCGGAAAGGTTCCAACTCCTACTAAAAGTGTGGTGACGCGTCCCCATGCTTCAATAGTTGCACGTACGGCAGGGTCACTAAGGAAAGCTTTTTTTACTTCTTTCGATGACGCAACGCCTGGGGCTGCCATATAAAAAGGAGTTGCCGATGTGAGTTCGGCCAGATGTGAAGTTAATCGTGAAGCCTGAATTTGCGCTTGTGGAGAACCCACGCCACCAATTAATTGCACAACTTCATTAACAACTTTTCTTGGCCGAGATCTCATGGCCTCTACAGTCGCCAGCAAAGTGGTGGACCAGGAAGAAATACCTACGTGATCACTAGCGACCAATGTTGTTTCCAAATAAGTTGCAGCTGCCGATCCTAAAGAAGCGACAAGGCTCGCCCCTTCGATATTCTCTACCACTACTACTTCTTGGAGTTTAAATTTTTGTTCCAACGCTTTTTCTAAACCGACGTAAATTCCAAAAGGTTGCACAACGGTTGTTCTAACAATGCCTTCACCTTCGGCGGCTTTGAGATATCGAGATACTCGGGCTTGGGAGAGGTTAAGTTTCTTAGAGATATCAGCCTGGCCCATTCCTTCTTCGTGATACAGAACAGCAATTTTGGTGATTAATCTGAGTTGTTCTGAGCTCCACGTGGAAAGGCGCTCGCCCTCATTTTCAGCTCTCATCCCCTTAGTTTGCCGGGTAATGAATAATCATTCAATAGCGAATGGAATGGTTTTGGAGGTCCGAGCACTTGGGATGAGCGTGAATTACCGAATTTCTGGGCGTTGACTGAATCAATATTCATAGGCGAATGAATGAATACAGATTCAGTCTGCACAAATCGTTATCGAATTTGGAGACTTTTTTCTTGTTTGGGGCCTTACTTACACCTAACTTTCACTCCACGGGAAGGCAGCGAGTTCATCCATTGACTGTCCGGCTCGCTCTAAAGCTAAAAGGGAGAAATATGAACGTACTGACACGCAAAGGGTTGGTTGCTCTCACCGCGGGCGCACTCGCTCTTACAACAATTGGGGCAGCTACTGCCTCACATGCAGCAACAGCTGCAAAGGGATCTTGCGCAGTTTCTGGCGCAGCTTTCAGCACAGATGATGCTGTCGGCGGAGTTCAGTTCGCTGACCTCACAAAGACACTTGGTGCACAGCCAAAGCCTAAGAAGGGCACAAAGCTTGGCTCACTCATGAAGTTCTTGGGTAACCAATATTGGATCGATCTAGCCGCTGGTCAAAAGACTCGTGCAGCTAAGTACGGAATCACAGTTGATGTGCAAGCAGCAGCTTCTGAATCCGATCAAATCGGCCAACTTAACTCAATGCAGACAATGCTTCTTAAGGGATACACAGGCTTCCTAGTATCACCACAGACAAACACAAACCTCTGCCCAGCTGTTGAAAAGGCTGAGTCACGTGGCAAGTTAGTTCTAAACGTTAATGATGGCGTTCTCCCAGGTGCTAAGAACTGGGTTGGACCAAACCAGATTTCAAACGGCGTTCTCGCTGCTGAATACTTCATCAAGAACCTCCCTGCAGGTTCTGAAGTTGCGAACATCCAAGGACAGGTTGGCGCATATGCAGCCATCCAACGCACCAAGGGCTTCGTAGATACAGCTAAAAAGGGCGGCCTTAACGTAGTTGCTGTTCAACCAGGTAACTGGGATGTAACAACAGCTCAAAACGCTGCAACAGATATCTTGAAGGCACATCCAAACTTGAAGGCTTTCTATGCTGACAATGATGGAATGGCTCTTGGAGTTGTTACAGCTGTAGGTAATGCTGGTCTTAAGGGCAAGGTAATGATCATTGGTACCGACGGTATCGGCGATGCATACAAGGCAATCAAGGCAGGCGACCTAACAGGAACTGTGGATTCATATCCAAACCTCACAGGCCAGGTTGCAGTAGACGTAGCAATTCGTCTTCTTGCTGGCCAGAAGGTCCCACGTGCCGTATACACACCAGTTGCATTAATTACAGCAGCTAACGTAAACGCACCAGCTCCAAAGCTCTAAAGAAAGACTAAAAAGAAGCAAAGTTGCAGTGCTGACCGCTCAGCGCTGCAACTTAGCTTTTAGCTTTATTAGAATGAGTTGTCCGCAATACAGGGTTTGCAATTGAAATAAGAAAAGAGCACATGATGTCCATGATGTCGACGAGCACGCAAGGAGCTAAAGGCCTTCAAGGTTTAAAGCAACGACTCAATGCTCGCATCATCGGAGTTATCGCCGCCCTAGTACTTACATTTATAGTATTTACGATTTTGGAACCACAATTTATCAGCGTAGATAACCTCCTGGAAATTGGCGTTCAATCCACAATTATTGCATTTGTCGCTCTCGGACTTACTTTCGTCATCGTTACTGGGGGAATCGATATTTCTGTCGGATCAATCGTCGGACTTACTTCGGTTATTTGCGCCACCAATCTTGCTCACTGGGGCACCTTCATCACAATTATTGCAGCAATCTTAATTGGCTCACTTCTCGGGGCATTCAATGGAGCAGTATCAGCTATCTTCAATCTGCAATCTTTTGTCGTAACCCTTGCAACACTTAATCTTTTCCGAGGCATCGCATTCCTTTATACACAAGGACGCCCTATTTATAATCTGGACCCAGGCTTCCGCGAATTTTTCAGCGCTGACTTTGGTCCTATTCCAAAGCCCATTATTTTTCTTTTAGCGTTCACAATAATTTGTTTTTTGATTCTCAATCGCACACGCATGGGTTTGCACCTCAAAGCCCTTGGTACTAATGCTGATGCCGCACGACGCAGCGGTGTAAATACTCGACGAAGCCAAATCACGGCCTTCGTTCTTGGTGGCGCATTCTGCGGAATTGCTTCATTAATGCTTATGAGCCGAATCGGTGCAGCGGAACCAATTTCAGGTACAGGTTTTGAGCTTCAAGCAATTGCAGCCGTCGTCGTTGGCGGAACAAGTCTTACGGGTGGCAGAGGTTCAATCGTTGGAACAGTACTTGGTGCAATCCTCCTAGGCTCTATCGCCGTAGGTCTCACACTTCACAATGTGAATGCATTCGTACAACTAGTTGTTACCGGGGTTATCGTCCTTGGTGCAGTACTCACAGATAGATTCGCGACTAGATCAAAGGTAGGCCGCTAATGGTAAACAGAAGCTTCTCAACTCGTCTCAATTCCTTTGGAATTGGGTTAGGGAAGAAATATCCTGACGAAAGCTGGACAACAGTCAAGCTCATCGCAGAGGCAGCAAAGGTTAAGGGGCTTACTTCACTCGAGCTTAACTATCCCGAGCATTTCGTAAAGAATTCAGTTGATGAGGTAAAGGCAGCGCTTGCTGCAACGCATCTCAATGTAAAAGCTATCCAACTTCGTTGGCCTGCACCAAAATTTTCAAATGGTGGGTTTGCAAATACAGATGAATCGATCCGTCGCGCAGCTATTGATACAGTCAAAGAAGCAAGCAAGGTCGCGCGTGATTTTGGCGTCGATCACGTACTTCTCTGGCCCGCTCACGATGGATATGAGTACCCACTTCAAATGGACTATGTAAAAAGCTGGAATGCTTTTCGTGACGCACTAATAGAACTTGCAGATGAAAATCCAGATATTCGTTACTCCATCGAATTCAAACCGGCAGAACCTCGTGGGCGCACACTGCTCAATACAACAGGAGCCGTGCTCAAGATGCTTTCTGATGTAGATCGTAAGAATGTCGGCGTTACTCTGGACTTCGGGCATCTATTGATGGCTGGTGAAAATCCTGCACAATCTGCCGCGATGTGTCTTAAAGATGGCAAAATGTTTGGTTTGCAACTCAACGATTCTCATGGCGCAGCCGATGACGGACTACTAGTCGGCTCGATTCATCTCTCTGAAACAATTGAGCTTGCGTACTACCTCGTTCGTGAAAAATACGAAGGTACTTTTTACTTTGACACAGATCCAGTGCGCGAAAACCCTGTTCGTGAGTGCGAGATGAATATCGAGCGCATGAAGCATGTTCTAGCCAAGGCAGAAAAGCTTGCAAAGTTCACTCCAACTGGAGATGCTTTGGCATCGTCACAGTTGCTCTGGGAGGCAAGTGTTGGATCCTAAGATTGACCCTCAATCTGATTCCGCAATTCTTGTTGTGGGATCGATTAATGCTGACCTGATTGCTTACGTAGACAATTCAAAACGAATAGGTAATTACGTTTTTGGCGATGATTTCAGATTTAATTTAGGCGGCAAGGGATTGAATCAGGCCGTAAACGTCGCGGCTGCAGGACACCATTCCATTTTGGTCGGCCGGGTAGGCAACGATGCATTTGGGCATGAAATTGTCCGCGAGCTTCAAGGAAAAAGCGTCAAGGTAAATCAAATAGTCCGTGACACGGTTGCACATACAGGAATCGGGCATATTCGAGTAAATGAATCGGGTGAATATGACACCGTTGTTATAAACGGCGCCAATTCCTTTCTCGATAATAAGCAGATAGATGAAGTTGCGCTTCCAGAGAACAATGTCTCATTTGTCTTAATGAACTATGAAGTTCTTGCAAATGTTGTCGCATACGCAGCTAAATCATTTCGCGCCCTAGGAGCGCAAACTATTGTGAACTTATCTCCCATTGCCGAAGGCGTGACGTACACCGTTTCGGATGCTGATTACTTGATTACAAACGATGAAGAAGCTCGAGCAGTTTTAAAAGTTGATGAAAAAGATGTTCTGATACTCGCTAAATTGCTACAGGCGCAAGGGGCGAAAAATGTTGTTATCACACGTGGATCTGAGGGGGTCATGGGTGTGAACTCGCGCGGAGAAAGTTTCGCGTTTGAGAGAGAACCAGTAACGGTGGAGAACACAATTGGCGCGGGAGATACCTTCCTTTCCATCTTTGCCGTTGCTCTCAATTCCGGTACAACCTTTGCTCAGGCACTGGAAGTAGCCAATTATGCTGCGGCACAAGTTTGCGCGAAGGCAGAATCTTTTCTGGACTCTGCAGACATAGACGTTGCAGCGAAAAAATTTAATCTTGGGATTTCTAGAAAGAAAAACAAAGAAGGAACGGAGCTACTCCATGACTAGTATGACCAATATGCCTAATAACATTATCGAAATTAAGGGCCTTGAGAAACACTTCGGCGGAGTACAAGCTCTTAAAGGCGTCGATATGCAGATCCCTCAGGGGCAAGTGACTGCAATCATCGGTGATAATGGGGCGGGTAAGTCCACATTGATTAAGTGCATTTCTGGAATCTATGAACTGACTCATGGAGAAATATTATTTGAGGGTCAACCTGTCAAAATCGGTTCGCCATTGGCTGCCCGACACCTGGGTATTGAGACGGTCTATCAGGATCTCGCTGTTTTAGACACACTGAGCGTTACTGAGAATCTATATCTATCGCGCGAAATTCGAAAAGGCATATGGCCCTTTCAACTTCTTAATAAAAAGAAGATGGCCCAAGGTGCGGCTGAAATGATGGATCGCGTCGGGAACAAGACAATTCTCATCGATAAAGAAATTGGATATATGTCGGGAGGCCAACGCCAAGCGGTCGCAATTAGCCGGGCAGTCGGGTGGGGCGCAAAAGTAATTATTTTCGATGAACCAACAGCTGCTCTAGGAGTTAAAGAAAGCGCCGAAGTCGCTAACTTGATTCAGCGCCTGAAAGGTCAGGGAATTACAGTCATCATTATTAGTCATAACTTTGAAGAGGTTCTCGAACTCGCTGATTTGGTTTGGATTATGCGACAAGGCAAAGCAATTGCATCGCGCAAAGCTAGTGAAGTTTCTGGTCGTGATCTTGTGGCTCTTCTTACAGGAGCGGAATCCGCTTAATAATGTCTATCCTTAAAATCGGAGTAATCGGTACAGGGGTCATGGGCCGCGGTCACGCCGAATTTATTCGTGATCACATTCCTTCAGCACAAGTCGTTGCAATTTCTGATGTTGACCAATCTCGCATGGATTCCCTAGTTCAAGATCTTGGAGGGGATGTTTCAACATTTACTTCTCCGGAAGAGATGATTAAATCCGTTGGACTCGATGCACTTATCATCGCCTCACCTGACGGACTACATGTTGCCCATTTGCGTTTAGCAATGGCCGCGAACCTCCCAACTCTTTGCGAAAAACCAATTGCCACAAACCTTGAAGATGCGAGAGCTATTGCAGCAGAAATAGCAATTTTTGAAAGTAAACTCGGGAAGCGGTCGATTCATTTTGGTTTTATGCGTCGATTCGATCCGTCCTATATTGAACTGAAGTCGATGATGGATTCAGGTACATACGGACAAGCGCTATTTGTTCGGACAATCACAAGAAACGTGTCTTCCGTCGGCATCACAACAGAGGGCTTGTATACAAATATTGCCGTGCATGACTTTGATATCTGGCGTTGGATGCTCAACGATGAATGGGCTTCTGTATCAAGTCACTATCCAAAACCTTCATCACTTTCACCCGCTGGACTTATTGATCCTCTGGTTTTTAGTGCCAAGTTGTTGGGTGGCGTATTGGTCGTTGGGGATATTGTTGCGAATAATAATTATGGGTATGACCTGCGTACGGAGGTTGTATGTGAAAAGGGTTCTCTTGAGATTGGGATTTTCGGAGATGTTATTAAGCGCGCCAATCATGTTGCGGAAGTTGCGATAGGAGGGCCAATGGTCGAAAACTGGATTCCACGCTTCGAAGATGCCTATATCGCAGAATTAAAAGCATGGGTTGAATCAGTAACAACTGGGAACGCTCATTCAGATTTAGCTACGTCAGCTGATGCTTTGGCGGCGACAGAGGCTTGTTTTCTAGCCTTAAAATCTATTAAGTAAATTAGCCGCCGATTGTCGGTAGGAAGTATTTGCCGTATTTGATGAAGATTGCAATCAAGATTATTGAATATACAGCGGCAACAATTACATGATCCCAACCGCGATTGAGGAAATTATCAATCTTTGCTTGTCGCTCTGGAGATGCGTTCCATGCATTCTCTCTCAAATTAATACGTAACATCGTAGAAAAGACAGTCACGGTAGAAATTGTGACAACTAGACACCAAGGACAAAATGCTTTGATGACAAAAAATGATTGGGATAAGAGCCAAAAAGCAAAGGCGAGCCCAAATCCGTAGACAACTAGTGCGGCCTTCAGGAACCATTTTGGAAACATTACGAGGCCCAGTCCTGCAACTGCAATCGATATTACGACTGGTTCGCAGATTAAGCCAATAAATGAATTTGGAAATCCAAGAAGAGTTGATTGCCAAGAGCGAGCAACTTTTCCGCAAGAGACAATGGCGTTGACATCACATGAAAGTTTTGTTGCCGCATTTTTTGCGATTGCAATGGCGTCCACTGAAAGAACGAGTGATGCTCCAAGGCTGGCCAGAGATGAGATCAACATAAAAATGTAGATCTTGCGGTAACTACGCACTCTTTCGACCGTGGAAAGCTCTGTCATTAGACCAGTCTATCGGACGCTTAGGCGTGCTTTTGAGAGGTGCGAAGAGGGAAAAATAGAGATAAAGTCGAAGAATGTCGATGAGTAATCACGCCCAATGGCGGGCGCTGCGCAACGCTTCAACTGACCAATCCATAAAAGACCAAAAGCTTAAAGCGGGAACTTTTAAACGAATTGTTAGTTTTGCCACGCCCTATAAAACACAGCTAGTCATTTTTCTTTTGATGGTCGTGCTTGACGCTCTCCTCACCGTTTCAGTGCCGCTCATTCTTAAACAGTTGATAGATAAAGGTGTTGTTCCACACAACGGGAAAGTTGTTACTCAGCTTGCCTTGCTGGTTGCCGTATTTGCCCTTTTTGATGCAGGTATCAACTTGGTGTTGCGTTGGTACTCAAGCCAAATCGGAGAAGGTTTGATTTACGATCTTCGAACGCAAGTTTTTTCTCATGTGCAAAAACAATCCATTGCCTTCTTTACACGAACGCAAACTGGCGCACTTATCTCACGCCTTAATTCGGATGTCATCGGTGCCCAGCAAGCATTTACCTCCACTTTGTCCGGTGTTGTCAGCAATGTACTCAGTCTTATTCTTGTAGTTGGAGCAATGCTTACATTGTCATGGCAGATCACCGTTGCTTCTCTTTTGATGATTCCATTCTTTATATTTCCTACCAAATGGATTGGAAAGAAATTACAAGGGCTTACTCGCGAATCTTTTAATGTGAATGCCGAGATGTCTTCCACGATGACTGAGCGATTCAACGTCTCCGGTGCGCTGCTTGTAAATATCTATGGCGACGGAATTATGGAATCAGAGAATTTTCGAGGCAAGGCCCGCCGTGTTGCAGATCTTGGAATTAAAAGCGCAGTTCTCAACCGTGCATTTTTTAGCGTACTTACAACAATTGCAGCAGTTGCAACAGCATTTGCATACGGCATAGGCGGGCATCTTGCGATTAGCAAGACGATCACAATCGGAACTCTTCTTGCAATCACTACTTTGCTCGCCCGGTTGTATGGGCCACTTACTTCACTTTCAAGCGTTCGAGTAGATGTTATGACTGCCCTAGTTTCCTTTGAACGAGTATTTGAAGTTCTTGATTTGCAGCCCATGGTGAAAGACCCACTTCATCCAGTGCATTTCCCGCCCCAGCAACCAGATGTTGAGTTTAAGGATGTTCGCTTTTCCTATCCAAAGGCCGAC
>CAINRG010000005.1 GCA_903852585.1 uncultured Actinomycetes bacterium
CCTTTGCCACGTTGTATTTCATTAGTAAATGAATCCGGCGGTGGAAAAATTGCAGCTGATTCGACAGAGGTAGCCGAAATACTCAATCATTGGCAGAGAGATCACGATGAGATTCTCGCCATACGCACGGCTGCACGCAGGTGGGCAGAGGCAAATCTTGATAGTGAGCGCGAATATGGCGCCTTTGTAGAAGGAATTCGCACCCTTTCCTAGATAGACTTCCAGCGTGACTGTTCGAATTGCTCCCGGCGCAGATATTGATCCCAGCGCAAAAATCGGTGATGGAAGTTCTGTTTGGCATCTTGCGCAGGTTCGCGATAACGCCGTTCTTGGAACCAATTGCATCATCGGTCGCGGTGCATATATCGGAAGCGGTGCAACCCTTGGCGATAACTGCAAGGTTCAAAATTATGCACTCGTGTACGAACCAGCAAAGTTAGGAAACGGTGTCTTCATCGGACCTGCTGTTGTTCTCACAAATGATCATTTTCCTCGCGCGGTAAATCCTGATGGCACTCTCAAAAGCGCCTCGGATTGGGATGCCGTGGGAGTCACTATTGGCGATGGAGCATCTATTGGTGCCCGCGCGGTCTGCGTTGCCCCAGTCACTATTGGTGCTTGGTCGCTTGTCGCAGCAGGCTCAGTTGTGACAAAAGATGTCCCCGAATACGCCCTTGTGGCGGGAGTCCCAGCAAAACGTCTTCGTTGGGTGGGTCGCGCAGGCCTTCCGCTGGAGGAAATTGGAGATAATCGCTTTCGTTGTCCAGAGACTGGATCGACGTACAAAGAAGTAGAACCAGACAAGCTCGTCCTCGAGCACTGAACGAACGGACAGAAATGATTCCAGCAGCTAAGCCGATAATCGGAGATGAAGAGCGCGAAGCAGTCGACCGCGTCTTGCGTTCTGGAATGTTGGCTCAAGGTCCTGAAGTAAAGGCATTCGAAGAAGAATTCTCAGCAACTGTTGGTGGACGCCATTGTGTTGCAATGAACTCTGGAACATCAGGTCTTCACCTTGGATTTATCGCCGCCGGTATTGAACGCGGGGATGAAGTAATCGTTCCTTCATTCTCTTTTGCTGCAACAGCAAACTCTGTCGCTCTCGCTGGCGCTACCCCAATTTTTGCTGATATTGATCCTCGGACTTTTAATATGGATCCTGATCACGTTGAAACTCTCATCACAAAGAAGACTAAGGCAATCATGCCTGTGCACCTTTATGGACATATAGCTGCGATGGATCGCTACGAAGAAATTTCAAGTAAGTATGGCGTCAAGATTATTGAAGATGCCGCGCAAGGTCACCTTGCCTCACTTAATGGTCGCAATGCCGGAGAATTTGGCGTCTGCGCAACATTCTCTTTCTACCCAACAAAGAATATGACCGCAGGAGAAGGCGGAATGGTTGTTACTGATGACGCTGAGGTTGCACGGATGTTGCGTCTTCTGCGAAACCAAGGACAAGAGATTCGTTACCAGAATGAAGTTGTCGGATTTAATACCCGCATGACAGATATCCATGCTGCAATCGGCCGAGTGCAACTTCGAAAGCTTCCAGGATGGACAAGACAACGCCAAGAAAATGCTGCATACCTTGACGCAAATATAAAGGGAGTAGTTGTTCCATTCGTACAACCTGGCTCAACTCACTCTTACCACCAATACACAGTACGAGTTCCAGGTGCATCTTCTGAAAAACGTGATGCATTTATGAAGGCTCTCTCCGATCGTGGCGTAGGTTCTGGCGTTTACTACCCAACACCCATCCACCGTCTCAAGTCATTTAATCTCACACTCGATCTTCCACAGACCGAGTTGCTTGCAAAGGAATGTGTCTCTCTTCCTGTTCATCCTTCTCTGTCGAGCGAAGATCTCAAGACAATCGCCACAGCAGTGAATGAAGCAGCGGCTGCTCGTTAATGGCTAAAGAACTTCGCGCAGGCCTTGTTGGACTAGGCATGATGGGTCGCCACCATGCACGCGTTCTTGGCTCACTTGATGGTGTTGAACTCGTCGCTGTCTGCGATCCCATGGGTGATGCTCATAATGTCGCCGGTGGTCGTCCTGTTTTCACTCAAGTTTCTGAACTTATCGCCGCAGGAATTGATTATGCGATGGTTGCAGCACCCACTGCATTCCACGAAGAGCTCGCACTAGAACTTGCTGCTGCAGGAATTCACGCTCTTATTGAAAAGCCATTAGCCGTTGATACTCCTGCTGCAAAGCGCATCCAAGAAGCTTTTGCCGCAAAAGGACTTGTTGGCGCTGTCGGACATATTGAGCGATACAACCCAGCCTTACAACAACTCCGTGCGCGCCTTGATAAAGGTGAGCTCGGTGCGGTTTACCAAATTGCTACTCGGCGTCAGGGACCATTTCCTGCACGTATCGCAGATGTGGGCGTCATTAAAGATCTTGCAACACACGATATTGACTCAACTGCGTGGGTTGCTCGTTCACGATTTGTTTCTGTCTCCGCCCAAACTGCACATAAATCCGGACGTCCACACGAAGATATGGTCGCAGCGGTCGGAAAGCTTGAAAACGGAATTATCACAAATCATCTTGTTAACTGGCTAACACCATTTAAGGAGCGCCTCACAATCGTGACTGGTGAACGCGGTGCACTTGTTGCAGATACATTGACTGCCGACCTTACTTTTTACGCAAATGCATCTGTAGATACCGAATGGGATTCTGTTGCAGCATTCCGTGGTGTTAGCGAGGGTGATGTGATTCGCTATGCATTCTCCAAGCCAGAGCCACTTCGCACAGAACACGAAGCATTCCGTGATGCTGTTCTTGGCCTTCCTGGTGCTGTGGATCGCATTGTTACGATGGAGCAAGGACTTGCAACTGTTGCTGTTGCATCAGCAATGATTGAAAGCTCCCAAAACCAAAAAGTGATAACGCTCTAAAGCAGGATTCAATTAAGTAAAGAAAATAGGAAAGAGAAAGCGGCTCACGTATGAAAATCGCAGTTGTAGCACTCGGAAAGATTGGTCTTCCTTTGGCGGTTCAATTCGCCAAGAAAGGTCACCATGTCATTGGCTGCGATGTAAATCCAAAGACTGTTGAGCTCGTCAATGCCGGAACCGAGCCATTCCCAGGCGAGGCACACCTAGATACATACATGAAGGAAGTTGTTGGTTCAGGTCATCTCACAGCAACAACCGATACGACTTCAGCTGTTGCCGAATCCGAGGCAGTTGTCATCGTCGTTCCCCTATTTGTTGATAACGATGGAGTACCTGATTTTGGGTGGATGGATGAAGCGACTGAGAATATTGCTGCTGGCCTAAAGCCTGGCACCCTTGTTTCGTACGAAACAACTCTTCCGGTCGGAACAACTCGTAATCGCTTTGCAAAAGCACTCGAAAAAGGTTCTGGTCTTGTTGCAGGTAAAGATTTTCATCTTGTCTTCTCGCCCGAGCGCGTTTTGACTGGCCGTGTCTTTGCCGATCTACGCAAATATCCAAAACTTGTTGGTGGCATCAATGAGACATCCACTGCAGCTGGTGTGAAGTTTTATGAAGCGGTTCTTGATTTTGATGATCGTCCGGACCTGACAGAAAAAAATGGTGTTTGGGATCTTGGAACCTCAGAAGCATCTGAAATGGCAAAGCTTGCTGAAACAACCTATCGCGATGTCAATATTGCACTTGCAAACCAATTTGCGATATTTGCAGAGGGTGCCAATATCGATATAGCCAAAGTTATTGCGGCATCAAACTCCCAGCCGTACAGCCATATTCACCAACCAGGTATTGCAGTGGGCGGCCATTGCATTCCCATCTACCCACGTTTTTACCTATGGAATGACCCTGAAGCAACTGTTGTTCGTGCAGCACGTGAAGCAAATGCCGGAATGCCGGCGCACGCTGTCTCACTTCTCTCATCAGCATTGGGTTCACTCCAAGGAAAGAAGGTTGTTGTCCTTGGAATTTCTTATCGCGGTGGCGTCAAAGAGTCAGCATTCTCAGGAGTCTTTGGAACAGTAACTGCACTTAAGGCACAGGGTGCTGATGTTGTTGTTCACGATCCCATGTATACAGATGAAGAATCAACAAGACTCGGATTTACGCCATATGCACTGGGCGGAAGTGTTGATGCAGTTATTTTGCAAGCCGATCACGCTGAATATAAATCCCTCACATCAAAGGATTTCCCTGGCGTGAAGGCAGTCGTGGATGGGCGACGAGCAATGAACCCTGCAAACTTTGCTGGAGTCGATTTCCGCGTTATCGGAGCCCCTGCTCGTTAATTGATAATAAAGGGCATGTGAGCACGCGCATCTGGGCTCACTGAAGCAATTCTGTTGTAGATCGCAATGAGGTGCTCTGCTTGGCGCTCCCATGAACGTTCGCTCAAGATTTCTGGTGTGTAGACCGCCGTGTAATGGGATTTATTTGCAAGGACTGCTCTGACTGCTCGGATCACATCATCAGTATTTTCTGCGATAAATACTTCTCCGTTGCCGAGGCGACGAACTTCAGCTCCCATGGTGCGGACATCGCTCACTACGATGGGTAAACGAGCCTGCATATACTCGCCAAATTTTGTAATGAGTGAGATCTCATGATTGAGCTTGTGGTGAATGGGAATTAATCCGATATCTGCAGTTGAAAGATATGAAACAAGTTCTGCATTGGGAACGTATGGTAGAACGTGGAATCGACCTTCTAAATCGGCGAACTCCGTTTTATAGTGAATAACAGTCGCATTTGTTGGATTTGCAATAAGTGCAAGGTGTACATCCGGCATTTTGCGGAGTGCAGCAAGAACATCACCAATTCCTCGCTGAGGAGCAACTGCTCCACTGTAAACAAGAAGCGGGACGCCAGAATCAATTCCGCAATCGCTTCGAAGATTGCGCTTTGACGGCTGCTGCCCTTCCACAAGCGGATCATTTGCAACGATATCGGGGGCCTTTGTAATACCCAGATGTGGCATTAAAAGCTCATTCATGCCATCGCTCACTGAAAGTATGGCTTGTGAAACTTGAGCAAATTTCTTCTCTTGGTTTGTATATAACTTTGCAAGAGGTTTGTTGAGATGCGCAACACCTGGAACATATTCGTGAGCATCATAAACAAGGGCTGCCGTATGACCCTTTGCTGCGAGTGCTTCCACAAGTGCTCCTGCAATAGGAAGGGCGGTGTAATCATGGGCATGAATAACATGAGGTTTGAAATCAAGAGCGATTGGGGTTGCAACTTTTACCGCACGGCCATAGTTTGGAATTCCTGGTTCGCGCACTGGAAGAAAACGGGCTTCTGCGCGACGCTTGTAATATCGAAGACGGCGTAAGACTTTTGCAAGAAAATCTTGAGTAATCACAGGCTTTAATCCAACACGTTTGATTTTTGCATAACCTATTGAGATTTGATCATCTTTAGGTTGGGATGAAGCCCCAATGACCAGGACATCCCATCCTGCATTTCCAAGCGACCATGCACATTTGAGAACTCGTGAATCCTCAACGACAGAATTCAAAACGATATGAAGTGTGCGAGGTGATTGTGAACTCTTTCCGTCCTGAGAATTGAGGGATAGCGCTGAATTTTCTGGCGTATTTCCCATGGGCAGAATCTACTAATAAAGGATGCAAGGTGTACGGTTAATGAACCATGAAGTTTCCTGAGAGTCTAAAACCTTCACAATTTCTTCCGGTGCGAGCTGACTATTCGAACTTAAAGAGAAGTTGGAGAGTAGATTTTCTTGCAGGAATCACTGTCGGAATTGTTGCCCTCCCTCTTGCTCTGGCTTTTGGAATTACAACCGGCGCAGGGGCTTCTGCAGGCCTCATCACTGCAGTTCTAGCCGGAGTAATTGCAGCAATCTTCGGAGGATCTCATCTTCAGGTGAGCGGACCAACAGGTGCGATGACTGTCGTTCTTGTTCCTATCGTCGCCCAACATGGAGTTCTCGTCCTCGCACCTCTTGGTATAGCTGCCGGATTACTCGTCATTTCTTTTGGTCTCTGTGGAGTTGGCTCCCTCATAAACAAAGTTCCTTGGTCTGTCATGGAAGGCTTCACTCTTGGGATTGCAATGGTGATTGGCTTGCAGCAACTTCCCATGGCCCTTGGAATTGAAAAAGCACGAGGGGATAGAACTCTTGCGGTTGCCTGGGGAACAATCCGAAACTCACTTCATGCAGGAGTACATTGGAGTTCACTTGCAATTGTTTTAGCAACGCTCACAATCAAATTTGCTACTCCGCACCTTTTAAAGTTATTGAAAATTTCGGTTTTTATTCCAGGAAGTTTTCTCTCAATTGTAATTATGACTTCACTTCTCTGGGAAGCCCATGTCGCAAAGGTAGGCAGCATCCCGCATACGTTGATTAACACCCATCACACCTCCTTGAGTTTGCAGGGCATGACGGCTATTGCTTTCTTATACGCTGCTTTTTCCATCGCTGCCCTCTCTGGAATCGAATCGCTCCTATCTGCTCGCGTTGCCGATCAGATGGCACATCATCGTGGCCTGACAAAAACTCTTCCCAACCGAGAACTCTTTGGTCAAGGCGTTGCAACATTAGTTGCATCCGCTTTGGGAGGAATTCCAGCCACTGGCGCTATCGCTCGAACAAGCGTCAATGTACGCTCTGGGGCGAGCACCCGATTTGCCGCGATTGTTCACTCACTTTTCATCATTGTTGTAATGACTTCACTTGGTTCTGTCATTGCCCATGTTCCCACCGCAACACTTGCGGCAGTTCTGATTGGGACATCCATTCGTATCGCAAACCCGATACGCATGCGCGAATTATTAAGAACCACCGGCTTCGATGAAGTTGTTCTGGTTGTAACAGCACTTTCGGTTCTTCTCATTGACTTAATTTGGGGTATTGCAATTGGCATTGCACTTCACTTAATTTTTACTCGATTTTTAAAGAAAAAAGTGAATTAGCCAAGTGCGACAGTGACAGCAACGATGATTGCTGTGAGCAAAACTGCCTGACCAAGAAGTGTGAGTGCGGTTTTGCGATCGGCTGCACGTTGTTCTGGCGTTAAAACTTTTGTAATTGCCCCTACTTTTCCAAAGTTAAATGCACCCATAAATCCAAAAGCGAGGCAGAACTTCTTTCGGGATTGAACAAAGCCAATAGAGAAAACAAAGGCTGGAAGAGCGATGCTTAAGCGATCAAATCGTGTTGCGTGATTCTGGGTATAGCTTGCAAGAGTCACAATTGAAAGAACACAGCCGAGCCACATAACAATACGGCGACGACGAATTTCTGCCGGACCTATGTTGCAGGTACCCGGGATGTAAGAGGAATCAGCCATTAGAGAGCGTGCTCTTCATCCTCAAAAACTTCATTGCTGTCCTGCTCATTTTGATCAAGCCATTGAAAGAGAGTCTTGAGTGCGCCAAAGATCAACGCAAGAAGTGCGAAGAGGCCAAAGAGGCGGCGAATAGCTTTGAACATGTCTTAATAATAGCCGAGGGCTGAATCGATATCGGCCCACAAGTCCTCGACATCCTCAATTCCCACAGAGAGTCTTATGAGATTTTCTGGAATGGAGGGGCTTTCTGCGCTCCAGCGATGGCGTCGTTCCCAAAGGGACTCCACGCCGCCCAAGGATGTTGCTAGAGAAATTAACGTCGATGCGCCACAAACTTTATCGGCATCGGCTGGTGTTCCATGAATTTCAAAACTGATGACCGCTCCAAAGCCCTTCATAAACTTCTTGGCTGTTTCATGATGCGGGTCTGAAGGCAATCCTGGATAACGAACCTTTGCAACCTTTGGGTGCTTGCTCAAACGATCCGCGAGTTCGAGTGCGCTTTCTTGAGATTGCTTCATACGAATTGCAAGTGTGCGAATTCCACGAAGAGCAAGCCAAGATTCAAATGGGCCTGGGATAGCTCCCCCAAGTTTGCGCTGTTCTTCAAGGCGAGTAAATAGAGCGCTGTCATTTGTTGAAAGTGAACCCATCAGAACATCGCTATGGCCTGAAAGAAATTTAGTAACTGAGTTCATGGAAATATCGGCACCCATTGCAAGGGGTTGCTGATTGAGTGCAGTTGCAAAAGTATTATCGACACCAACTCCGATATTCATCATCTTTGCTGCGCCGATGATTGCTGGCAGATCAGCTACTTCCATTGCAGGGTTTGTTGGCGATTCCAACCAGAGCATTACCGTTCCAGGTAAGGCAGCCAGAACTTCATCAGTATTTGAAACATCCACATATCGAACTTCGATGCGCTCTGCTTCAACTAACTTCTTCAAAAGTGACATCGTGCCGCTATATCCATGCTTGGATGCGGTAACAACTGCACCACGAGGCAAGATATTGAATACTGCAGATATTGCTGCCATGCCAGAACCGAAAACTAATGTGCGACCACCTTCAAGAGCCGAGATTGCATCTTCGAGAGCGCTCCATGTTGGATTTCCATAACGCCCATAACCAACTTCATTGGGTGCATGGAATGTGGAGTTGAGAGAGATTGATGGATTGAGTTCGCCATCGGCAGTGATAGGTGGACGGCCCGCAGCAACAACAGCCGATGCTGGGCGCAATTTCTTCTGCTCGCTCATTCCAGAATCTTACAGGGAAGCGATGCGTGCAATAGCTTCAGAGATGATCTCGGTACTTGTAGCGAAATTGAGGCGAATAAATTGGCTATGTGTCGGGCTAAATGTGACTCCAGGGTTGAAGGCAACCTTGGCATTCTCAAGCAAAATTTGCGCGGGGTTTTCTCCAAGGTTAAGGGCGGTGAGATCTAGCCAGGCCACATAACTGGTGTCAGGAATTCGATACCCAACTTCAGGAAGTTTTGAAGCCAGTTCTTGAGCAATGAATTTACGGTTGTGGTCGAGAGTCAACAAACATGCATCGAGCCAATCCGCAGATTTATAAGCAATCGCTGCAGCGTGTGCCCCAAAGAGTGAGGCTCTCCAATGCACCGCGGGAGGAGTCGCCTTTGCAGTCTCAATCCACTTTTCGCTCTGAACAATGATGGTGGCACATTTCAAACCGGCAATATTCCACGCCTTGCTCGCTGAAGTCACAGTTAAACCGACTTCGCGGGCGGTTTCGCTGACGTTGAGAAATGGGATAAATTCATTTTCCGTATACGTCAATGGTGCATGAATCTCATCGCTAAAAATTGAAACGCCATATTTCTTTGCAAGTTCGGCTAAGGCACTTAACTCTTCACGAGAGTGAACTGTTCCAGTTGGATTTTGAGGATTACAGAGAAAGTGGGCTTTTGCTCCAGCCTTGTACGCTTCTTCAATCGCAGGAAGATTGAGCGTGTAATGCAATCCATCTTGCTTCATCGGAACATCGACAACCTGGCATTTCAATTCTGCAATCCAATTAAACATGTTGTGATACACGGGAGTATCTACAATTATTTGATCACCCGGCTTTACAACCATTCTGGCCATTTCAACCATGCCAACACCAACATCGGTGGCAGGAAATACATGTGATGGATCCACATCCCAATTCCATCGCTTCTTCATAAATTCTGAGAGATTTATTCCAAGTTCAGGGATAGATCCGAGATATCCAGTATCTGACGTTGAAATCATGGAAATCAATTGAGCGCGAATAGGCTCGGTTATTTCAAAATCCATTTCCATTACGGGAAGTGGGAGTACTTCAGCAGGAAAGTCTCTCCACTTTGTCGAGAGCCTTTTTTTCAAATCTACGAGCGGAAGTCCTTTGAGAGGTTCCACATTACGCCGCCTTTTCTTCGCGCTTAGCTGCCGCCAAACTGACAATCGCTGTCGTTGCCAACACGACAAGGATAAATCCAAGACTTACCGTGAGGGAGATTTCTGGAATAGTAATTCCAGCGACCTTGTGATGTCCCCCGTTCGCCGCCGCCTCAAAAACGAGTTTGAGCCCGATAAATGCCAAGATGAGAGAGAGTCCTTCGGTGAGATAGACAAGCTTTGCCATTAATCCACCAATCAAGAAATAAAGTTGGCGAAGGCCCATTAGGGCGAAGACATTTGCTGTCACAATAATATAAGGATTTTTCGTGAGGCCAAAGATTGCTGGGATTGAATCAAAAGCGAAGAGAACATTTGTTGTGGAAATTGCAAAGAGCGCCAAAACGAATGTCGATGCACCTTTGGATCGAATAAAGGAGATGAGTCGACCTTCTTGCCACTCTTCAGATTCATTTTCACGGAAAAGTTGCACTGCGGTGTAAATAAGAAAAAGGCCAAAGAAGTAGAAGATCCACGAGTAACGATTTACAAGGGCTGATCCACCTGCAATAAATATTCCTCGCAAAAATAGCGAAGAGACAATACCTATGAGAAGGACTAACTCTTCCTTCTCGGCCGGCACTTGAAGTCTGGCGAGAATAAGAATAAACACAAAGAGATTGTCGAATGAGAGCGAATATTCGGTTATCCAACCCGCAAAAAATTCGCTCCTTGCTCCCTCTGTCGCAAAAGAGGCGAGTGCTATTCCAAAAGCAATGGCAAGTCCAACATAGAAGAGAGTCCAAAATGTTGCAGCCTTGAGGGATGTCTTCTTATTGCGATTAAAATATGCGAGAGCAAAGTCAAAACCAAGGACGGCAGTCAGCCCAATTAATGTAATAACCCAGATATGCAGACTCATGGGTGTGGATGCGCTCATTGCCAGAACTCTAGCAAGCGGCAGATGCACTTACGCCTGTGCCCGACTAGAGTAAAGATGTGGCGCTCACGACCGAAGCGGAAATGCTTGCGATAACGAAGAAACTCGCAAAAGTTGACCCTGCATTCAAGCCATATATAGCTCAATCCCCGCTCTGCACAATCGGTCGCAAACGGCCAAAACATGGACATTTTGAAACGCTTGTCGAATCAATTCTCTCGCAACTTATTTCGACAAAAGCGGCAGACACCATTACCGCTCGAGTTCGAGAACTCGGAAAAGGTGAACTGACCCCAGAAAGTCTTGCCCGTCTCTCCCATGAAAAACTTCGTAGCGCTGGATTAACGAATGTAAAAACTCGAGCAATCTCCGAACTCGCTGAAGCATCATTATCTGGGAAGATCGACTTTAAAACATTAAGCAGAAAATCTAATCAAGAGATCTCAAAAGAACTTATCCAAATAACTGGAATTGGTCGTTGGACAGTGGAAATGTTTCTTATTTTTCATCTTGGAAGACTTGATGTCTGGCCCGTTGGAGATTTGGCGGTACGAAAAGGTTGGCAAATTGTCCATGGAAAGAAGAATGAAATCGAAGCAAAGAAGTTAGATCTTCTTGGAGGCTCTTTTGACGGGTATCAATCTGTTGTTGCTTGGTACTGCTGGCGGGCAACTGACAATTAGGAAATGAATGCCTGGCTCAAATCTTGAGCGAAGTAATTATCCCTTTAATGAATAAGGCAAGAATTAGGCAAGAGTCAGGCCAGAATTAGGCAAGAATTAGGCAATAAGAACTGGGAATGGAACACCAGTGGATGAATGGCAGTCGTAACCATTGGGATTTTTTTCGAGATAACGTTGGTGATACTCCTCCGCCTCCCAATATGTGTG
This sequence comes from uncultured Actinomycetes bacterium, assembly GCA_903852585.1. GTDB lineage: Bacteria > Actinomycetota > Actinomycetes > Nanopelagicales > Nanopelagicaceae > PALSA-747. The sequence continues at coordinate 11,515 of CAINRG010000005.1, forward strand.
ACCATCTGCTTCTTGGATCTCTGTGCAGATTTTTCCCAAATCATTTTTAGAAAGTTCTGCCTCGTAAAGGTCGCGAGTATTCGCAGCTTCAATCATCTGGTCTGGCGAGGTTGTGTAAATGGCGCTTCGATATTGAGTTCCGATATCTCCACCTTGTTTATTCAGAGATGTTGGATCGTGCATTGTCCAAAATTCTTGTAGGAGTCGGTTGTAGGAAACAATCGTTGGATCAAAAACAACTTTCACCATTTCGGCATGGCCGGTTGTTCCGGTGCACACCTCCTTGTACGTTGGCTCAGATTTTGTGCCGCCCATGTAACCCACTGATGTTTCAATGACTCCATCCATATTCCAGAATCGGCGCTCGGCGCCCCAGAAACATCCTGTTGCAAAATATGCAGTTTCAAGCCCTGAGTTACTCATGGAGGCAATTCTTGCACCTTCTTCACTCAATTTTGAATGGGGAATGAAGTTCACAAATCCCCAATAGAATTGCGCGCTGACTAGGATTGCTGGTCAATGGCGCCATATGCGCCCTCGTAGCTCAGGGGATAGAGCACTGCCCTCCGGAGGCAGGTGCACAGGTTCGATTCCTGTCGAGGGCACCACGCTGTGAGGAGCCCTTGAGGTAAATCACGCCGATTTTTCACAATTGTGAGGAATCTTTTTCGTTTCACCCTTGTTCTTCAACACGTAACACGAGAGAATAAGCCATGCGCTTCCGCTGGATGCGCGCTCCATTCTTTAAAATTTAAAGCATCGTTGCTTTTATCAGTGTGCGAATTGATTAAGTCAGTCCGATCCCCCGGGCTGCGCTATGTATGTTGAAGGAGATCTGAGCCATGGATTGGCGACACGAATCGGCTTGCCGAGATGAAGATCCAGAGCTCTTCTTCCCTATCGGAAATACTGGCCCAGCAATCGCTCAAATTGAAGAGGCGAAAAAAGTTTGTAATCGATGCATTGTCAAGGATGCATGTTTGGCATGGGCAATTGAATCTGGTCAGGATGCCGGAGTATGGGGCGGCCTTTCAGAAGATGAGCGCCGCGCTATGAAGCGCCGTGCTGCACGTAATCGCGCTCGCATGATGGAGCAGCAACAGCAATTTTAATTTTCCCTTCCGGAAAAATAAAAACCTCTATTCAAGCTCTCCCAAGAGTTTGAACTGACCATCGTTTGCAATCTGACCCTGACGGGTATACATCTCTAATTTTGCGCGAGTGTCTGCGATATCCAAATTTCTCATCGTCAATTGGCCAATTCGATCTGTTGGACCAAATGCAGCGTCCTCGGTGCGTTCCATTGAGAGTTTATCTGGGTGATACGAAAGGGCTGGGCCGGTCGTGTTGATGATACTGAAATCATCTCCGCGACGAAGTCGAATAGTTACTTCACCTGTGACAGCTGATGCAACCCAACGTTGCAAAGATTCACGGAGCATGAGCGCCTGTGGATCAAACCAGCGGCCTTCATACAAAAGGCGACCGAGGCGGCGACCTTCAGCATGGTAATTCGCAATCGTGTCTTCATTGTGAATTGCAGAAATCAAACGCTCATAAGCAATGAAAAGCAAGGCCATTCCGGGTGCTTCGTAAATTCCTCTGGACTTTGCTTCGATAATACGATTTTCAATTTGGTCAGCCATGCCAAGTCCATGGCGACCACCAATTTTATTTGCTTCATCCATAAGTTTTACAACGTCATCAAAACTTTTTCCGTTGATGGAAACGGGGCGCCCTTGAACAAACTCGATTCGAACATCTTCGCTATCAATTTTTACTGAAGAATCCCAGAATTTCACACCCATGATTGGTTGAACAAGTTCAATTGAGGCATCAAGATTCTCAAGATCCTTAGCTTCGTGGGTGGCACCCAAGATATTTGCATCGGTTGAGTAAGCCTTTTCAACACTGTCGCGATATGGAAGCTTGTTTGTGACGAGCCATTCAGACATCTCTTTACGTCCGCCGAGCTCGCGTACAAAATCTGCATCAAGCCATGGCTTATAAATGCGTAGCTTTGGATTTGCGAGCAAGCCATAACGATAGAAACGTTCGATATCGTTTCCTTTGTAGGTGGAGCCATCTCCCCAAATCGAAACGTCATCTTTTAACATTGCGCGCACAAGTAGCGTTCCCGTTACTGCGCGACCCAATGGCGTTGTGTTGAAGTATTGCTTGCCGCCAGAGCGAATATGGAAAGCACCGCATGCAATTGCAACAAGTCCTTCTTCAACAAGAGGCTCGCGGCAATCTACGAGTCGAGCACCTTCTGCGCCATATGCCTTTGCGCGATCAGGAACTGATGCGATATCTGGTTCGTCATATTGGCCTAGATCGGCTGTGTATGTAAAAGGAATTGCACCCTTTGCACGCATCCACGCAACGGCAACAGATGTATCAAGTCCGCCGGAGAATGCGATACCAACGCGCTCTCCTACGGGAAGTGATGCCAAGACTTTATTTCCGGTCTGGCCGGTCTGGCCGGTCTGGCCGGTCTGCCCAGAAGACTGCGATGAGGATGTCGTCATTGGCTAAGCGTAATGCGTCTTGAAAGCTCAAATTCACAGCACATACACAGCACACAACCTTTCATCGGCCATTTCCACACGAGCGCTAGGCAACTACCCTTCTGCTCATGGAAATTTTTTCTCTTCAAAATCGCCGTAACTCACTCGTAACGCTCTCGCTCGTTGGGGTCGGCGCCCTTCTCTTCGCGAGCGCTCTTGTTTCCACTCAATCATCTGCTGCGACAAAGAGTGTTGCAAAACCAACACCATCAGCTAAACCATCGCTCGGTGGTGCACGACCAATGGTGGCTGGTGGAGCTGGAGGAGCTGGTGGAGCTGGCGCACCTGATGACGCTGCCCGCGCCGCTGCATTTCAAAAATATCAAGATTGCTTAACCGCAACTGGTGTCACTCTTCCACAATTTGCAGGACGCGGATTTGGTCGCGGGGGTGGAGGAAACAATGGTGCGCGTCCGACTGGTGCACCGACCTCACGCCCAAGTAATTTTCCAACAACTCGACCATCTCAACCAGCCCTGACTGCTGAACAACAAGCTGCACTGACAAAATGTGCGCCTCTACGTCCGCAATTTGGCGGCGGATTCGGTCGCGGTGGCAATCCCGGTGGAGCACAACCCGGTGGAGCACAACCTGGTGGCTCTCGTCCAAGTTCAGGAACAATCGTCAAGAAAAATGGCGTGACTCCGCCGAACCCAGCAACAAAGCCATCAACCAAGTCAGCGACAAATTCAGCGAAAAAGCCAACTGGTAAGCCTGTAGCCCCAACGAATGTTGCGGGCGCTTCCTACATTGCATGCCTCAATAAAAATGGGGTCAATGTGAAGAGTGCTTCTGACATTGCAGGCCTTGATCAACAAAGCCCAAAGATTGCTGCTGCTTTGAAGGCATGTGCAGCCAAAAAATAATCAAGAAGTAATTAAGAAGTACTAGCGCCTGGAAAGTGGATACGATCAACGGATTGAATCCAATCTTCTAAGGTCGTAAGTTCGACAGATGGCTCGCATTCAATTACGGATGCGAGCCATCTCTGTTTCTGGCCTTTTTCCGCCAATTCTCGTGTTGTGATTTCTCGTGTTGTGATTTCTTGGAAGCGAAGGTTTCCTGCGACTCTTCTTTGCAGTGCAAGCGCATCTTCTTTATCGCCTCGTATTGCAATCCAAAACCCACTCTCTGATATTCGAGAATAGAATTCGTCGCTCCTCAAAGATTTCTCAATCGCGCGAGCGAGCGCAACCATCTCGAGTTCGCCTATGCTGATTTCTGGCACGTCATAAGCTTGCAGCGAGAGAAGAGCAAGAGTTCGAAAATCTCGCCGTGCGCTAGAAAATTCTCTTGCTAACTTTTCAAGAAATATTGCCGGTGCAGGCGCGTGCGTCAATGAATCGTGCAAGCCGTTATTGAAAAACTCCACCTTTGGAAATTAACGGCTATTGTGGCGCTATGGAAGAGTCCCAACACTCAGATTTTCCGGCTCTCAACGAGTGGGCTCGCAAATCTGCCCTTCACCTACTTCGTGTGGAATCGGCGTTGCTCATCCTTCTTGCTCTCTATCTTTGTGTACGAGCTCTCATCAATCTCAATGAGGTGACTGCGCCCGGTGCACTCATCGGGGAGATTGCTTTTTCATTAACTTCTTCTGTGGGCCTCTACCTCTGTTCAGGTGGATTTGCTCGGAAGGCTGCTTACGGTCGGGCGCCTGCTCTCTTGGCTAATTTGATAGCGCTGGGTGTCGCATATTTCATGATCTCCGGCCATCTGATCTGGGTTGGAACTGCCCTGGCCTTTCTCGCTTCAGTGACAGCGATCAGCGCCTTGTTGGGATATACCGAGTAAGGCCACAAATACGGCACGAGTAAGGGACGAGTAACGCACGAGTAAGGCACGAGCGACGGCCGGCCCTTTCCGCGCTTTCTGGCCCTCGAGGAGTGAAGGCTTAAAGGAATCCAGAATTAGACCCTTCTCACACTTCTAGCCTTGAATCTGGATATGAACCTTTCCGCCATTCGCCATAGACTTACTCCGCTCTAGACGCGAGTTTCATGAGTATGAAAAAGGAGTACATGCCAGTGTCGGCAAGCGATCAAGGTGCAGGAGGCAAGACACCTGCAAACCACTTTGGTGGCCAATTTGGTCCCAATGAGTGGTTGGTCGATGAGATGTACCAACGCTTTTTGGCAGATCCGCACTCGGTAGATGCTGCATGGCATGAATTTTTTGCCGACTATTCCTCACCGAATTTTTCAGCACAAGCAACGCTCCCACCTCTTTCAACTGCGCCGCGTGGTGGAACTCCTCCGCTTCCTAAAGCTGTAACAAAAGTAGCGGCAACACCTGCGCCAACACCTGCGCCAACACCTGCGCCACAAAATATTGAACACGTAGCACCAGAAAAAATTCAAGAAACTCCTGCACCTGCAACAGCTCAAGAAACGGTGGCACCTGTCGTGACTACTCCAAACCAAACTCCTGCCGATCCAGTTGTGAAGCCAATTCCAACTTTGGTTACGCCTGGAGCATCCTCTGCAGAACCAATCCGCGGAGTAGCGGCTCGAGTTGTACAAAGCATGGAAGCATCGTTAACCGTTCCAACTGCAACATCAGTCCGTGCTGTTCCTGCAAAGTTGATGATTGATAATCGCACCGTCATTAACAATCACCTCAAGCGCGCACGTGGTGGAAAAGTTTCCTTTACTCACATCATTGGTTACGCACTCATCAAGGCGATGCGCCAGATGCCAGAAATGAATGCATTCTTCACTCAGGTTGATGGAAAGCCCGCTCTTGGAAAACCTGAACATATCAATTTAGGAATTGCGATCGACCTTGCAAAGCCAAATGGGGAACGCCAATTATTAGTTCCATCTATTAAGGGCTGCGAAGATCTGGATTTTGGACAATTCTGGGCATCCTATGAAGACACTGTTCGCAAGGCCCGCAATGGTGCGCTTACCGTTGACGATTTTGCCGGAACAACTGTCTCACTCACTAACCCAGGCACAATCGGAACTGTTCACTCTGTTCCCCGCCTTGTTCAAGGCCAAGGTCTCATTCTTGGCGTTGGAGCTATGGAATACCCGGCTGAATTCCAAGGCGCATCTGAAGAGACTCTCGCAAATCTTGCAATCAGCAAAACAGTCACGCTCACAAGTACATACGATCACCGCATCATTCAAGGTGCAACATCGGGTGATTTCCTCCGTCGAATTCATGAAATTTTGCTTGGTGCAGATGGTTTCTATGATGAAATCTTTGCTGCACTTCGCATTCCTTATGTTCCAATCCGCTGGACTCAAGATTTTCAATTTAATAAAGATGAACAAATTTCCAAGGAAACTCGTGTTCAGGAGTTGATTCGCGCCTATCGCACAAACGGACACCTGATGGCAGATATCGATCCGCTTACATACGAACAGCGATATCACGCAGATCTTGACGTTATAAATCATGGACTCACCTTGTGGGATCTCGACCGCGAATTTCCAACTGGTGGATTTGGTGGAAAGTCATTCTTGCCACTTCGCAAGATTCTTGGTCGCCTTCGCGACTCTTATTGCCGCTCCATTGGCGTCGAATATATGTACATGGAAAATCCAGAAGAACGTGCGTGGATTCAGGAGCATGTTGAATCTGGCGCAACAAAGACTCCTCGTGAAGAGCAGCTTCGAATTCTTTACAAACTCAATAGTGCAGAAGCTTTCGAGTCCTTTTTGCACACAAAGTTTGTTGGGCAAAAGCGCTTCTCTCTTGAAGGCGGAGAATCGGTTATCCCCCTTCTAGATGCCATCATCAGTGGCGCAGCCGACGACAAGCTCGATGAAGTTTGTATCGGTATGCCACACCGTGGACGCCTCAATGTTCTTGCAAATATTGCAGGAAAAAATATTGGTCAAATCTTTCAAGAATTTGAAGGTCACTATCACGACAATGAAGTGCAAGGTTCTGGCGATGTGAAATACCACCTCGGCACAAAGGGAACATTTGTTGCTCCATCTGGAGCGCAGACAAAGGTTTATCTTGCAGCAAACCCTTCACACCTTGAGGCTGTTAACCCGGTTCTTGAAGGAATTGTTCGAGCAAAGCAAGACCGCCTCAATACAAAAGAGGCGTACTCCATAATGCCAATTTTAATTCATGGAGATGCTGCATTTGCCGGCCAGGGAATTGTCTCTGAAACCCTCAGTCTTTCACTCCTCAAGGGATATCGTGTTGGTGGAACAATCCATGTTGTCATCAACAACCAGGTTGGATTTACAACCTCACCTCAATATTCACGTTCTTCACGCTACTCAACTGATATCGCAAAAATGATTCAGGCACCTGTCTTCCATGTTAATGGAGATGACCCAGAATCCGTTGTGCGCGTTGCAAAACTTGCTTACGAATATCGTCAGGCTTTTAAGAAAGACGTTGTCATTGACCTTGTTTGCTACCGCCGCCGTGGACATAACGAAGGTGACGAGCCAAGCTTTACACAACCTCTGATGTACAAACTTATCGATCAAAAGCGCAGTACGCGCAAGCTTTATACTGAAGCGCTAATTGGCCGTGGAGATATCACCGTTGAAGAAGCCGAAGAAGTCCTTCGCGATTACCAGGCACAACTTGATGGAGCATTCAATACTGTTCATAACGTTGAACCTGAAACTGATCCAAACTTCGTTGAACCAATGCCACTAGATGCACATCAAATCCCTACTGCAGTGGATGAAGCCACACTTCGTAAAATCGCAGCAACTCAAGTTTCTGCGCCAGAAGGTTTCACCATGCATCCAAAGCTTGCTCCTCAACTGGCAAAGCGTAATGAGATGCTCAATGACGCAACCGTGGATTGGTCGACTGGCGAAATGCTTGCATTTGGCTCACTCCTTCTTGAAGGACATCCCATCCGAATGTCTGGACAAGATGTTCGCCGCGGAACATTTTCTAACCGCCATGCTGTGATTGTTGATCAAAACAATGGAAACACATGGACCCCACTTCACAACTTGATTGGTGATGACAATCAATTCTTTATCATCGACTCTCTGCTTTCTGAATACGCCGTCCTCGGATTTGAGTATGGATATTCAGTAGAGCGCCCTGAAGCTCTCACTATTTGGGAAGCCCAATTTGGTGATTTCGTGAATGGTGCGCAGACCATCATCGACGAATTCATCTCTTCTTCACTCCAAAAATGGGGTGAGCGTTCTGGTGTTGTCATGCTTTTGCCTCATGGATATGAGGGACAAGGTCCTGATCACTCGTCTGCACGAATCGAGCGTTTTCTCAGTCTTGCAGCTGAACAGAACATGACTATTGCGCAACCTTCCTCCCCTGCGCAGTATTTCCATTTGCTTCGTTGGCATATGAAGAACACTGCTCGTCGTCCACTCATTGTCTTCGAGCCTAAGTCGATGCTTCGCCTCAAGGCTGCAGCATCCGGTATTTCCGATTTCACAAGCGGGTATTTCAAGCCTGTCATTTCTGACCCAACGGTTCAGAACGCTACTCGCGTGATCTTCTGTTCCGGCAAGGTGTATTACGACCTCATCGCACAGCGAGAGAAGTTAGGTGAACACACCACTGCGATCGTTCGCGTAGAACTGCTCTACCCACTGCCTGTTAAAGAAATTATTGAAGAGGCAAATAATCATCCAAATGCGAATTTGCTATGGGTTCAAGATGAGCCTGCAAACCAAGGTCCATATCCATATATCGCTCTTCGCACTCGTGAGGCTCTTAATGGTCGCACTCTTCGCCGAGTCTCTCGTCGTGCGACAGCGAGCCCAGCAACAGGAAGTCATCATCTCCATGAGGAAGAGCAGCATGCTCTCATCATGGAAGCCTTTACGCGATAAAAGGCCCGTCGATTATTTGCGGAATGCAACCCCAACGATTTCATGCGGTTGTATCTCTCCCCATTTTCGAGAATCTGTAGATGCTTCAAGGTTGTCGCCTTCTACCCACAAACCTTTTTCGCTCACTGATTTCACCCGCTTTATAAAGAAGATGCCTGGATAGCTGTCTCGTACGACCAAAACTATTTTCCCTGTGAGCGAGGAGAGCTCGCCCCCAACTTTTGGTGCCCCATGAAAAAGCAAGATTCTGCCATCTTTGAATCGTGGCAACATTGAACCGCCCGAGATCTTCACTCGGCGAATGGGCAGGAAGGACATAGGAGTAGTAGTCTCTTACATCTCAGGGATTTTCGGCAACACCGCTTTTTCCTATAAATACATATAAAGACATAAAAATACATATAGGTACCTAGAAATGCTAGAACAGTTAGAAATGCTAGAAACAACCAGCACGACTTATAAAGAGGAGAGAAAATGAAGTTCTTTGAAAAGACAGTAGTAGCCCTCGCGCACTGCGATCTTCCATGTGGCGTCTATGACCCAGCACAAGCAAAGCTTGAAGCTCAATCTGTAAAGGCTGCGATGGAAAAATATGCAGCGTCGACTGATGCAGATTTCAAATCTCGCGCAGTTGCAGTCAAGGAAGAGCGTTCAGAAATGGTGAAGCATCACCTCTGGGTTCTCTGGACCGACTACTTCAAGCCAAACCACTTCGAGGCATACCCACAGCTCCACGTTCTCTTCAACGAGGCAACAAAGCTTGCTGGTGCCGGCGGAACAAAAGGCACAAATGACGTTGCAGTAGCAGAAAAACTCCTCGGAAAGATCGATGAGATTGCAGAAATTTTCTGGGCTACAAAGAAGTAAAAATTACTCAGCACTAATTCTCTCGGCTGCAATACGAGCCATATAAGAGACTCGATCTACCAATCGCCGCTGCACTTCTGCAGTGGCGATTGTTTTATTTGAATGCGTAACTTCTGCCTCGAAAGTCAAAATATCTTCAGTGACATCAATACATCGGGCATGAGCGCGTAAATCCTCACCGACAGTTACAGTTGTCAAAATCTCAAGGTGTGATTTCGCAGTCTGAGTTGTTTCGCCAATCTCAAGCAAATCAATGATTGCAGCACTACAGGCACTTTCAATGACGCTCATAATTGTGGTCGAAGAAACGACTGATAAATCGTTTATTCCCATTGCAACAGATGTGTCACCGGGACGCACAGAGACGGATGCCATTCCTACGCATCCAAGAGCAGCCTCAAAGTCCATGTAGGAAAACCTACTCGGAGTTCATTCAATTATGGGGATTTACTCTTCTTCGATCTCGAAATGATGAGTGATTTCTGTCGTCTCTATCTCGATACGCGTCTCGACTCCATCAACGATGAACTCTGTACGACTAAATTGTGTTGTGACTTGGGTTGAAAGTGGAGATGGCATTCCAAAGAATTGTGCCTGCATCTGCTGAGCTAGAAGACCTGTCTGAGTGAGAATCTTTTCGTGAAGAGAGTCAGGTGCTGATTCATTGCAGGAACCTGCCATCAATTTCTTCAATTGAGCAAGAACGTTCTTCTCGTGCTCTAATTCCTTCTGGCAAGGAGGGCACTCTTGTACGTGAATTTCAATCTGCCGTACCTGTGTTTGATCATCAATTTCATGATCGATAAAAAGAACGAGGGAATGCAAGACATCGTGGCACGGAGTCTCGTGTGGGTTTCCGCAACTCATTTCTTGCCTCCCTTCTCTGGTGAGGAAGATATAAATCCACGACCCTTTGCATATTCAGCAAGAGATTCACGAAGAATCTTTCGTCCCCGGTGTAGTCGAGACATCACAGTTCCGGTAGGGACTCCTACAATCTCTGCAATCTCCTTGTAAGAAAAGCCTTCGACATCGGCAAGGTAGACAGCCATTCGAAATTCTTCAGGCATATCTGCAAGAGCTTTTTTGATATCAAGGTCAGCAATTCCTTCGAGTACTTCATCTTCAGCACTTTTGCCTTGATCACTTGTGTGTGAAGCGGCATCATAAAGTTGCCAATCTTCAACTTCTCCCCCGTTTGATTGAAGTGGGCGTCGCTGATCTTTACGATAATTATTAATGAAAGTTGTTGTGAGAATTCTATAAAGCCATGCCTTGAGATTTGTACCATCTTCGAATTGGTGGAAAGACACGAACGCCTTTGCGTAAGTATCTTGAACTAAATCTTCTGCATCGGTGGGATTCTTTGTGTAACGAAGAGCTGCTGCATAAAGCTGATTTGTGTATTGAAAAGCATCTCGCTCAAAACGTTCTTTTCGTTGAACAACTGATTCGCTCGCACCAGCAAGAGCCACGCCACCTTTGTAGGCAGGGGCGAGTTCGGAGTTCGAATCTTTCTTCATCGCTAACAAGGCTACAGCCATATCCAGAGAACCCTCCTCAGGATTGGTTTATTCCCTCAAAGGTCAATCCATCAAGCCATCAAGCCCCGAGTGAGGCTTAGAAGAGTGTCTCCGGCTCACCAAGCTCGATTGGTGCCGTCAGGTGCGCTCCATTATTTCGAACCAGATTGACCGCCTTATCGACAGGATATGCCTGCAACCCTTCAGCTGGGGATGGAATATTCATGAGAGAGCGAATTGCAGAGACCTCATGGAGATTGGAATCAAGCCACATATCCCAACGATCGACCGGTAAGAATGTAGGCATGCGATGATGAATTTCTGCCAGAGGCGAGACTGCTTCTCGGGTAATAATGGAAGCACTCTCTCGAATTTCTCCACTTGGAGAGACCCATCGATCCCAAATTCCTGCAAAGGCAAGAGTTTTTTTATCGGTTCGTGAAATATAGAAAGGTTGCTTTGCTGGCATGCCTAATTCTGTTGCCCACTCGTAATAACCATCTGCTGGAATCAAACATCGACGGGATCGAAATGCGTTTTTAAATGTTGGTTTCTCGTCGACGGATTCAGTTCGTGCATTTATTGCAATCGACTGAGATTTCACCGCATCCACCTCATTTTTACTCCACGGGGCAATGAGGCCCCACGATGCGATGGAAAGTTCACGCTTTAATTTCATTTCAGTCCCTGCGGCCTGGCGAATAATATAAATTGGTTTTGTTGGAGCGATATTCCAATCGGCAGGAAGGGTGGGAAGAGTTTTTCCCGTGTGAATCTCAAATTCTTCAATGAGTTCAGCCGGAAGCTTGCTCAACGCATATCGACCGCACATGCTTCAAGGCTACCAATGCATGGCTACTGATGCGAGGCTACCAATGTGAGGCTAAAAATGTGAGGCTGCCTGAGAGAGAGTTCAATGGGTTAAGATTGCCTATATGACGAATTTGTGGAGTGCACCTCACCGTGGCAATGCGCCTGTGCGTGCTCGCATCACAATTCCTGGTTCAAAATCAGTAACAAACCGCGCACTTATTCTTGCCGCTCTTGCTGATTCACCATCTCTTCTTCGAAAGCCTCTTCACTCGCGCGATTCAGCTCTCATGATTGGCGGACTAAAGGCACTTGGGGTTGGAATTGCACAGGCACCAAATGGCGATCTCCTTGTTCACCCGGCACAACTCTTTGGACCTGCTCACATAGATGTAGGAAATGCGGGCACTGTTATGCGATTTCTTCCTCCTCTTGCCGCAATGGCAAAGGGAGTTATCCATTTTGATGGAGATCCACGATCTCACGAGAGACCTCTTGGTCCAGTTATTGCGGCGCTGGAATCTCTCGGAGTATCAATCGAGCATGGAAATCGCTACGCACTTCCGATGACCATCAATGCAAATGGCCAGTTACAAGGAGGCGTTGTCGAGGTTGATGCGACATCTTCTAGCCAATTTGTTTCAGCACTTCTCCTTGTCGCACCAGCAATGAAAGATGGACTCACTCTTCGCCATACCGGAACTTCTCTCCCGTCGATGCCGCATATCGAAATGACGATTCAAATGCTCCGCGAAGTTGGAGTGAGTGTGAAAGTGATTGACAATAAAGAGTGGCAAATATCGCCTGCAACGATGCACGGGCGCGAAATTACGATTGAACCCGACCTATCTAATGCGGCTCCGTTTATGGGAGCGGCGATGATTTGCGGTGGCTCGGTCACAATTACAGATTGGCCAGAATCCACAACACAACCTGGCGATCAACTCCGCACCATTCTTGCCGATATGGGCGCAACAATGAATTTTATCCAGAGTTCCACAGGTACAGACCTCACGATTTCTGGAACAGGTGAAATCCATGGAATTGATGTTGATCTTCACGACGTTGGTGAACTCACACCATCCATCGCTGCACTAGCTGTCTTGGCAGATTCACCATCCTCTCTTCGCGGAATTGGACACCTTAGACTTCATGAAACAGATCGCCTTGCTGCAATTGCTCGCGAAGTTAATGCCCTCGGTGGAAACGTTGTTGAGGAAGAGAGCGCACTTCACATTACTCCCGCCCCACTTCACGCTGGCACATTCCACACGTACGAGGATCACCGCCTTGCAACAGCAGGGGCGATGATTGGCCTTCGTATTGATGGCATCAACGTCGAAAATATTGCAACAACCCAAAAGACACTTCCAGATTTCCCCGGTGCCTGGGCTGATTTGCTGAAAGGAAACTAGTGGCGGCTCGTTCTTATGATGAATCGGATGTTCGCATCCGTCCCTCACGCCGAACGCGCCCCCGCACAAAAGATCGACCCGAGCATGCTGATGCAATTGAAGGGCGAGTTATAGCTGTCGATCGTGGACGCACTACATGCTTAGTTCTTGAACACAACAAGCCTGTTACGGCGATGAAGGCTCGTGAGTTGGGTCAGAAATCTGTTGTTGTTGGGGATCTCGTTTCGTTAGTTGGCGATATTTCAGGAACAGAAGGAACTCTCTGCCGAATCGTCTCAGTTCACACCCGTTCAAACGTCTTGACTCGTACTGTGGACGATGCCGCTCAATTCGAACGCATGATTGTTTCAAATGTCGATCAAATTGCAATTGTTATTGCAGCTGCTGACCCAGAACCTCGTCACGGATTTGTGGACCGTGCACTCGTTGTTGCATTCGATCAAGGTATTGCCCCATTAATAATTGTGACAAAATGCGATCTTGCCGATCCTTCTGACTTTCTTGCTCCATACAAAACATTGAAAGTTCCCTCAATTCTCATCCAGCGCGGAGCTGACCTCACTAACCTCAAGGAACTTCTTGAAGCAAAACGAACTGTTTTGCTTGGACATTCAGGAGTTGGAAAATCAACCCTTGTGAATGCCTTGGTTGGTACAGATGTTCGCGCCACAGGAGTTGTAAATACAAGTACCGGTCGAGGTCGACATACTTCTTCGAGTGCTTTGGCGCTCTCCCTCGATGAAAATCCACACGATGCTGGAACATGGATTATCGATACCCCGGGCGTTCGATCCTTTGGGTTGGCACACGTTGAGCGCGACCGTGTCATTCGTGCTTTCTCTGAATTTAATGAAGCCATCGAGCATTGCCCTCGAAATTGCTCACATGATGAAGATGACTGCGCTCTTAATCATTGGGAACTCTCAGAAGAGTCCAAGGCCCGCTTAGTCAATCTACGTGGCCTTTTGAATGAGCGCGACTAAGCCCACATTTTCACATAGCCTCAGATCTATTTACGAGTAACTTCTTCCGCGCGGTAACCTTCATCCATGAGCACCTCTGAATTTGAGCGCGATTTTCTCGCAGATTTAGTTCTGGCTCACCAACTCGCAGATGCTGCCGATCTCATCACTTTAAATCGATTCCAATCAAGCGATCTTCTTATTGAAACAAAGCCGGATGCAACTCCTGTGACCGATGCCGATAAGGCAACGGAGGCGAAGATCCGTGAAATTCTCACAGACAATCGCCCCCTTGACCTTGTCATTGGTGAAGAATTCGGCGCTCCTGAAAGTACAGATGGAAAGTATTACTGGGTTATCGACCCCATTGATGGAACAAAGAACTTTATGCGAGGAATTCCGATTTGGGCGACCTTAATAGCCTTGGTTTCACCTGATCACAAAGTAGTAGTGGGTGTTGTTTCATCCCCCGCACTTTCTCGCCGATGGAGCGCAGCAGATGCAAACGGGGCATTTGTAAGTGCAAACGGCGGCGGTGCAAAACAGATTCACGTTTCTGGAGTCAGCAAAATAGAAGATGCCCAACTTTCGTATAGCGATTTAGTGGGTTGGGGATTGCGCAAGAATGCGATGCTCTCCTTGCAGGAAAAAGTTTGGCGTACTCGCGGTATTGGGGACTTCTGGTCACATATGTTGGTTGCAGAAGGTGCGGTCGATATCGCCATTGAGCCAACTCTGGCTATTTGGGATATGGCAGCACTCGACATCATCGTTCGAGAAGCTGGTGGGCGTTTCACAAATCTCGACGGCGTCGATGGACCAGGTGGCGGAAATGGAGTTTCCAGTAATGGGCTTCTTCATAACCAACTTCTCGCAGCGCTGAATGTGAAGGCCTAGAAGCGATGGGTCTTTTTTCAAAGTTATTTGGCCGAAGCTCTAAGCCCGAATCTGAGAGTTCCCAAAAGTCTTCTTCAAGGAAGAATGCCGCTCCGCAACCGAGTGAACATTTCACAATCACCGATCTTGTGATTGTCACAGCTCCATTGGGAAATGTTAAAGGGACTGTTTTGGATGAAGCGGTGATTCGTTCATGTGTTTCATCAGTTCTTAAAAACAATGGCACAAAGGTAAATAATCTCATCGTTGATGCGATGAAGGCCCCTTTCGAATTTTTATCGACGGGCTATAGCCACAACACCGAACGTGGGTATGCAGCGGTAGTTCGTGACAATTCCGGAACGAATACAGAGTTGCCGAAGGATCGACGTGTCCTTATTGGGAGCGCTGGATATGTTCGTCGCGCGACGACTGATCTGCATGCTGATATTTCAGCAATAGTGAACAGAGAGCTTCCAGTTGATTCAACTCTGCATCTTGCAGCGATTGACGGTATTGCCTATGCAGCAATTGTTATCAAACGAGAGATGCGTTAAGGATTCTAGAGATCAATCCAGCTTCCACCAATAAGGTCATCGGCATTATCTGGACCCCATGAACCTACGAAATATGGATGGACTGGGGCTTCACCATTCAAGACATTTTGAACAATGCGCCATGTTTCAAGGACTGAATCAATACGCGTAAAGCGCATGTGATCTCCGAGCATCGCTGCACGGATCAAACGCTCATATGCCTCTTGGCGTTCACCAAGCGCAGCACTAAATTCCACATTGAGCTGTACTGGAATGGTTGAAAGATGATCTCCAGGAGCCTTTGCCATCAATTCAATATCTACGCCATCCTTCTTTCCTAAACGGAAGCGCAAAATATTTGGGGATGCTTCTTGTGTTTCAGCAAACAACATGCGGGGTGGTTGCTTAAATTCAACAATAACTTCCAACGTTGTTTCCGCAAGGGACTTTCCTGTTCGAATATAGAAAGGAACCCCGGCCCAGCGCCATGAATCAACATGCACTTTTGCAGCGACAAATGTCTCGGTATGTGATTGAGGTGCAACACCGGGCTCATCCAAATAACCGACATATTGTCCGCGGACAACTTCCTTTGGCGTCAAGGCAGATACTGCACGAAAAACCTTCAACTTCTCCATTTCCATGGATTCTGCTGACATATCGGCAGGTGGTTCCATCGCAATAAGAGCGAGAACCTGGAGAAGGTGATTCTGCAATACATCGCGGATTGCACCGACGCCGTCGTAAAACGCGCCACGACCTTCAATTCCAAAATCTTCTGCCATCGTAATTTGAATGCTGTTGATGTATCGACGATTCCACAATGGCTCCCAAATGGAGTTTGCAAAGCGGAAAATCAAAATATCTTCTACAGATTCTTTCCCTAGGTAGTGGTCGATGCGATAAATGCGCTTTTCAGGAAGAACTGCTTCTAAAACATCCTGAAGATGTTCAGCTGATTCCAAATCACGTCCAAATGGTTTTTCAACAACAAGACGGCATCGATTTGTAAGACCGACGCGAGCAAGACCTTGAGTGACGTTTTCAAATGCAGCTGGAGGAATTGCGAGATAGATAACAGGCTTTTCTTTATCTTTGAGGACTTCAGCGAGCTCCTCATATAGTTCTGGCTCTGCATAGTTTCCAACAATCAAATCCAAATGTGAATCGAGTTTTTCAAGGACAGCGGGGTCTGGATCTTTTACTGCAGCCATAATTCCATCGATTGCATGCTGAGCAAATTGTGCGTGATCCCATTTTGAGGAGGCAACCCCGTATACGGGAACATTGAGAAATCCACTCTTTGCCATGTTGTACAAAGCCGGGAAGAGCTTCTTCTTGGCCAAGTCGCCTGTCGCCCCAAACATCACGAGGACATCAGCGGGGCGTTTCTGTATTTCGCGTGGATTCATGAATTACGAACTCTTCTTTGCTGTTCGAACTTCAACGTGGCCGCCAAATTTCTTTCTCATCGCGGAGAGAACTTTATTTCCATAAAGTCCATTCCCGCGTGAAGAGAACCTATCCATCAACGATGCGCTGAGAACATTTGCAGGCGTTCCTGCATCAATGGCAGTCTGCACAGTCCAGCGGCCTTCGCCAGAATCTGAAACAGAGCCTTCATATCCATCGAGGTTTGGATCCTCATTAAATGCAATTGCAGTGAGATCTAATAGCCAAGATGCAACGACAGAGCCGCGACGCCATACTTCAGTTATCTCTGTCATATTAAGGTCGTACTTTGTCTCATTGTGGTTTCCAACTGATGTTGGATGCTTAATTCCATCACCTGCTGCATGAAGGAGATTGAGTCCTTCAGCGTATGCAGCCATGGCTCCATATTCAATTCCGTTGTGAACCATCTTTACGAAGTGGCCCGCACCAACAGGTCCACAATGATAGAAACCATATTCAGCTTGTGAGGGTGTTCCGTCTTTACCGATCGTCCGCTCTGCTGATTCAATTCCTGGTGCGAGTGCTTTAAAGATTGGGTTGAGACGCTCTACAACAGCGGTATCACCGCCAATCATCAAGCTATATCCGCGATCAAGACCATAGACGCCGCCAGATGTTCCTACATCAACAAAGTTAATCTTCTTTTCAGCAAGCCAATCAGCATTTGCGATGTCATCGCGATAAAAAGTATTTCCGCCGTCAATGATTGTTGATCCTGGCGCAAGATGTTCTGCAATCTTCTTAATGGTCTCCTTTGTAACTTCAGCAGGAACCATGACCCAGACAATTTGTGGGTTTGCATCATTGTTGTATTGGGCAAGTTCAGCTATTGAGGCGAGTGGGGTGAATCCCTCTTTCGCCATATTTGCAACAGTGTCTGCGCTTACGTCATAAACGGAAATGCTGACGGGAGTCGAAGGGTCGATGTGCTTCTGGATTCGGCGAGCAATATTTGCTCCCATACGTCCGAGGCCAACCATTGTGAACTGAAGTTGTGTGCTCATTCTTTTCTCCGCTCTCCGCTACTTCGTTTTCGTGCTTACCTTGCTTACCTTGCTTACCTTGCTTACCTTGCTTACCTTGCTTACCTTGCTTACCTTGCTTACCTTGCTTACCTTGCTTAACTTGATGTACAGCTAAATTTTTAGATCTGTCGCAATCACCATCTGGCCACTCTTCGCTGCTTCTATAAGAAGTGCTACTGGGCCAATCTTGTGGGAAAGAAGGCCAGTGAGTGCTTCGCGCTTTCCTTCACCCAAGGCGAAGATATAAATCGCTGATGCGTTTGCTAGCCGATCAACACTGATGCTTACCCGCTCTGCGGGTGGCTTAGGAGAATTATCTACCGGAACCGCCGATTTTGTGGAATGCCCCGTCGTGCTAAGACCAGGAAAGAGCGAGGCGATGTGTCCATCTTCACCCATACTGAGTAGTACCGCATCAAAGCGTTCGACGGTCAAAGATGTCTCAAGCTCCTCTGCATATGCGTCAGCAGCTTCCTTCAGGGTCATTTTCTCCGGCGAGGAGACACGATGAAACTCAATCTCGATTTCTGGGACTTGCGCGCACTTTTCAAATGATGAAATTAGTTTTGTATCGGTGCGATCAGGATCAGAAAGTGAAGTAAATCGTTCATCGCTAAACCAGATATGGAGCGTATGTGTTGTAAGTACTGCATCACTTTTTTCATCAGAAAAAATGTCAGAATTTATAAGTCGAAATAAATCTGTATCAAGAGTCTGGGCTATCTGCATGCCTGTGCGCCCGCCAGTAAGAACAACGTGGGCAGACCGGCCTTGTTGCCAATTATGCGAAATTGAGGAAACGGCCTTTTCAACAATCTGGGAGACGAGAAGCTCAGGTGATGCATCGACAATCTGAGTTACGTTCACGTGTGTAATTATCTCTCAATTTTCTCTCACAACGAAATGAGAAAAAGAAAAACCCGGATATTAATCCGGGTTTTAGAAGTAGCGGGGACAGGATTTGAACCTATGACCTCTGGGTTATGAGCCCAGCGAGCTACCGAGCTGCTCCACCCCGCGTCGGTAGTGCAATCTTAGTTTGATTCCACTGTGAAAGTAAAATTCAAGAAAAACGAGGGAATTTTCCCGCTTTTAATCCTTTTACTTCCCTGCTGCTTGAGCCTTTATGGCATCGGCAATTGCTGACTTCAAGCGATCTTGTGCTTTTCCATAAGCAGTGAAATCACCATTCTTCAATGCAGTTTGAGAATCTCTCATCGCACTTTGCGCCGCAGCAAGTGCTGTTTTAACAGTCGTGCTTAATGAAGTTGTCGGCGATGTTGAGATTGTTGTCCCCGTATTGTTGAGAGTCGTTCCCGAATTTCCACCAAAGACTTGATCCAAAGCGGATTTGAGATTGTTATCAAAACCGATCTGGTCGCCGAAGGAGACAAGAACTTTCTGGAGTAATGGATATGCCGATGAATTTGCAGTTGCCTTAACATAAACAGGCTGAACATAAAGCAAACCGCTTCCCACTGGAAGTGTCAGCAAATTACCCAAAACAACATCAGATCCCCCCTGGCGCAATAATGAAAGAGCTTGAGCTACTTCAGGTTTTGCTTCGAAGTTTGAAGCAACTTGTGATGGGCCAGGAATATTTGTCGAACGTGGAAGTTGAAGAACGCTGATCTTTCCGTAATTAGGACCAGCATCAGAATTCACAACTGCAAGTGCGGTGAGGTTTTGGCGGCCTCCGCGTGGAACAAATGCAGTCGAGAGTGTGAAATCTTGGGTCTTGCTTCCAGGCAACTTCATTGTTTGATAAAGCGGAGGCTGTGCGCCAGCGTTTGCACCCAATGACGAAGGATCATTTGGAATACGCCAGAAGTCTTGGCCGCCATAAAAGGCGCCAGATGTTGTGACGTGATATGTACCGAGTACATCACGCTGAACGTCAAAGATATCTGCTGGGTATCGAATATGTTGGAGAAGAGCCGCAGAAATTGCACTCTTTGGCTTTACTGTGCCTGGAAAAGCCTTTGCCCATGTTGCAAGAACAGGATCCTTTGCATCCCATTGATACAGGGAGACGGTTCCGTCAAATGCATCCACAGTCGCCTTTACTGAATTGCGAATGTAGTTCACATTCTTATCAGCAAGTGGGGCAACAGAGCTTGATGCAGCCGTTACTGAGTTGCTTGTTGCAGTTGCAAGGTTTGTGAATTTGGAATATGGATAGCCTGCACTTGTTGTGTAACCATCAATAATCCACAGCACTTTGCCATTGACGATTGCTGGGTAGGGGTTTCCATCAAGTGTTAACCAAGGTGCGACCTTCTGAACGCGAAGACTTGGATCCCGGTTAAAGAGAATTTTTGAATCTTTATTGATGAGGTTTGAAAGTACGATGCGCTGTTCTTTGTACTTCACTGCAAAAAGGAGTCTGGTCAACATATTGCCCATCGGAACTCCACCTGTACCGGTGTATGTGTAGTTCTTTTGGCCGTTCGATGACGTGTCATCTGGATAATCCAGCTCAGTTGCAGAAGAGTTCTTCGCTCCCCCAATAATTGAATAATCTGGAACGTTCTCACCGAAGTAAATGCGTGGCTGGAATGCGCCAAGTCCATTTGTTGGAGGAATATTTCCAACGGAGAAGTTTGGCTTACCATCGGCATCCACTGTGTTTGCGTACGCCCCAACAAAACCAAATCCGTGGGTATAGACCAAGTGGTCGTTAATCCAATTACGAACTGGGTTTCCAGCGATATTTAACTCGCGGACAGCAACAACTGTGTCACGGCTCTTTCCGCCGACGGTGTAGCGATCAACATCGAGTGAATCAGGGAATGTGTAATACGGCTTTATTTGCTGCAGCTGGCGGAATGTCGCTGACACAACATTTGGATCAATAAGACGAATATTTGAAATTGTTGCAGCATCATTTGCCAACTGGCCCGCAGATGTTGAGCTGACGGCTTGATAATCCTGGACCGTCACATCGCTTAATCCGTATGCAGCTCGCGTTGCATCAATATTTCGCTGAATATACGGCGCTTCTTTTGAGGATTCACTTGGCTTCACTGTGAATTGTTGAATAAATGCTGGATAAATACCTGCAATCAGAAGTGATGAAATTGCAAGAAGTGCTGTGCCTGCTGCAGGAAGAACCCACGAGCGTCGAACAATATTTGCGAAGAAAAGAAGTGCGCAGATGACAGCGATGCCGGCAAGAATGGCCTTCGCTGGCAAGGTTGCATTGACATCTGTATACGCAAGACCAGTTATCAGTTTTCCTTGCTTAAGTGCCAAGTTGTAGCGATCTAACCAATATGCAACTGCCTTCAAAAGGACGATTGCTCCGAGCAATATTGAGAGTTGAACACGTGCTGCAACAGTGGTGCGATCTTCCGACACTTGTGGACGAATTCCACCATAAAGGTAGTGCACTCCTGCTGAAATGATCAGAGTTAAAATTGCAATGGAGATTGCCCATGAAAGAAGAGATTGGTACATCGGTAATTTAAATGCGTAGAAGGAGATATCTTTCCCAAATTGGGGATCCTTCACTCCGAAAGAAGTGGCATTTTTAAACTGCAACCAGGTCTGCCATAAATTGCTTCCTGAGCTTCCTGAAAAGTAGAAAAGGGCGATCGCAATACCAGCAATAACGGTCTTTCGAATTGGTTCAATCTGCCCACGATAACGCTCGAGATTATCAATCTCTAAAGGCGCATACACGGGGCGGGTTCGATAGGCGATGACAACAAATGATGTGATGATCAGTGAGCTCATCGCTCCAAAGATTGCGAAAAGTTCAAACTTTGTAAAAAGAGTTGTGCGCCAGACTTCTGTGAAATTCACCGAACGGAACCAGAGAAGGTCGGCATAGAAGGAGCTCAGGGAGAAAAAGATAGCTACCAATATGGCAAAGGCAATTGCGGTGTAGCCCGCCGGTCCAAGCTTCTTGCGCGAAGCGCCCGTGCCTGGGGTTTGGTTAAAGGGATTTCGAGGGAACTGAAATGAACTCATAGGGAAACCCTATCCCTTACTTCTTCCCATCTTTCTCGCGAAAGCTGGCTTGAAATGCGCTGAACTTGCCGACTGAGCGGTGGGTTTCGTTGTTGTAGCCCTCTTGAAATTTGGAAACCCAGATCACATAGATGATTGCGCCAAGAACTGAAAGAATCGGAACAATCCACCAGGCTAGCGCTGCAATGGCAGATGAACTGGCGTGAATGCCTGAGTTCATGGCTATTTCATGAAAAGCCTTCAATGTGAGGAGCACTCCCGAAGTCTAGTCCTTCGCCGCGAGGAATCCGGAAATTTCGGTGGGAATGAATTCTCACCTTCTCTTGTTACGTCAATGCACTGATTTTTGAGAGGATTGGGCATGAGCAATTTTGGTTTTGTTCCCGGCGAGTTCTTTAACGCTGCCGGAAAGAATCAGAACGGTGAGTTAATAACTCTGGAAGCTCTCAGGGAGAGCGCTCGAACATTTCTTGCTCCTCACGAAATTATTCCAATCGGCACAGCAGATCAAGCACGACTGAAAGAAGCTCTTGATATCGCCGAACTCTGGCTCGATGGTGCGACAGTTTTTCCAGCAACAACATCAAATATGGATGTTGCCTGGTCTCGTCGCGATTGGCTTGATGCTTCCATGGCTGGATGGCAAAAGATGGTCGAACCTCTTGCTGAAGGAATGGCAAATGCACTCTCCTCTGTTCTCACTGAGATGACCCAGCAATTGGGAGGATCTGATCCAGAAGGAATGGATTCTGAAACTTCACATGAAGTTCGAGATGCAATTGCGGAAAATCTTGGCCTTCCTCAAGGATTCCCGATGGGTGCGTTCAACATCGATGCCATCGCTCCCATTATGCGAACCTTCATGGGCTCACTCATCGCCACCCAGCTTGGTCTCTCTGTCGGTGGTTTAGCGCTCAAGATCACCGGTTCTCATGACGTTTCACTTCCACTTTTTGCAAAACCTGGTTCTCACTTGATTCCCCAGAACATTAAGGAATGGGCGAAGGATCTAGATATTGAAGAGCGAGAGATAACATATTACCTAGCACTTCGAGAAGCTGCAGCTGCTCGCCTCTTTGCACATACTCCTTGGCTCGCACAATATATTCAAGATTGCATGACCCAATATGGAAAAGGAATTCGTATTGATGTCGAGAGCATCCAGCGCCAGGCAGAAGATGCCATGGCGTCGGGAGAACTCGATATTAATAATCCAGCTTCAATCAATGTGGCAATAAATCAAGGAATGTTTATGCCTGAACAGACACCCCAGCAAGCAATGGCCCTGGAAAAACTCGAGATGGCTCTTGCGTTGATTGAAGGCTGGGTTGATCACGTCGTCACGATGGCTGCAAAAGATCGCCTTCCTTCATTTATTTCATTGCAAGAGATGCAACGCAGAAGCCGTGCAACTAATTCGCCATCACAACAACTCTTCGCCACACTTCTTGGTTTGGAAGTTTCACCACGCAAATCTCGTGAATGTTCCATCTTCTGGGGTGAGCTTGTTGCTCTCGGAAAAGTAAGTGATGAGAATAAATCTGATGGTGAGAGCGGGATCGAAATTCGTGACCACCGCTGGGAAGATTCTGCCCTGTTGCCAACCTTGAAGGATCTTTCAGATCCTGAGGGATTTATCCGAAGCACTACTGTGCCCGACGACCTCTCGGGGCTTATCTAAAGTAGTTCCACTTTCAACAACAATTCTTCAAAGAGAAACCCGGGTAAAGAAAAGCGAAGTCCCCGGGCGCACGATTCTTTATTTGCCTTCCCCTTGCAAATAATGAACGGTTATCCGAGGACTTCGTGTGCACAACTTACGAGATGTAAGTATCAGAATCAAATGAGAATCTCATTAATTGGAGAAATTTAGAAATAATTTTTCGCAAGTTTTCGCAAGTTTTCGCAAGTTTCCTGGATTTTTCTCGGCACCCGAAAACTAGCTCAGGCCCATTTCAAACTTTTCGTGTTGAACCTCCATATGTCTTTGCAATTGACTCCCCTCAGTTTTACCGTTGTCCTTCGATATCAATGAATCTGCATCTTCCTGTTGATAAAGGTGTGGAGAAAACGGGGATAACTCAGAGTGTCGGTGGATAACTTTGCTGTAAATAGTGAGCCGTCTATAAACAGAGACCCCGACAAGTACATTCAAGAATTGATCTTTGGAGATATCTTCGAGGGTGTGACAAAAAGGAAGCAGGGGCGCGAGCGCACCAAGCTCGCTCCTCTTTCTGATCCTCTTTCTGATCCTCTTGCTAACAACCTGCCTAACGCCCTGCCGAATAATCTGCCTCCTTTTCGTGTGATCCGCAGTACTCGACGCAAGCGAGGAGTCTCTGCAATCCGACAAAACGGACTTATTGAAATTCATATCCCTGACCGCATGACCCGCAAGCAGGAGCGCGAGATCATCCCCGAGATGATTGGAATGGTTCTGCGCCGAGAGGCGCGAAATAAGAGAGGCAACGAGGTCCTCGAAGCGCTCGCCCTTGAACTTCTCACCACTCATCTGCCTGATTATGACGAGCGTCCCGCCTCGGTGACATGGCGCTCGATGCGAGAGAGATGGGGCTCATGTACAACGGTGGATCGAACCATTCGCATCTCAGATCGCCTCAACGGGGCACCTGAGTTCGTTCTCTCCTGTGTTCTCTTCCATGAGCTCATTCACCTTCGCGTTGCAGACCACAGCCCAACCTTCTACGCCCACCTTGCTCGTTATCCCGACCTTGCGCGTGCTGAGGCCTGGCTGGAGGGTTTTGAGGCAGGAATCCAGGTTCTGCCTGATTCGCCCATCCTCACAGATCTCAACTAGCTCGTGGAGCGGGGTTCACGCTCAAAAAAAGCCTGACTATCCCTAAATATCCCTAAAAAACCCTAAAAAACCCTAAAAAACATCGCCACGCGCGAATCTTTTGCACAAATACCCTTCATATCCCCCGCTCACACGCGGGCGCGCTGTAACCTCTACGCATACGCACGCTCAGGTCGGGAGGCTCCCGGCCACTGCCGAGTACTGATGGTCATCCCCGATGGATGACCAAAGGTGAAGGCGTCTTACACGACACGAGCGTCGCGGTGATTGGAGGAGCAAAATGGCTGAAGAATATAAGGGTGAGGCTTACTGCGTTAAGTGCAAAGAGAAGCGTTCCTTTGAAGGACACGTCAAGGTCTCAGATTCTGGTCGCCGTATGGCACAAGGTATCTGCCCTGTATGCGGAACAAAAGTAAACCGCATCTTGGGTAAGGCATAAAAGCGAAAAAGGCATAAGCCGAACTTCGAATTAACGAACCCGTCTTCATTGCGCTTGTGATGAAGGCGGGTTCTTTCTTTCCCAAAAAAAAGTCACAATTTCCTCAAAGCGCAGGTGCGTTCTGGCGATGCAGGCCTGTGGAATCCCCAGTTTTGTAAATTTTGCGCTCGCTCCTCCTCTGCTTCAATGAGAATGCCCAGGTGCTGCATTCTTCTGACAATAAGCCAGCTTTCTCCGCTTTTGGCACCTTTTCACAAAAACTCACACCCATCTATCCCCGGCTAAAACCCGGTCTCCTTGTCATCGCTGTGAATAGTGAAGAATTTTATATTGGCGAAAATTCCTCCGGTGTTTATATTCCAACAGATCCCTATTTGGCAGTTGTGCGGGGTTGCGATGGTCTTCATTCTTCACAAAGTATCGCCGATCTCTGCGCAATTCCGCATGGCCTTGTTTTACATCTTCTCGAGGAACTTCAAAACCACAACTACATTGAGATTCGAAGTGAACCTCAAAAAGATCCAGGGTTAGATGAATTAGCAATCCACTACCAGGAGCGCACCGCCCCAGAACACCAACTTTTCACCTGGCGAGAAAAAACATCTGACGGAGGCGAAGGTGAAGTACGGGATCGAAAAAACTTCGTCATTTTTATTTTTGGGCAGAATCGATTGGCTCGAGCACTCCTTGCAAACCTTCAAGCAAGTGGCTTTAGTCAGGCAAAAATTATCTCCCCCATCGCAGATGCTGGCGCGCGCATTAAAGCGCAAGATATTTGTGGAATAACAACGAAGCCGAGTGATATTGGTCGAAAACTCAGTGAATTTCATAAAGAGATTGCCCTGACTTCTCAGCTGACTCAAGCGGGCGATGATTCTTTTTCCCACGCGCATTCGGAATTGAAGACTCGATTGATTATTTCCACGTCTGCCTCAACATCTGATTATGTGCAAAACTGGTTAAGCGAGGGGATCCCTCATCTTCAAATTTCACAGCTCACTACACATACGATTGAAATAGGACCACTTGTTATCCCTGGTGTGCAGGCTTGCCTCAATTGCGTGCAATTACATCGCCGCGACTTTTTGCCACCATTCATTCCTGTGGCAGCCCTCGACAACCTTCATCAGCGCGGACGCGAGCTCACCTCTGCTTCCACTTCCTTTACTGCAGGCGTTGTGACGCCCTACATCTGCGAATTTGCAACCCGAGGAACGAGCCCTCTTGTTGGCACTTCGCTCACTATTGATTTGCTTGAACCACTCCATGGCATCCGCAAGCACCATTGGAATGTGCATCCAGAATGTGGTTGTGGTTCAAGCAACTCTCTCATCTAGTTCATACTCGTTGGCACCGTTAGCAGAGTTGGCAGAGTTGGCAGAGTTGGCAGAGTTGGCACCATTCACATCACTGATTACAGAGATTTCTGAGGCGCCAGCGTTTGAACGTGGACGACCAACCGTACGCTTCTGAGAAATGATTCGACCGTTGTCGAAGAGCTCTCCACCCCAGACACCACATGGCTCGTTCCGTGAAAGTGCACCTTCTAGGCATGCCGCCTTCATTGGGCATCCACCACATGCACTCTTTGCGCGCGCAATTGTCTGCATATCTTCGGCGAAGAAGATTTCTGGATCTGCTGTGTGGCAAGGAAGATCAAAAGATCCTGCTTCACCCTCCAGAGATGTAATTTCTCTGATTCCAATCATGGATTCGCTATCAGCCCACCCTGGGACTAATAGCTCACTCAGGAGTACTCCCATTTTATTTACTACCTTTCTCTCTTTAGCTATCTGGTTTTAGATATCTGGTTTTAGATATCTGGTTTTTATTTTTTTCTCTAGGTAAACGAAAAGGACCGCCATCCGATTGGATGAGCGGTCCTGGTGGGACGTATATCGGTTTAGCCGATAACCCTCCAGGTTCCGCTCTTTCCATACTTGTTGGCTGTAAAGGCGTAGTTGCGAGCCTTTTGAGCAAACGCAGCGCCGTTTGTATGGGTATGAGCGTTTGTGGTGGTTGTATGCCAGTTGCTCGATGAAGAAGATGCCATGGCAGCAGAACGGGACGCAGTTGAAGCTGCGCCTGATGTTGTAACAGCTGATGAATTCATCATTGTCACTCCATTCATATCGTTCTGATCTCTCACCTTTTGGTGAGAAGGCTCAAGGGTACGCGTTCGCCAAGGGGTGGCGCAAGGTAATTAAATGAGGCCGGATTCAGGCTTAAATGGCGGCCAAGAATGGGCTAGGTGTGCCCACATGGCTCAGATGAACCTGTTTCTTTGCGCGGGTGAGACCGACATAGAACAAGCGTCGTTCTTCCTCAACCTCTGCAGCCCCGCGAATAGTGGAGAGAGGCAATGTTCCATCGTTTATTCCAACAAGGAAAACATGATCCCATTCCAGGCCTTTTGCAGCGTGAAGAGTGGCAAGAACGATTCCTGGAAGAGTGGGCGGATTATTTTGCTCAGCACGATCTTCTAATTCCCGTAAGAACTGTCGAAGAGTAGATGTTCCATTCGCTTTGAGATCACGAGCCAAAGTCAGAAAAGCCTGAACATAATCAGCCTTACCGAAAGGCGTAAGTACAGATTCCAAATCTCGATACCAATCATCCGATGGCAAAACAGATGCTTGACGTACTACTTTCATCGCATCTCGAACATCGACGCGATCAAAAAATCGATCTGAATTCTTTACTTGTGATGGAATTCCGCGCTTTGCCAATTCATTCTCAAAGATATCGAGTTGAGAATTTGTACGGGCAAGAATGGCAATTTCAAGGTTGTGGTCAGAGTTGTAGAGAGAATCGATACGTTCGGCCACAGCTCTTGCCTCTTCATATGTTGAAGAATAAGGAGTCAACGTAAACTGCTCTCCTGATTCATTCATCGATACTAATTCGTGGTGGCCCGAATCCTGTTGTACTGATGCCTGCCGTAATACCTTGTTAGCAGCGCGAATAATTTCTGGTGTTGAGCGATATCCACGACTGAGACGAACAACCTTTGATTGTGGAAATCTCTTTGTAAAAGATAGTAAGAAACTCGAGGATGCTCCGGCAAAGGAGTAAATTGTTTGGGCAGAATCACCGACTACGCAAATTTCTTCACGGTTTCCAAGCCATAAATTCAAAAGCCGTTGCTGAAGCGGTGAGACATCCTGATACTCATCGACAGTGAAATAACGATATTGATCACGAACACGTTCGCGAACTGCTCGATCTTCTTCCATCATTCCAACCGTAAGAAGTAAAACATCTTCAAAATCAATCACGCGCTCTTGCTTCTTTGTTGCCTCGTATTGTTCGTAGACTTTGGCAATTTCAGAAAGATTCTCTTTATTGCTCTTTCCGTTTGGCATCATGAGCATACGGGAGGCCGCTGTTGCCTCCTCTACATAAAAATGGGGAGCAATCTCCATCGACTTTGCCCACTCAATTTCCGAGGAGATGTCACGAAGAGTTTGAGCGCCTTGGGTCAGATATGTATCTGTGGCATTAATGGAAGCAGCTAATAACGGTGCTTTTGTAGTGAGAAGTCGTGGAAATTGGCCGCCCAGGGAGTGGGGCCAGAAGAACATCAATTGGCGAAGGGCCGCGGAGTGAAATGTTCGAGCCGATGCATTGGGGACTCCAAGTTGGCGTAAGCGTGCGCGCATTTCACCTGCAGCACGAGCAGTAAACGTGAGCGCGAGAGTCTTTGATGGGTCTGCAACTCCAGATGCAACGGCATATGCGATGCGATGAGTAATGACGCGAGTTTTTCCTGTTCCGGCTCCTGCGATAACGCAGACAGGGCCACGTATTGCAGTTACGGCTTCGCGTTGCTCTGCATCAAGTCCTTCGAGAATTTCTTCTGGATTAAGTGCCATGGCGAAACTTTCTTAACGCCAAGTTTCAGGACTATCAAGGCGTGGACGCTCTCGACCATCAGCGGCGTACCACGCTTCAATCATTGCGCGAGCAACCGAGAGTGGAGGTGGGAGAAGAAGTGTTTCACTCTTGAGACCCTCAAGTATTGAATCGCGATCGAGCCATTTAATATCAACAATCTCTTCACCATCAGGTTTTGCATTTTCCGGGTCCTCAATAATCGCAGCAAATGCAATCATGAGAGAGGCGGGAAATGGCCAGGGTTGAGATCCAACATATTCGATATTGCGAACTTTTACATGCGCTTCTTCTGCAACTTCGCGAATAACAGCTGCTTCGAAAGATTCACCGGGTTCGACAAAGCCAGCAAATGTTGAGAATCGATGTTCAGGCCACACCTGTTGTCGACCCAGAAGAATTCGGTCTTGAGAATCGCGCAAGAGAACAATAATTGCTGGGTCAGTGCGAGGGTAATGCTCAACCTCGCAAGAAGAACATTTGCGAACTGATCCACCAAGAGTCGGCGTGGTCTCGGCACCGCAAGATGCGCATCGCGGATGTCGCTTATGCCACAAAGCAAGAGATTGCCCATGAACTGCAATTCCTATTTGAAGATCATCAAGATTTGCCTCGCGCAATAATTTGTAACTCTCATCCTGGTCTAAAAGATCTGGAGAGTGGAAGAGAAAATAAGGAGTTCCGGATTTATCGAGGCCAAGAAAATATCGTTCGCCATTTTCTTGATTTAACAGCTCATCATGTGAAAGAAATCGAAGACCCGTTGAAGAGGTCAGAAATTTCTCGCCGTTAAAGTGGGCAATCTTTGCCTTAACCCACAGTTCGGCAAGATCGCCTTGGCTTGTGCGATGGTGAGCTGCTCTATCCACAGCGCTGCGAGCTAACGGAAGGGAGAGCGGCAGGCTGAGGGCTGCTGGACCAGACCCATCGGAGATAGACACGAGGCGACCCTACTAGTCTGACCGGGTGAAGGTCATCTCGTGGAATTTGCTGCATGGAATGGCCATTCCTCCTGAAGAAAACCCACAAGGCCCTACTGGAAAAGAACGCGAGCAAGAACGCGAGCAAGAACTAGAACGGGCTCTTCTCCGTCTTGACTCGGCCGTTCAAAGAGTTGGCGCAGATATTCTGGCAATCCAAGAAATTGATCTCAACCAATCACGCTCTTTTCATATTCATCACGTTGCAGAAGTTGCGCGAGCTATGAATACAGAACATTGGGCATTTGCGCCCACGATTGTGGGAACTCCTGGAAGCAGTTGGAACCGAATTGAAAATGAATCGCAAAAAATTGTTACATCCACCTCGGAGAACTTTAAAGATACTTTTTATGGAATTGGCTTGATATCTCGGGTTCCTGTTGTGAAGTGGCATCGATTGGAATTAGGACGCTCGCGAATCGGCCTTCCGCTTGCAGTACCGCGTAAACGTGGAGTGGGGGTTGCATATGTTCAGGATGAACCACGTGTTGCAATCATTGCCGAACTTGAAAATGGATTTACTGTTGCATCCACTCATCTCTCTTTTGTTCCCGGTGTTAATTATCTTCAACTCAAAAAAGTCGAGAGGTTTATCTCTCAACTTCCAGGCAAGCCCATCATTCTCGGCGATCTTAATCTTCCGTGGAATCTTCCTGCGAAAACTGGATGGAAATCTCTCGTTACCCAGGCAACCTATCCATCGTGGGGTGCAAAGATTCAATTTGATTATGTGCTGACAACGAGTGAGGTTTTTGACTCACATATAATCACACCAATCACTCTTCCCCCACTGGGCGTCAGTGATCATCTTCCTATCGGAGTTGAAATTTCATCTCGATATTAAGAGAGTTCAACAGAAGAAATCAGTCGAGTAATTTCTGCTTCATCCCAAATATCTGCTGGGCGAATTGTTTGATTTGCGGGGATGTAATGGAATGCAGCGCTGATATTTTCCAGAGGAATGTTATGCAACTTCGAATAAGCCAATCGGTACATTGCCAATTGAATTGCAGCATCCGTTAAATCGTCGCCCTCTTTTACCTTTCCAGTCTTCCAGTCAACAACTTCAAACTTATCTTCACCTACTTTATAAACAGCATCGATGCGACCGCGGAATAAGATGCCTTCGATAACAGTTTCAAATCCCTCTTCCACGCTGATGGGTTGGCGACTTCCCCACTCACTCGCTAGCCAAGCTTCTTGTAACTTCTTGAGAGCCACACTTTCCGTTACAGCCATCTCTCGTTCATTCTCTTCTTCACTTCCAAAAATGCCATCATCAAATAGAACGCTTGATTCAAAGTGGCGTTCAATCCATGTGTGGAACTCAGTTCCCTGCCGCGCCACGCGAGCGGTATGTGCTGGCATTGGGCGTCGAATGTTCAGTGCCAACTCTTGTGGATCGGATTTCAATCGGATCAGAGTTGAGACTGAAAGTCGTGAAGGTAGGAAGACTTCAGTGACGGCTGAATAGCGACGGCGCTCTTCAATCAGCGCCGCAGCATCACGAAGCAATGCTTTATCTTCTTCGGATGCAGCAAGGATATTTTCATAAGAAACCTCTTGTGACTCAGCCACAAGTTTTGCCGAATTCATGATTGATTCTTGACGCTTCGGTAACAATGGCCACACGGCAGTCTTCTTCGTTACCTGATTTGGATTCTCAGATCCGTCATGTGCAGCATCTGACAAAAGTCGTTCTGGATTTCGCGCGAGAACAAACTCCCTTATCCAGACGAAGAGCTCACTTGGATTCTTCGATTCTTTTCCATCTCCAAATATCGCAGATGTTCCAAAAACATGAGACTTTGCACGAGTGAATGCAACATATGCCAGGCGCAACTCTTCTTCGCGCTTCTTCGCCTTCCAGCGATCATTAAATGCTTCAAGCGCCTTATTTGCATCGGAATTTTTACCCGTTGATGGCAGCGTGAAATCTTCAATATCCAAAGTATCTTTACGAAGTTCTAAGTGGAGCGAGCCAGAACTCTTAATCCAACTATCTCCGGACTTTCCTGAGTTCGGAAAGTTTGTTTCGTTTAAGCCAGGAATCGCAATCGCATCCCATTCAGCGCCCTTGGATGTGTGAATCGTCAGGATCTGGATTGCATCATTGTTCACAGTGACCGTTGACGGTTTTAGCCCTGATTCTTGAGCTTCGGCAATCTCCAGCCAGCGAAGGAATGATGAAAGAGTCCCGCCGTTTCGTTGGAATGATGCAGCTTCATCGATGAATGCATCGATGTGGCGGCGGCCTGATTGCCAACCATCTCGAACCAAGAGTTCGGTATCAAAACGCAAGAAGCGTTCAACTTCAATAATGATGTCGGTCAGTGATCCGCCGAGGGAACGACGAAGAGAAGAAAGTTCGAGTGCGAACTCCTTCAGTCGTGCCTTTCCTTCGGTGCTGAAGTATCCGGATGGAGCCTTATCAATAACATCCAAGGCATCAATAATCGATCCGACTGCAATGTCGTCTGCCTCTAGTGATTCAATGTTTCCATTTTCAAGTGCATCTTCTAATGCGGTGCTGCGAGTCTGGCTATTCTCTTTTGCTAAATCGCGAGCAAATCGACCAAGTCCTGCCATATCTTTTGGACCTAACGCGATACGCGGTCCAACTAATAAGCGAGCAAGTGCAGTTCCACGGTCTGGGAATGTGATGGAGCGAAGAACGGCAATGATGTCTGCAATCTCTGGGATGTGGATGAGTCCCCCAAGGCCAACCACTTCGGTAGGTAGCCCCTTGGCTCGCAGCGCATTTTCAATATCGCCGATATAACTCTTTGTGCGAACAAGAACTGCGCACGTTGGGCGATGTGATTCAGTGTTCCAAAGCTTTTCAAAGTATTCAGCAATCGCATCAGCCTCATCTTGGCGCGTGAGATAACGTCCGGCGAAGACTTCGCCCTCCCCCGCATTTGGCCTGATAGATAAGCGTTTTACGCTGGAGGGTGAAGAACTACCCGGCTTTGCGCTAATTGCGGCTGCAT
The DNA here is from genome assembly GCA_903852585.1 of uncultured Actinomycetes bacterium. Lineage (GTDB taxonomy): Bacteria > Actinomycetota > Actinomycetes > Nanopelagicales > Nanopelagicaceae > PALSA-747. Next base: position 44,451 of record CAINRG010000005.1, read on the forward strand.
GTTGATCGATGATGAGGTTTGCATAATCCAATACCTGCAAGTCGTTACGCCATGTCGTTAAGAGATTGAATTCGATACAAGGCGTCCCCTCAGCAGCAAATCGCTTTCCAAAGTCTTCAAGTGTTTGAGCTGCTGCCCCGCGCCAACCATAAATCGATTGATGCGGGTCCCCCACTGCAGTTACTGAATGTCCTGTATTTCCAAAGAGATTCGATAGGAATCGCACCTGGCTAAAGGATGTGTCCTGGTATTCATCAAGCAAGACAACCTTGTAGCGAGCTGATTCACGGATCGACATCTCTTTTACTTCTTCAGAGAGGCGGGCGGCAAGAGCCATGTGATCATCAAAGGTAAGTTGTCCATTCGCGCGACGATAAGCATCGTAATCACCGACCATGCGCAGAATCGTTAAACGCTCTTTTAAAACTGTAACGGCATCGCGAGTTCCATCATTTGTCTGGCCCGTCAACGCCTCGAATTCAGCAAGCTTTGCTCGGTCTATTGCCTCAACTTCATCAATGGTGACGTTGTGTTCAGCAATCTGCGAGGAGAGCGACATGACCTTTTCTACAATCGACTTCGGACTCTTTGTTAATGGGAATTCAAGATCACCATCACGCGTCACGACATTGTAAGCAATCTGCCAAGAAGCTGCTTCACCGATCGGTTCAACCGATGAATCAATACCTAGCAAGATTCCATATTCCTTAAGTGCACGACCTGCATAGGAGTGATATGTAGAAACTTCGACAGCAATATCTTGCGGCAAGCCTGTCTCTGGATCGTTTGGTAGCAATCCAACTTTCTGCAATTGACGAAGGCGCTTTCGAATACGACCTGATAATTCACCAGCAGCTTTTCGAGTAAATGTCAGACCCAAGATTTCATGTGGAGCAACAACGCCATTTGCAACGAGCCAGAGAACGCGTTGTGACATCGTCTCAGTCTTTCCAGAACCAGCGCCGGCAATAATGACTGCAGGACCCCAGTGTTTAGACTCAATAATCGCTTGTTGTTCAGCGGTCGGCAGGATTGTCTTTCCGGTTAGCTCACCGAGCTTTTTGGCAATGGTGACCGATGAGATTTCATTTTTTATCTCAATCATTCAATCACGCTCCTGCCCTCAGCTTGAAGTGGGCAGATCAACTTCATGGAGCATGTGCGGCAATTCTTATTGAGCGTTGCAGTGAAAGAATCAGAACCCATTCCCTCGGCGGCCCTCTCGACAGTTGCAGCAATCTCATCTCGATCGACTGTAGGTTGTGCTCGCTCTGAGGCCGCCTTTGCTTGATTGCCGACGAAGAGCAGTTCGGCGCCAGCAGATTTCGTAATCTTGGTTACGCGATCAAATCCACCTTCAAGTATTGCAAGCTGATATGCCTGAAGTTGTTTATGCGTAAGAGCATCTGACTTTCCTGTTGCAGTTTTTCCAGTCTTGAGATCAACAACATAGAGAGCATCCCCCATCTGTTCAAGCCGATCGACACTTCCACTTACGACTGCGCGGCCTACTTCAACCTTGAAATCTTCTTCAGATGCAACAAGTTGGCGTGGATTCTTCCGCTGCCACTCAAAGAATTTTCGCAACATATCCTTAGCGCTATCAAGTTGTGAATCTTTGAACCATCCAACGTTTTGATCCACAATCGACCAGGCATCGGTCAACTTCTCTATTGCACCTTCTAAGGTAAGGCTTGGATCATCGGCTGACATTTTTGCTAATTGGTGAATGGCGGTGCCAAGCAGCTGCGCCGTTGAATCGCCATCGCGTGCTCCAGCCTTTTCAAGGAACCACTTCACGCCACAATCTTCAAAGGATTGCAGGCCCGATGGTGAGACAAATACCTGTTGATCAGGTGGCACAA
>CAINRG010000006.1 GCA_903852585.1 uncultured Actinomycetes bacterium
GCCCTAGTTTCCTTTGAACGAGTATTTGAAGTTCTTGATTTGCAGCCCATGGTGAAAGACCCACTTCATCCAGTGCATTTCCCGCCCCAGCAACCAGATGTTGAGTTTAAGGATGTTCGCTTTTCCTATCCAAAGGCCGACGAGATCTCTCTTGCATCACTTGAAGGCGTTGCAAAAAAGGAGATTGTAGAAAGTGGTGAAGTTCTTAAAGGAATTTCATTCACAGTTCAACCCGGGACCCTTACTGCGATTGTTGGCCCATCAGGTGCGGGCAAGAGCACTATTTCCGGCTTATTGCCACGCCTTTACGACGTCACGAGTGGTTCCATCAATGTAAATGGCATCGATATCCGCGATGTCTTGATTACTGAACTTCGTTCAACCATCGGTGTGGTGACTCAAGATTCTCATATGTTCCACGATTCCATCGAAGCAAATCTTCGGTATGCGCGGAAGGATGCAACCGAGGAAGAGCTATGGGCTGCTTGTGATGCTGCACAAATTGGTGAATTCATCCGTGCATTGCCAAATGGATTTAATACCGTTGTAGGGGAGCGCGGGCACCGATTATCTGGTGGAGAAAAGCAAAGATTGGCCATCGCTCGCTTGTTGCTCAAGGCACCAAAGATCGTGATTTTGGATGAAGCGACTGCACATTTGGATTCTGAAAACGAAGCTCTCGTTCAGGAAGCGTTGAAGAGTGCGCTCAAGGATCGAACCAGCATCGTGATTGCTCACAGACTTTCAACTGTTGTGCAGGCTGATCAGATTCTCGTACTGGAAAATGGATTGATTGCTGAACGCGGAACCCATGAGGAGCTAGTCGCAAAGCAGGGTCTTTACTTTGATTTATACCAACGTCAGTCTTTAACTCCCGGCTTATAAAGAGTAAGTTTCTAGCCCTATGTATATTCCAAAACCTTTTCAGATTGAAGACTGGAATGAGATCACAGCATTTGTGAAGCGCCATCCTGCAATCAATCTTGTGACTGTTGGAGAAGGTGGCTTGCCACTGGCGACACTTTTACCTGCCGTTTGGGATACAGATAATTTGAGTGAAGGTTCATATGGAACTCTCATCACACATATTTCAAAAGGAAATCCCCAGTGGAAAGGGATTAAGAATGGCGACATTGCGCTTGCAATTATTCAAGGTGCCCAGGCATATGTCTCCCCAACAAATTACGAGAAAAAATTAACAGACCACAAAGTTGTACCTACCTGGAATTATCAAATGGTTCACCTCACCGGGACTTTGGAGGTGAGCGAAGATAAAGAAGTTCTTCGCAAAATTGTTTCGGACTTAACTGATTTTCACGAAAAGGATCGTGCAAAGCCGTGGAGCGCAGCAGAATCAGATCCTACGTATATGGAAGCCCAACTTGCTGGGATTGTTGCAATCACTATGAGCGTCACAAAAGTGGAAGCAAAATATAAGCTGAGCCAAAATCGAAGTGAAATTGATCAGCGGACTATCGCAGCCGATCTGACTCAATCAGAGAAACTTGAAGAGCGTTCCATCGCCGCAGAAATGCAGCGCGGAATGAATCAAGGATAAAGTCCACGCAATTTGTGGGCTTCTGCAACACGGCTCACTCCAAGCATCATTGCCGCTTCGCGCCAAGTAACTTTTTTGGAATCTGCCATCGCTTCAACTTCTCGAACTGATTTCATCAAAATCTCATTGAGATTCTGCTTCACTTCATCAGCGCTCCAGAAGTAATTCTGCTTATCTTGAACCCACTCGAAGTAAGAGACGATTACACCACCGGCGTTAGCCAAAATATCTGGAACAACGAGAATGCCCTTGTCCTTCATGATGGCATCGCCTTCAGGTGTTGTTGGGGCGTTTGCACCCTCAACAACAATCTTTGCTTGAATGCCCACTGCAGTCTTTTCAGTGATTGCATCAGCGAGTGCTGCAGGAATAAGGACATCAGCCTTGAAATGAAGGAGTTCCTCATTCGTCAGTTTTTCACTCCCTGGAACATTGATGTTTCCAGTGGATTTGAAATGCTCCCAAACATCGTTAATGGATTTAAATCCGGTGATTGCTCCGTGAACATCGCTAACAGCCACAACCTTCATACCCATCGCTTCGCATGCGACTGCGGCCCAATAACCGACCTTGCCAAATCCTTGGATGGCTACGGTGGCGTTTTGTGGGTCGATTCCACGAACGCGGAGCGCTTCGCGGGCAGCGATTGCTACGCCATCGCCTGTAGCGGATGTGCGCCCGAGGGATCCACCAAGAACGATTGGTTTTCCTGTCACAACACCAGGAACAGAGAAACCGGCATTTACAGAGTATGTATCCATCATCCACGCCATATTTCGTTCATCAGTTCCAACATCAGGGGCTGGGATATCGCGCTCTGGTCCAATGATCGGCAAAATTTCAGATGTATAGCGACGTGTGAGACGTTCGTTTTCAGCAAGTGAGAGTGAACCGGCATCGACAGCGATGCCACCCTTTGCGCCACCATATGGAAGATTTGTGAGTGCACATTTCCATGTCATCAACATCGCGAGAGCTATTGTCTCGTTCATATCGATATCGGGATGGAAACGAACGCCACCCTTTGAGGGACCACGAGTAGTTGAGTATTGAACGCGGTATCCGCGATACATTTCAACATTTCCATTGTCGCGACGAAGTGGAACTGCAACTTCAAGAACGCGTCGTGGGGTGGATAAGGTTTGCCAATCATTCTCTGAAAGTCCAAGCTGATGTACTGCTTGCTTTAATTGAGAAAGGGCTGTGTCGAGTGCTGACTCCGTTGTCATGAAATTGAGCATACTCTCGCTACAGTACCTTTGTGAATAACGTAGATGTGAAAGAACTCATAACTATCGATGAACAATCGATGGCACGGGCAATTTTTGATGAAGTTTGGCCAGTAATGGGTGGTGGCACTGAAGTTACGCCTAACTTAATGCAGGCACTTGTGCATAATGGCGCTTACCTTTCTGGAGCGTTTGTCGAAGGAAAAATCGCTGGCGCAGCCTTCGCCTTCCCTTCAATCACAGATGAGTTGCATTTACATTCGCATATGACAGCAACACTTCCGCAATTTCGTGATTCCGGTGTTGGCACTGCCCTAAAAATGCACCAATACAAATGGGCCCGTGCTGCAGGTTATAAATCAATACGTTGGACATTTGATCCACTTGTTCGCCGAAATGCAAAAGTGAATATTGTGAAGCTCGGCGTTGACGTAATTGGCTACTATCCAAATTTTTATGGAGCGATGCCAGATATGTTGAATTCAGGGGATGAATCAGACCGCCTCATGGCGCGCTGGGATCTCACTGATGAACTCCCGCTTGTTCGCCCACTCGTAACAAAGATCCCTGATGGTGCGATGAGAATTGCTATCCCCGAAGATATTGTGAAGCTTCGTGGAGAAGACCCAGCAAAAGCGAAGGAGTGGCGCATGAATGTCCGCCAAGTCTTTATGAACGCCCTAAAAAATAAGCGCGAGCTTGTTGGCTTTTCCGATAACAACGAATACATTCTTATCTAATGAAGATTCAAGAATTCGAGCTTCGCACAATTCTCTTGCCATTGGTGCGCCCATTCCGCACATCCTTTGGAACTCAGACTTCTCGCGAGGTGCTTGTCGTTAAGGTCACTGATGAGAATGGGAATGTGGGTTGGGCCGAAGATGTAGCCATGTCTGAACCGCTGTATTCGCCAGAATATGTTGCAGGAAATCTGGATCTCATTAAACGTTTTCTTATCCCAGCTCTCTTTGAGCGAAGTGAAATTCGCGCCGAAGATATTGCCGAAGTTTTGGCCCCATATCTTGGCGCTCCGATGGCAAAAGCAGCACTTGAGACGGCGATTTTAGATGCCCAACTTCGAGGCGAAAAAAAGAGCCTTGCTTCGTATCTTGGTGCGACAAAGAGCAAGGTCGAATGCGGAGTCTCGGTTGGTATTGCTCCTTCGATTGATGCATTGCTCGAAGAAGTTGGCTCGTACATTGATGCCGGTTATCGACGTATAAAATTAAAAATTGAGCCAGGCTGGGATATTGAGCCTGTACGAATTGTTCGTGAAACATGGCCAACAATTCCTTTGCAAGTCGATGCAAATCAGGCATATGCGCGAAACGATGGAGATCATTTGGCGAAACTAGATCCCTACAATCTTTTGCTCATTGAACAACCACTCGATGAACATGACATTTTGGGCCATGCTGGTCTTGCAAAGAAAGTAAAGACTCCAATCTGTCTTGATGAATCCATAGTCTCTTTACGTGCCGCCGAAGATGCTTTGGCTCTTGAAGCGACAACAGTTATCAATATCAAACCGGGCCGTGTTGGTGGATACCTTGAATCGGTGCGCATCCATGACCTTTGTGTTGAACGAAAGATTCCTGTCTGGTGCGGCGGAATGCTTGAAACAGGAATCGGACGTGCGGCCAATCTCGCACTTGCAGCAATGCCTGGATTTACTTTGCCGGGGGATACATCGGCTTCATCGCGCTACTTCAAGGTTGATGTCACCGATCCCTTTGTGATGGACGATGGATATTTGGATGTTCCAACCGGCTATGGCATTGGCGTTGAGCCGCACATGGATTTCTTGGAAGAGATCACAAAATCTAAAGAAATCGTTACACGGTAATTTAGAAAATCTCTTGTCGCGGGCTTATACCCACCCGTACCGTTAGCCACTCGAACCTACTACCAAGGGGCTAATACATGGGACTCAATAACGATCCGCATTCCTTCACAAAGATCACTCTTGATGAAAGTGAAATGCCAACGCAGTGGTACAACATCGTTCCGGATCTTCCATCACCTCCACCACCACCATTACACCCAGGAACGCATGAACCTGTTGGCCCTGCAGATCTTGCGCCGCTCTTCCCAATGGATTTGATCATGCAGGAAGTTTCTACAGATTCGTATATCGATATTCCGGGAGAAGTTCTCGATGTTTATCGCACATGGCGCCCATCTCCACTTTTTCGCGCTCGTCGCCTCGAAAAACTTCTTGATACTCCTGCACGTATTTATTACAAGTATGAAGGCGTATCTCCTGCAGGTTCACATAAAACAAATACCTCAGTTCCTCAGGCCTATTACAACAAGAAGGCTGGAATTAAAAAACTCACAACCGAAACCGGTGCAGGTCAATGGGGAACCGCGCTTTCATTTGCCTGCGCACTCTTCGATTTGGAATGTGAAGTTTGGCAAGTCGGTGGCTCTTATGACATGAAGCCATATCGCCGATTAATGATGGAAGTTTTCGGTGCAAAGGTTCATCGCTCACCTTCGCAATTGACTGAAGCTGGTCGTCGCCTTGCTGCAGACCCAAAGAACCTTTCAGGCTCTCTCGGTATTGCAATTTCAGAAGCGGTTGAAGCCGCAGTTCAAGATCCATCGATTGCATATGCACTCGGCTCGGTTTTGAATCACGTTCTCTTGCACCAAACAATCATCGGAGAAGAAGCGCTCTTACAGCTGGCAAAGGTTGGGGAAACGCCTGATCTTCTCGTGGGTTGCACCGGTGGCGGATCTAACTTCGCCGGTCTCTCATTCCCATTCATGCGCGAGAAGATGAAGGGGAAGATGAACCCTGAAATTCGCGCAGTTGAGCCAGCCTCATGTCCTTCACTCACTCGTGGAACCTACGCTTATGACTTTGGTGATACTGCCGGAATGACACCATTGATGAAGATGCACACATTGGGTCACGATTTCATTCCAGATCCAATTCATGCCGGTGGCCTTCGCTATCACGGCATGGCACCTCTTGTTTCTCATATCTACGAGCTTGGCATGATGACCGCAACAACCGTTGGACAGAAGGAATGTTTCGAGGCTGCTGTGCAGTTTGCTCGCACAGAAGGAATCGTTCCAGCCCCAGAACCTACTCACGCAATTGCCGTTGCCATTCAGGAGGCGTTGAAGGCGAAGGAGACAGGTGAGGAGAAGGTGATCCTTACAGCCCTCTGCGGACACGGACACTTCGATCTTGCCGCTTATGACCAATTCCTCAGTGGAAATATGATTGACTCCCAGCTTCTCGATGCAGACTTCGAGGCCGCACTAGCCGCAATCCCTACAATTTAAAGGACTCCTATATATGAAGAAGATTCTTGCAGCAGCACTTGTACTCGGAGTTGTTATCCCAACAGCTTCCCACGCAGCAACTACTACAAAGAAGCCAGCCGTAAAGGTAGCAGCCGGAAAAGAAGGAACTGCAACTCACGAAATGTCTGAAGCAACTTCTGGTACTGGCGAAGAAGGAACAAAGAAAGTTGCAAAGGCAAAGACTTCTGTCATTAAGAAGAAGGTAACAACAAAGGCAAAGCCAAAAAAGTAATTCATCATTAAAAAAGCCCCGGTGAATAAATCACCGGGGCTTTTTACTTTAGGTATTAGATGATGCCTGTTGTAATTGCACAGAGCACCGCAGAGATTGCAATCCATGTAAACCATGAACTTGCAGTCAATTGGCGCCAGTATTCAAGTGTTGGATCTACCTTTGCACGTGAGCGACGAATAAAGAGACCAAGCGCGAGGAATGTGCCAATGATGTAGTGGAACATATTTGCTCCACCTAAAACGGCCCAGTTAGAGGCATATGCGCCTTCAAAGAAGTGGCGTCCGCCATCATCAACTGAGATGAATGGCATGTGTGCTAGTTGGTGCCATTGGAGATATCCACCAACGAGCATTGACAGAAGGACGATTCCAGAAGTAACGACATTACGAGATTTCGCACCGATCTTGTGAGCGATTGCCGCTATGACAAGCGGAGCGGCAACAACCCAACCAGTTGATGCAGAAAGTGTGTGGCCTCCCTTAGGAACCCATCCACCATTTGCATTCAACCCACGGAGATAGAAGTACGAGAAAATCATTGCTACGACAAATGCTGCGTCAGCAACGATGAGCAAGCGAACGCCTAGGCGCTCACGACGACCAACAACTGCTGGTGCATCGTGATGGATATGGAAGGTGTGATTAGCACTGGTATCTGTAGACATTAGTTGCCCTTTCCGTATCCATAAGGATCGCTTGTAATGACTGGGAGTTCATCAAAGTTCTCTAGAGGGACTGGGTAAGGAACAGTCCATTCAAGAGTCTTTGCACCCCATGGGTTTTGTGGAGCGATATCGCCCTTACGCCATGAGTGAATAACTGCCCAAAGAAGGATGATGAATCCAGTACCAACAAGGTAGGCACCGCCGGTGCTAATCATGTTCTGGTACTTGTACATCGCAGCAAAGCTAACAACACGTCGAGGTTGTCCTTCTGCGCCGGCGATAAACATTCCAAGGAAGAGGATCTGGAAACCAATCTGGGTGAACCAGAATGAAATATATCCAGCACGTTCGTTCAGCATGCGACCTGTCATCTTAGGGAACCAGTACGCAAGGCCAGCAACAGCGCCGGTAAGCGCCGCACCCATCAATGTGTAGTGGAAGTGTGCAGTTACATACATGGAACCATGGAGGTAGTTATCTGCAGGAACGTCTGACAAGTAGATGCCTGTGATTCCGCCAATGAGCAGGTTCCAGATAACTGCAAAGAGAGCAAGCATTGGAAGTTTCATCCAAGGCTTACCGCGCCAGATAGTTCCAAGAAGTACGAGGAAGAGCAATCCGGTCGGAACAGAAATCATTTCTGTTGTCACCATGAATGGTCCATTTAAGGTTGGGGTCCAACCTGAGATGTACATATGGTGAGCCCAAACCAAGACTGAAAGTCCAGCGATACCTGCAAAGCCCATGACCGCTGCATTGAATGAGAAGAGAGGCTTTCGGACGAATACAGGTGCAATTTCCATAAGAATTGCAACGCCCGGCAACAAGATTACGTAGACCTCAGGGTGTCCCATGATCCAGAAGAGGTGGGCGTAAAGCCAACCGCTACCGCCTACATTTGCATCGTAGAAACCGGTGTTGAATACGCGATCGGTTGCTGTCTGAACCATAGCCAACATAAATGTTGGGAAGGCTGGGATAGCAAGAGCAACAGACATTGTTGCGCCGATTACGAAGATTGGAACTCGATTCCACTTCATACCCTTTGCACGCATTGCCACAACAGTTGCAGTGATATTCATTCCAGCAACTGCGGTAGAGAATGCAAAGATAATGATTGTTGCAATAAATGCATTCATTCCTGGGCCCGCTTGAACGCTCAAAGGAGCATAAGCAGTCCATCCTGTTGGGATTCCACCGAGGAACCATGCGCTGCAAAGCACAGGAATAGCAGTGAAAAGAACCCACCATGAAAGTGCATTCAATCGAGGAAAGGCCATATCGCGGGCACCAATCATGATTGGCATGATGTAGTTACCGAAAGGACCGGTAGCAACAATAATCATCGCAATGATCATTGTTATTCCGTGAAGTCCAACGAGAGAGTTGTAAATAGTCGCTCCGACGAAGTGGCCACCTGGAATAGCAAGGCTTGTACGAATCATCATTGCCATAGTGCCGCCGACACCAAGCATTGCCATCACACCGACGAGATATTGGATACCTACTACTTTGTGATCGGTGCAGTACTTGAAGTAGCGCTTAATGCCTTGTCCGTCACCAGCAAGATAGAGCTGCTCTTCTGCAGTCAGATCTTTGCCAATTAACCAACGGAATGGCCCAATGAATGCGCCAATACCAACAAGGAATCCAATACTCCATGCAAACATTCCTGCAAGAAGAGCCTTGTTCTGCTGGTTGTAGAAATTTGCAGCATCAGCAGCGGGACGTAGCGCGTAGTAAGCGCCTAGAGCGAAAAGAATACCAACGACTGTTCCTGTTCCCATATTGAGTTTTGTTATCAAACTCTTTGCTGGGTTAGGGATTGGTCGCGAGTGCGTTGAGGTGTTGTGGAGAGTTGTCATGCGTTGTGACCTCCGTTAGCGGTAACCCAGTTTTTGAAGTTATCTTCCGTTACAACTTCGCCGCTGGTTTCCATGTAGGCGTGATAAAGGCCGCAGAGTTCTGCGCACTTCACATCAATTGCGCCAAGTTTATTTGGGACTGTATGCACGGTTGTGGTTTGCAACTTATTTGCATCCACTTTCACACCGAGTTGGACCGGCCAGAATGAGTGATTTACATCTTCTGAAGTCACATCAAATTCAACCGGACGATCAATTGGCAAAATCAACTTATCTGATTCGACGCCTTGGTCAACATACTTGAATGACCAAACCCATTGTGAGCCAATGACTTGAACATGGATAGCTTCTTTTGCATCCGTTGTTGCTGCATTTGCCATTGTGTTGAGTTCTGCGATACCCCAGACAACTGCAACAAGTGCAAAAATTCCGGAGACCAAGGACCAAACAACCACAACTGGCCCATTTGTACGTATAGCTGGGCCGTCAGGTGGAGGCGTATCGCCTTTGTGGCGATTTGTGACTGCTTGTGTTGCAATTCCCATAACAAGGCCGGCAATCGGTGCAGAGATGACGGTGAAGGCAACCATGATGCGCTCCATAGCCTTCATATCTGTACTCATAATTGTTGGCATCCATTTTGGATAAAACACAAGACCTAGAACAACAAAAATCGCTGTCCAGATAATTGTAAAGACTGCTGTTCGCGCCACATCGGGGCGTTTTAAAAGAGCAGTTGCGCGAGCGCCAGGTGTTGGCTTGAGATCTGGTTCGTCGTGGTTCGACATTACTTCACCGTTACCTTTCCTGACATATATCCGTATGTGCTCATTGCAGCACCGAATTTGGCGTATGAACCATCACCACATGGGTATTCACAATTCCATACATAATCGCCAGCACCGCCGGTGATAAATGAAAATGTGACTGTGTGTCCCTTGAAGTGAGTTCCAGGATCTTGAGTTGGAAGGAAGCCTTTGTCGCCTTCCTTTACCTGTGGAAGTGGAACGTTAACGAAAAGTGGGTCCTGTGAAGTCGAAGGAATTCCATGCAATGTAAATGTGTGTTGCACGTTATCCGAAGCCACATTGGAAACGTCAACGCCATCAATATTGATAGTGCCGCCGACAGTTCCAACAACCTTTCCGAAGTAAGGATTGTTTAATTGTTCACCACCGTCATATGCATGAATTGTCACTGTCACATATGTGTGCGCAGGAAGAACGAGATGAGTGGAGGGACCGTATTGAACGTAATCCTTCTTATTGATTTTGTAACCATCTTCTGCGGCGGTCGCTTTATCGGGATAGACCCCGAGGGTTGCGCTCGCTTTTGGATAGGTCTTTCCGTCCACAACAATTGTCTCTGAGCTCTTTGTTGCATACAGCGGCTTCTGTGGATCAGCGCTGAGTGAATGCAGCGTGAATCCGACAGCGCCGACAACGGCAACACCAAGAACGACAAAGACGAGTGCGCTGATCAGGCGCTTACTCGACGTTGTTCCCGAGGTAGTGGTTTGCACTATTCCTTCTTTCTGTTACTTACTAGGATTTACTAAGACTTACTTGGACTTTCCATGGATTTGGGCTGAAATCACCTGTGAGAAGATTGAGGAAAAACCCCTCAGAGGTGAGAGCAGTCACAACGAGAGGGTACGCCTGTGAGTACGCTTAGGGAAGAAAAAGAGGACACAGAGTTATAACGATTACATGAGAGAAAAAAGGGGATTGTGAAGCTCAACCTGATCTGGGATCTCTTCTTTGGAGCGGCAATTTCTGGCGCTGGTTGGGGTTATTTTCGCGCTAAGCCATCAAAATTCGGCATCTCAGCAGGCCGCCAGGCTCTTTTTGGGGTTTCCCTCGCTCTCCTGACCATCGTTCTCGTAGGTCCAATTGCCCATACCGCCGTCAATAACTTCACCTTCCACATGATCCAGCACATCCTTTTGATGATGCTCATCGCCCCACTTATCGTTTTAGGCGCCCCATTTCGAATCTTGCGCATTGATCAAACACTCATCAAATACTTATTGAAACCCGAAATCGGTTTTGGAATATTTCTTGTAACTTTAATTGCAACCCACTTCTCACCTTTAGCAAATGCAGGAATGCGAAATCCAAATATCCACTCCCTAGAACTCATCCTCTTTATCCTGGGCGGAGTCATCTATTACTACCCTGTAATGGAGGGAAATCCACATCCATTTCACGTTCCGTATTCGACTCGTGTTATCTCACTTTTTGCGATGATGTTGCCGGAAACGATGACTGGGTTTTTTTTGTATTCAGGAAATCGAATGGTGCATTCTCTTCCCAGCACCACACCTTTTGCCACGGGTTTAAAAGAACAGCATGCCGGCGGTGCGATTATGTGGGCAATGGGAATGATGATTGATACAGTGTGGATTGTGCTTGCCGCCAGAGATTGGTTTTTGAGTGAAGCAAAGCTAGCGGAAGAAGAAGATGAATAACGAAACCACACCAGAACCAAAGCGGAAGTGGTTACTTTTAGGAATTCCACTGTGTATTGCAATGGGTCTTTTGCAATTTGACCGAGCGCTCAGTGGAAATAGTAGAAGCTGGTTATACGTGCTTGAGTGGCCATTTTTTGCACTCTTTTTATATTACATGTATTGGAAAATGTCACAACCACAAGAACCCTATGATGATTCCCAGGACCCACCTCGAGAAGTGAAGTAGTTACTTACCCCAAGATTGGAAGAGTGGACGTCCTTCTGCGTAACCTGATGCAGATTGAATTCCTACGACAGCTTTTTCATGGAAATCAGCAAGACTACGTGCTCCTGCATAAGTACATGAAGAACGCACTCCAGCAATAATTTCGTCGAGCAAGTCTTCAACACCCGGACGTTCTGGATTGATATACATACGTGAGGATGAAATTCCCTCTTCAAACAAGGCTTTTCGAGCACGGTCGAATGCGCCCTCACTTGCGGTTCGAGCCGCAACTGCGCGAGCTGAAGCCATTCCAAATGACTCTTTATAAAGCCTTCCGTTGGAATCTCGATTGAGATCACTGGGGGATTCAAGCGTTCCTGCAAACCACGAACCAATCATGACTTGAGATGCACCGGCTGCAAGAGCGAGAGCAACATCGCGTGGATGGCGAACTCCACCATCAGCCCAGACACTCTTCCCATATTTCTTTGCTTCTGCTGCACATTCAAGGACGGCAGAGAATTGTGGGCGACCAACTCCAGTTTGCATACGTGTTGTGCACATCGCTCCTGGACCAACACCTACTTTAATGATGTCAGCGCCGGCATCAATTAAATCTTTAACTCCAGCAGCTGTGACAATATTGCCAGCAACAAGAGGAACCTTTGGATTAAGAGCCTTAATAATTTTAAGCGCTTCGATCATCTTTTCTTGGTGGCCATGAGCGGTATCAACCACGAGGACATCAGCTCCAGCATCAAGAAGAGCCTTTGCTTTCCCGGCAACATCACCATTAATTCCAACGGCAGCAGCAATTCTAAGTTTTCCATTTGCATCAAGTGCTGGCGAATACAAAGTTGCACGAAGTGCACCCGTCTTAGTCAAGATGCCGACAAGCTTGCCGTTCTTATCAACAACAGGAGCTAGGCGCCTGCGATGAGTGTTGAGAAAATCAAATGCATCGTGGGGAGTGACATCATCGTTTAAGGAAAGCAGATCTTTGCTCATCACAGCATGAACTTGCGTAAACCGATCAACTTTCTCGAGATCTGCTTCTGTGACGATTCCAATAGGCTTTTCATTTTCTACAACAATTAATGCACCGTGTGCTCGCTTTGATATCAAATCAATCGCATCGGCAACAGTTTCATGTGGGGCAAGTGTTACGGGAGTATCAAAAAATGGATGGCGGGTTTTTACCCATGCGATGACATCACTAACAATTTGAATGGGGATATCTTGAGGAATAACTGCAATTGCTCCACGACGTGCAACTGTTTCTGCCATGCGACGACCAGAAATTGCCGTCATATTTGCAACAACGATTGGGATTGTTGTGCCGGTTCCGTCAGTGGATGCTAAATCCACATCCATACGGCTTGATACATCAGACTTTGCGGGGACCATGAAGACGTCGTCATAGGTCAGATCAAACGCGGGAGTATTTAAGAATCGCACGTGTGGGAACTATACGCCGCAGGGGTCGGAAATCAAACAGAATGGCTGCGGAAGCTTGAAATGAACTTTTCTGCGCGTAGTGCAGCCCAAGTTACTGCAGGAAGATCGCGTGATTTTGGATAGAGGACATAACGGGTTTGCCATTCTGGATCAAACTTGGCGTTGAATCGGTATAGGGACTCCACTTGAAAGAAATTGGATAAAAAGCGTATGAAATTTCGGGTTCCGCGAGTTATTGGCCCGGCGCTAATTTTATCGGCTCGCTCAAAGAGAGATCGAAAAGCTGCAAAATTAAGAGATATGTATTTGTAGCCTTTCTCTTTGGCGTAATTCACCGATGTCACAATCATTAATTCATTGACGCCCGAGTCTGCTCCGCGTTCACGTTGCATGCGATCAAGAGACAAACTGTGATTGGACCAAGGAACAAAATAAAGAAGTCCCTTAATTTCACCTTCTTGTCGAGTAATAGTAATAAAAGCTTCACCATCTGAATCATCACCAAAGCGATCCATGGACATAGAGAACCCACGCTCTGGAACCCCATATCTCCATTTCTTAGCAAGGTGGCGAAGTTCTTGTTTTGTGGATTCATCAAGCTCGCTCCAACGAGAAGTTGATGCTTCATAACCTTTTCGACCAATGCGATTGACCATATGTCGAACATTTCCCATAGTGCGACCTTCAAGAGTGAAATTTGAAACGTTGATAATCGCTTCATCGCCGATATCAATGGCTGTCATTCCAGCTTTTTCAACCCAGACTTCTCCGCCGCGATCACTTGCACCCATAACGGCTGGTGTCCACGCATGAACCTTTGCCTCTTCAAGAAATGCCTCGATTGCATCGGGCCACAAACTAAATTCACCAAATGGGTCACCACTGGCAAGCATCACTCCATTTTGCACGCGGTATGCAATTCCAGCCTTCCTATTACTACTGAATATCACTGACTTATCTCGTCGGGTTGCAAAGTACCCCAAAGAATCTTGATCTCCATCATGGGCTATCAATTTCTTTACAAGATCGCATTGCTCATCTGTCATGACCGCAGTTGGATTTACTCGGCGGAAAAACATCGCGAATGGAACAAGAAGGACGAAGAAACCCAGGATTAGCAAAGTCGTTGAAACGAGATCTGACATTCGCTCACTCACGAAAGTAAGGGGCCCTGAGATTCCTACAAATCCCAGGAGAACCGTGAGGGCGAGATTGGAAAGTGAGGGGGTTGTGGCAAATGCATCCTTATGTCTGTTGAGGAGGATGAGTAATCCCGCAGCAAACATGACAATAAATGTGAATATAAAGCCGTAAAGTGGACGAAGTTTTGTCGATGGATCAGATAAGGCGTAAAACTCTTTCCTAAATGCGATAAGCAAAATCAAAAGCAGGAGCGCGGTGGAGACTTGGTACGGATGATAATGAAGTCGAAAGAGATCTGATGAAATGTTAAGAATTAAAATTCCAACCGTAAGAGCCCAAGCTCGTCTCTTGCGGCGAATTAAATTGCGGGCCAAGATAATCATCGCGACACCAGTAAAGACTGCAGTAGCAAAGGCTGCTGAATTTACAAAAATGGGCAGATATCGATCAAATTCTTTCGCACGAATCTTTACCGGCGTAAGAACGTTCGCCAAAATATCAGCGATGCCAGCGAGATAAGTAAAGCGCCCAATAATGAGCGGAACAGAATTTTTTAATGACATTATCTAAAGATCCCTGTGTGACCGATTGAGTAGCGGCCGGGCTGTGGGTAGAGAGAAAGACCGTGGGGTTCTTTCCCGACCTTTATAGATTTGATGAATTTACGATTTTCCAGGTCAAAGACATACACAACTGCGTTGTAGCGGCCAGATACCCAGAATTGTTTTCCATCAGCGGTGATTCCACCCATATCTGGGCTACCACCTCCAGGGATTTTTATTTTGGAAACAATCTTGTTATCGCTAAATCGGAGTAGGGAGATCGAACCTTCGCCGCGATTTGAGATCACCATATATTTTGAATCTCGTGTCACGTAGAGGCCATGTGCCTCGAGCCCTGTTGGAATAAATCCAAACTTTCCGAAATTGTCTGCTGGCATTGTCCAAACACCATTCGACATCATGTCGGCAATGTAAAAGGTAGAGCCATCAGGTGAAATTTTTACATCCTGAGGCATGGGAAGATTTTTTGAATGTGTGCGAGGAAGGGTCGTATATTTTTCAACTTTCATCTTCGCTGTATTCACCCAGAGAAGTTGGCCAGTAAATTCGCATGTAGCCACAAAATAATTTCCGTCTTTGGTCCAGTCTGCGTGATTTAGTCCCTTGCATGTAACCGGAACAACCTTTTTGATCGCCATCGTGTGAGGGTCACGGAAAACAAGTTGTTGGTCTGCTTCAGCCATCACAATCGCGTACTTTCCATTTGGCGTGAAGTAGAGATTGTATGGATCATGCACATAAACAGGCTTGCCGGGCTTTCCATTTGCAGGATTTATAGGGGTTAAGTAGTTGCCTTCATTGTTATTTACCCACAACGTCTTCAAATCCCACGATGGAACAACATGTTGGGGTCCACGCTTCATGGGATATGTTGCAATGACTTTCATTGTCTTGATGTCGATTTCAGTGAGCGAATTCGATGTGTGATTGGGGACGTAGGCAATCTGCGGAAAATTCTTTACAACATCACTGAATTGGTTAGGACGATCGGCTGCATAAATATCGTTTTGATCTAGAACCGGTGGCATGCCGGCAAGAGGTGCTGAGGCGGTTGCAACACTTGAACCAAGAAAAGTAAGAGCAAGCAGAATTACAAATTTCTTTCTCACTTAAATTTTTCCAATCAGAGTTGTCAGCGAAACGGGGGTGTATCCAGCGCTATGTAACTGCGTTAATAAAGTGGGCAGAGCTTCCACAGTGTTCTTATGTCCAAAGTGAAGACTGACAATAGATCCACCTTTAATATTTGTCATCACATTCTTGATAACAGCTGCTTTTCCTGGATCTTGGTAATCGTGTGAATCAACGTCATAGGAGATGCATTGGGAATATCCATACTTCAGGGCCGTTTGGCGAATTAATGCATTTGAATATTGAGTTCCTGAAGGTCTAAAGAATGCACCATGGTTTCCGATAAGAGATTTTAATTCAGCCGCACATCCTGCAATTTCGCTTTTAACCTTTGCGGCATTGAGAGTTTTCATTTGGTAATGATTCATTGTGTGGTTACCAATATCGTGGCCACCGTCAAGAATCTTTTTTGCCATTGTTGGGTTTTCTTTGATCCACGCACCGATTGCAAAAACAGTGACAGGAGCTGAGCCACTCTTGAGTATCTCGAGAATGGAATTTGCATACGAAGTCGATCCAGCGCCGTGAAAAGTGAGAGCAATATTCTTCGCATTTCGAGGACCGTGGGTAATATCAGGTGAAAGAGCTTGGGCAACCGGCGTGAGGAGTGGATCCAGTAAAGCACCGGCCGTCAGCGCTGTCCCAAATTTTAAGAAAGTCCGCCGATTTACGCTCATGTGCCTATCGTAGTTCCGGCGTTGCGCGGTTAGCCACAGCCCCTGCTGAGGTGATTTTGCTAGTGTGGCGGCTATGAGCGATGACGATATGGAGTCAGAAGACTCCACAGATATTGTTACTGAGGAAATGCTGTGGGAGCGCATCCCTGAAACAAGCGGTCTGGATCGAGCCAATACCTATTACGAATTAAGCGCGCGCATCTACGCCCGCGGTCAATACGACGAGGCCCTTGCTCTGGCTGAAACAGCGCGAGATATTTATACAGAACTGGATCCAGGCGCAGCGATGGATGGACTCGCACAGGCATATTCAGCAATTGGATACAACCTCAACCAGCTCAAACGCATGGGAGAAGCTGCACATGCAATGAGCAAAGCAGTTGAGCTTCTTCGCGAGTCCAAATCTCCGATTGCTATTGATTTAGCGTGCACCTTGGGTGAGTGGTGGTTTGGCTCCAAGGAATTTCGAAAGACGATCGAATGTATGCGCGATTGCGTACAAGAACACCTTGTCGACGGAAATGATTCTGGCGCAGCAAATGATCTTCACCTTATTGGATGTGCCCATCGCGAGCTTGGCGAACATGAAGAAGCCCTTGATGCATTTACAGAAGCCCGTGCACTTTTTAAGAATCTAAAGGAAGTAATAAACGTTGCTCGATGCGATCAGAAGATTGCACATTGCCACACAGAACTTGGTAATGGAGAAGCTGCGCTCGCTTCAGCTCAAAAATCTTTAGATGTCTTTGTTACTGCCCACGATCATCGCCGAGAGACTTATTCATTGCTTGAACTCGGTAAAGCACAAGTTCTTTGTGGCCGCCCACAAGAAGGCTTTGATACTTTGCAACGAGTTCTCGACGTAACAACGGAGTCAGAGTGGAAAGACTTTGAATTTATTGTAGAAATTGAAAAGAAAATTGCCGGAGTTCTTCGCATTCTTGGACGTGAAGTTGAAGCAGAGGAAATTGAACGTCGAATCGCTTCTGTGATTGAGATTATCGAAGATTAATTATTAAGGTGCTGCATCGCCCATGCATACATGGCGATTGCACCGGCAGCTGATGCGTTCATGGAACGTGTCGACCCATATTGGCGAATTGCTAGAACTTCAGTACAGACAGAAACTCCTTCATCAGACATTCCTGCACCCTCTTGTCCAAAAAACATTACACATTTTTGAGGAAGTTTGCTCTTCTCGAGTTCCTTTGAAATTGGAAGATTATCTATTCCAACAATTGGTACAGAATTTTCATCACACCACTTTTTAAAATCTGCAACAGTTGGATGATGCAATACGTGGAGATAGCGATCTGTAACCATCGCGCCGCGCTTATTCCAATCGCGCTTTCCGACGATATGTACTTTGCTGACATTAAATGCATTTGCAGTGCGAACAATTGAACCAATATTTAGATCATGCTGCCAATTTTCAATGGCAATTTGTAAGTCATGGCGCTTTGTATCAAGGTCGGCAACGATTGCTTCGACTTTCCAATAACGGTAATGGTCGAGAACATTCCTGCGGTCGCCATTCTCCAAAAGCTCTGGTTCAAAGTGGTCTTCAGTAGGCCATGGTTTAGGATGAGGACCTACGCCAACAACGGGGTAGAACTCACCCGGCCCAATAACCGCTTCAGTCATGGCGTTACTCTAGATGCTTCGGAGGTCAATCTGAAAAATGAAAAATAAGAATTGGCTTCCTGCATATCTGGCGCTTGGAACAGTTTGGGGTTGCTCATTCCTATTTATTAAAATGGGGCTCGAATTCTTAACACCATTTGGGGTCGCTTTTGGTCGTTGTGCTCTTGGGGCGATCACCTTGTTGATATATGCAAAAGCTCGAAAGATTTCACTTCCTCGCGAACGTCACATCTGGCTCAAACTTTGGTTTGTTGCCCTAACTCTCAATATCATTCCGGGCATTTTGTTTGCATATGCCGAAGTACGAGTTACATCAGTTTTAGCAGGAATTATTAATGCAACGACGCCTCTTGCAACCCTCATCGTCATATTGATTGCATTTAGAGACGAGAGACCAAAACGATTCCAATTAATCGGACTTCTTACAGGCGGTCTTGGAGTATTGACAGTTCTTGGCGTCTGGAGAGGACTCGGCCACAATAATATTGTGGGCATTATTGCCTTGCTTGCAGCAGTAACCTGTTACGGAATCTCATTCCCGTTCACAAAAAAGTTCGTCATCCCTCTTGGATTAAAACCCGAAGCGGCCGCAACAATGCAGATCTGCCTTGCAGCGATAACCCTTCTTCCTCTTTACTTGTACGACGGAATTGCAAAAGATCAGTATCGTCCTGCACCACTTCTTGCGATGCTTGCTCTTGGGGCTATTGGAACGGGATTTGCCTATATCTGGAATTTCTCAATAATTGCTTCTGCAGGAAGCTCCATTGCAAGCACGGTGACATATGTGACGCCAGTTGTTGCTGTTTTTGTGGGATGGCTCTTCAAAGGCGAAAACATCACATGGAATCAACCGCTGGGTGCCATTGTCGTGGTTTTTGGCGCAGCGATTTCACAGGGTCGATTCCAAAAATTGAAGGCATAATCTCCCCGTGAAGTTGACGCGCCTATTAATCCCATTGATTGCACTTTCAGTGCTTGGAACAAGCTTCACTCCTTCCTACGCAGTTACTCTCCCTACCTCCTTTCTCTCCCTCACGAAGCAATCTGTCTTAAATGACCCAGGAATTATTGTTTTGGATCCAAAGAGCAATGAAATTGTTTACGAAAGTAATCCTGATGTTACGCGCGCACCAGCCTCCGTGCTCAAATTGGTTTCTACAACTGATGCTTTGAAAACATTCGGTGCGGATAAAACATTTAACACAAATCTTTACGCAACCGATAAAGGAAATAAATTCCTCTTGGTTGGCGAAGGCGATCCTTGGCTCACAACAAGCCAACTAGAGGCAAGCAAATATCACCGCGCTTACCTTCCATATTTAATAAACAAGGCTCTTGCAAAGCAACCTCACATAAAGGCAATTTCACTCCAGTACAAAAATATTTATTATCAAGATATCCAAGCCCTTCAACGTTTCTATAAGGGCAGAGTCAAGATTTATCCACACCTTGTGGCGGATGCGCCAGTTTCTGAAAGTCCTATCGCAAAAGTAACCTCACCAAAGTTGAGTTCGATAATAGAATTCACACTTTTGTGGAGCGATAACTTACTTGCCGCTCGCATGGCCTTTATGGCAGCAAAGAGCCAAGGCTTTCCTGCCGACTCTGCAGGCATACAGCAATCTTTCGAAAAACTTTTCACCGAGCTGAATGTTTCAGCACCAGGGCTTGTCGTGAAAGATGGAGCAGGTTTATCTCACGAGACGCGCATATCTGCTCGGACAATCGCAGAACTTCTCGTCAAGATTAAGAGTGAACCATCACTGGAAACAATTTATGCGGGCCTTCCACTTGCCGGCGTCTCAGGCACCTTGAAAAATCGTTTTACAAAAGATGCCCCAACCGCTGTTGGACTTGTTAAGGCAAAGACAGGATGGATTAATACAACCGTCAGTCTCGCAGGTTATGTGAACGTAGGCGAGAGCGATTATGTATTTGCAGTTATTGCCGATCGCCTTCCCAATCGCGAGAGCGTGCGTCAAAGTGCTCGAATAGCCATAGATAAATTGCTTGCGACCATTGCAAAACCCGCCCCAGGCGCTGCTCCGATTGCCCCAGCCACCGATACAACCGTCGTTCCTGTGAACGATTAACCGAAGGGGTAGGGTTCGCGAGTGAGTACAACGAAAAAGAGCTCCCCTATTGCGCCGTATATAGCGCTCATGAAGCTTCGAGTTGTCGAACTCCTTCTTGTCACAACTCTTCCTGCGCTCTTTTTGGCCTCAGATGGAGTTCCTGGTTTAAGTATCACTGTTGCAACACTTATCGGTGGAACTCTTGCAGCAGGTGCTTCAAATGCATTCAATATGGTTATTGAAGTTGATTCGGATAAATTAATGAAGCGCACCGCAAAACGGCCGCTTGCCTCAGGTGCAGTATCTGTTCGCGCAGCAACTTTATTTGCGACAGCTCTTTCCATAATTTCACTTGCAATATTTTGGATCTGGACAACACCCCTTGCAACATACTTAACCCTCGCGGCCATTCTTTTTTATGTTGTGGGATACACAATCGGCTTGAAGCGTCGCACATCGCAAAATATTGTCTGGGGCGGCATCGCAGGATGCATGCCTGTTCTTATTGGCTGGGCCGCTGTAACAAACTCTCTTTCCGCAACTGCTTGGTATTTCTTTCTACTTATCTTCTTCTGGACACCTCCGCATTTCTGGGCACTTGCAATTAAGTATCGTGATGATTACGAGGCTGCAGGAATTCCTATGTTGCCCGTTGTTGCTTCCATTAAAAATGTACAGATGCAGATGTGGTTCCACACGACCGGGATGGTGATTACATCTCTCGCAGTTGTTTGGAGTGCGCACTTCTCGCTCTGGATTTGGATTGTGACGATTGCTCTTGCATTTGGATTTAGCCAACAGCTCATAAAGCTCAACACTCACGAATCAGAGAAATCGGCGGGCAAGCTTTTCCAATGGTCGATTACCTATTTAAGCGTCTACTCGCTTCTCTTGGTAGCAGGCGTCTTTCTCTAAGTAGCTATCCACATTTCTGAGAACTCTTTCTCAGAGCCGCCTGTTATGGTGCCCCTATGCCGCCATTAGCTATTTCAGTTCAAGATCTCTCAAAAATTTATGGAGATCAAACCGCTGTTTCCCATGCAACCTTTGACGTTCCTCTTGGATCGGTCTGCGGGTTTGTTGGTCCAAATGGATCGGGAAAGACAACAACAATTCGAATGTTGCTCGGATTAATCACACCCTCAGGCGGCAGTGGAAAAGTTCTTGGCGAGGACATCGGCTCGCCAGAAAAATATCTTTCAAAAGTTGGAGCGATGATTGAAGGTCCAGCTTTTTACCCAATGCTCTCAGGAAGAGAAAACCTAAAAGTTCTTGCCGATTTAGGGGGTTTTTCTCATAGCCGCGTCGATGTATTGCTTGAAAAAGTAGGACTTGGCCAACGTGGAAATTCAAAATTTAAAACATATTCCTTAGGAATGAAACAGCGTCTTGGAATTGCAGCAGCCCTTCTACCAAATCCACAATTACTCATTTTGGATGAACCCACAAATGGTTTAGACCCTAGCGGTATCCAAGAAATTCGTGAGCTCATCAAGGAACTTGCAGATGGTGGAACAAGCGTCTTTGTCTCCTCACACATACTTGCTGAACTAGAAATGATCTCTGAATATTTAGTCATGCTTCGAAAAGGAAAAGTACTTTTTAGTGGGCGAACTCAAGAACTTCTTGGTCGACAAAAAGCAATCACAACTGTCAAGCCAGAATATTTAGTAGACCTTAATAAATTGGTTGAAATGGCGAAGAACTTTGGTTATGAACCTGTTGTAGAAAATGGAGCTGTACAAATTCCTGTGGGCCCTGAATTTGGCGCGACATTTAACCGTGCTGCTTTTGAAGCTGGAATCACTTTGTCAAGCATCTCTACTCAACAACCAACTTTGGAAGAGACATTCTTTGAAATGACGGGGGAATAAGCATGTTCAATGTCGTTAAAGCTGAACTTCGCAAAATGAAGCGACCAAGTCTTACATTGGTGACTTTTTCAATTGTTGCAGCCCTTTCAACGCTATTTACCTCTCTTATTTTTCTTCGACTTGGTACTTCGTCAAATCGACCTCGTGGACGTGAAATGGTTCAGAGCGTTGCATCAATGTCTAAATCCGATGGTGGTTATTACAGCTTTTCACTGATGGGTTTATTTATTGGTTTAATTGCTCTGACAGTTTTTGCAAGCCAAAGCTCTAATGAATACACATACGGAACCCTTCGAAATTTATTGGTACGCCAACCATCGCGAATGAAATTGCTTGCCGGAAAATTTCTTGCAATGACGATATTTTCCGCTCTTTTAACCCTTGTTGCGGCTGCCGTTAATATTTCACTTTCTTATCTTGAATCAAGCCACGGCAGCGTTGATACAAAGCTGTGGATGTCGAGTGCAGCAATTTCTGGTTTCCTCAAAACTTTTGGAAATATGCTTTTGGGAACAATTGGGTACGGCTTAGTGGGAATGTCACTCGGCATTATTTTAAAATCCCCAATGTCTGCAATTTCAATCTCTTTGCTTTGGTTTATGGTCTTAGAAAATATTTTGAGCGCCGTTCTTTCAAGCGCAACGAAATGGTTGCCTGGAAACGCACTTTCAGCAGTTTCTGCAGGTGGTGCGAAGATCTTTAGTTATCAACGAGGACTTGTGGTCTCGGCTGTGTACTTGTTGATCTTTGGTGGCGCTGCCACAGTTCTTTTCAAGCGCCGAGATGTAGCAAGCTAGAGACACAATCCCAATCTGAGAGGCAATCTCATAGATTTATGAGGTTCAACCTTTACCCTTTATTACTGAGTTATCGCCGATTCCCCTAAGTCCGACGGTAATGGAGGAGAGAAGTGTCATTTCGCAAGAACCATGTCGCAGCACTCGTTGCGCTACTTGTCATCTCCTCCGCCCCTGAAGTTGCTTATGCAAAGACGCCGGCGCCTACCCAGGCACAAATTGATGCTGCAAAGGCTGCGGAAGCAGTAAAGGCAAAAGCGGCATCTGCGGCTCAATCAAAATTAAATTCTGCAACCCAAACACTTCGCCAGCTCACATCTATCGCTGATGCTGCTGCAGCAAAGTACAAAAAAGCTCAAGCCGATTTGATCATTGCGACAAAGCAAGCAAATACCGCCGCCGCTCACTATGCACTTGCACAAGCTTCGGTAAATCAGGCGAATAAAACAATTGGTCGCATGGCACAAAATGCTTACATCATGGGTGGTGGATTTACCGATCTCGAATCAGTTCTCCACGCAAGCGGACCCCAAGATCTTATGGATCGACTTTCCACACTCAACTCACTCGGAGCAAATAACTCCGCAGCGCTAGCTCGTTTTAAGGCAGCATCGATTGTTGCCCAAGCTGCAAAGGTAGAAGCAGATCGGACAAAGGCTGCACAGGCGGTTGCAACGGATAAAGTTGCAGCTACAAAAAAAGCCGCCGATGAATCAAAAGCAATTCAACAAAAAGAAGTTGATCGTTTGCGTTCTGTTCAAAACCAATTGGCGAAAGAGTTAGCAAGTGCTCGAAATGTTCGAATCACTCTTGAACAACAGCGCCAACTTGCTCTCCTTGAGGAAGCAAGCGCTGCGAAGGCAGCGGTAACTCCAGGACAATATCGAGTCTGGGGCGGCACATTTAAGGGGCGTTCAACAATTCGCTCGACTGATTCAATTCGCGCAGCAGCAGTCGCATTTGCTTCCAAACAAGTTCTTGCGCACAAGCCATATGTTTGGGGTGCACAAGGTCCAAATAGTTTTGATTGCTCCGGCCTTGTTTATGCCGCTTACAAGGCAGCAGGCTTGGGTTATCCGAACTGGTCTCGATTGAATGCCGCGTTGTACTTTGTTGACACACAGCGGGTGCCCCTGAGCCAATTAATTCCAGGAGACCTACTTTTCTATTCTTATGATGGCTCCGTACAAAATATCCACCACATCACTATTTATGCTGGAAATGGAAAGATGTGGGAAGCAAACTCCACAAAGACAGGCTTAAAGTTTTCAGATATTTACAGCATCAAGGGACTTATGCCATCAGGTGGCCGCGTTTAATAATTCTTGATTAGGATTGCCGCATGAAGGCGACACTGATTGCACGTCAAGCTGTTCGCCCCTGGATTGAAAAAAGTACCGGCACAATCCTGCTTGGTGTATCCGGCGGTGCCGACTCAATCTCTCTAGCGATTGCAACACTTCTTGAGGCAGGCGATCGTGAAGTAATCCCTGTTGTGATTGACCACGGACTTCAAGAGCGTTCAGATATTGTGGCAGCGCAGACGGTGGAAAAACTTCTGAAGATTGGTTTTGCGAAGGTCGAAAAAATTCAGGTGGCGGTTGATATCACAGATGGAATTGAAGCATCAGCTCGTCGAGCACGATATGCCGCATTTGATGATGTTGCTAAAAAGTATCAATCAAAGATTTTTTTTCTTGGACATACCGAGAATGATCTTGCAGAAAGTGTCCTTCTTGGATTGGCCAGAGGATCAGGCACGCGTTCACTTTCTGGAATTGCAGAAGTACATGGAATTTATATTCGCCCCTTTCTAAAGATTATTCGCGCGACAACGGAGTTGGTCTGTCAAGAAAATGGAATTGAACCTTGGAAGGACCCACATAATGAGGATCTTCAATTTGCTCGCGTAAGAGTTCGTAAAAATATTTTGCCGGCGATGGAAAGAGATTTAGGACCTGGAATCAGCGATGCACTAGCGCGGAGTTCACGAATTTTGCGTGAGGATGCAGATGCTCTTGATGAATTGGCAGAAGAATTTATCGAGAGCTCCGATCCCCTGGATGTCCAAGCCCTTTCAACCCTGCCCAAGGCCATCAGAATTCGGGCGCTTCGAGCCCTGATCTATCGGGCTGGATCCCCAGTCGGCAGCCTGACATATGACCATATTGAGCCTATTGAGGCCCTCATCACAGCCTGGCACGGTCAGGGAGCCACATCTTTACCAGGTGGTGTGAAGGTAGAGAGAATTTCGGGCAGACTTTCGCTCTCACAGCAGAGCTAGTAATAGGACAAGTAAAGGGAGCGCCGTGGATCTGGCAACAGCAGGCAGCGATATCGAACGCGTAGTCGTCACTCAAGATGAAATTCATGCACGTCTTGCAGAATTAGCACGACAAGTGGAGAAAGATTACGAGGGTCGCGAGATTCTCTTAATCGGAATTCTCAAAGGCGCAGTGATGACAATGGCTGATTTTGCACGGGCACTTAATCGTCACATTGAAACTGATTGGATGGCTGTTTCATCTTACGGTTCCGGAACAAAGTCCAGCGGTGTTGTCCGAATTCTCAAAGATCTTGATCGAGATATCACAAATCGCGAAGTTCTCATTGTTGAAGATATTGTTGATACTGGTTTAACACTCGCCTGGCTCAAATCAAATCTCGAATCCCGTGGCACAAAGTCAGTAGAAATTTTGACGATGCTTCGCAAACCTGAAGCAGCAAAAGTAGATGTCGATGTTAAATATGTCGGCTTTGATATTCCAAAAGATTTCGTTGTTGGCTATGGCCTTGATTACAACGAGAAGTATCGCAATCTTGATTTCATTGGCGTTTTAGCAAAGCACGTGTATTCATGAGCCAAATGGAACCTCTCAAGAAGATGAAAGCACCAAAGAACAAGATCCGTAAATGGATGCGCGGCCCACTTTTCTGGATCGTCGTTGGACTTGTCGTAGTTACTTTCTTTGGACGACTCTCTAATTCTGGCGCGACATATGTCAAAGTAGACACTTCAACCATTTTGGCTGATATTTCAGCAAACAAGGTTGAATCTGCCCTCATTGTCGATCGCCAGCAAAAGATTCAAGTAGTACTTCTTCCTGGAAATTTTGTTAAGGGATCATCACATCTTGAGGCAAATTATGTAGCAAACCAAGAGCCTCAAATTGTTGAACTTCTTACAAGCAATCCTCCACCCAAGTCGTGGAATGTAAAGATTGCCACATCCTCATTTTTAGCAACACTTCTCTATAGCTTTGGCCCTATTCTGCTCATCGGCTTCTTGTTGATGTTGATGATGGGAAATGCCGGAGGCGGAAATAAAGTATTTAGCTTTGGTAAGTCTCGTGCAAAAATGCACAATAAAGAGCTTCCAAAGAATACCTTTGCCGATGTGGCAGGTGCCGATGAAGCTGTCGCAGAACTTGAAGAGATTAAAGATTTTCTTAAAGAACCACAGAAGTATCAAGATATGGGTGCAAAGATTCCGAAAGGAATTTTGCTGTACGGCCCTCCGGGAACAGGAAAGACACTTCTCGCTCGTGCCGTAGCCGGCGAAGCCAGTGTTCCTTTTTATTCCATCTCTGGTTCTGAATTCGTGGAAATGTTTGTCGGCGTTGGCGCTGCCCGTGTTCGCGATTTGTTCAATCAGGCAAAAGAAAATGCTCCTGCAATTATTTTCGTCGACGAAATTGATGCTGTTGGTCGCCAACGCGGCGCAGGCATGGGTGGAGGTCACGATGAACGTGAACAAACACTCAATCAACTTCTTGTTGAGATGGATGGCTTTGACGGAAACGGCCAAGTGATTTTAATTGCCGCTACAAACCGCCCAGATGTTTTGGATCCGGCGCTTCTACGTCCTGGTCGATTTGATCGACAGATTCCTGTTGATCGCCCCGACCTTAAGGGACGCGCTGCCATCTTGAAGGTACATGCAAAGGGAAAGCCGCTTGCAAAGGCGGTGAATTTAGAAGATTTTGCAAAGCGCACTCCTGGATTTACAGGCGCTGACCTTGCAAATGTTCTCAACGAGGCAGCACTTCTCACGGCTCGAGAAAATGCAAAGATCATTACCGTCGAAGCTATGGATGAATCCATTGATCGCGTGATGGCAGGACCGCAGCGTAAGAGTCGATTGATGACTGAAGAAGAACGTCTCATTACCGCGTATCACGAGGGCGGACATGCGCTCGTTGCGCACGCACTGCCTCATACCGATCCTGTTCATAAAATCACGATCATGCCGCGGGGTCGCGCACTTGGTTACACGATGGTTCTCCCAGATGAAGATCGTTATGCAACAACTCGTAATGAGATGCTCGATCAATTGGCATATTCATTGGGTGGTCGCGCAGCTGAAGAATTAATCTTCCATGACCCAACAACGGGTGCTGGAAATGATATTGAGAAGGCCACAAGTCTTGCTCGCTCGATGGTCACCCAATATGGAATGACAGAGAAGCTTGGTGCAATAAAGCTAGGTTCTAGCGATTCAGAACCATTTATGGGCCGAGATTATGGACATCAGCGCGACTATTCCGAAGAAGTTGCTGGAATCATCGATGAAGAAATACGCAAGATGATTCAAAATGCACATCAAGAGGCTTATGACATCTTGGTTGCAAATCGCGACATTCTCGATGAACTCGTCGTTGCTCTCCTTGAGAAGGAAACTCTTTTGAAGGATGAGATTGAAGAATTGTTTCAGAAAGTGCGTAAAGTGAATTCACGTCCGGCTTGGACAGGATCTCCACTTCGTATTCCATCCACAAAGCCACCTGTTGCCGCAAAGGCAAAGGAAGCAACTTCATCGGAAGAAAAGCCGGTTCGAAAGACTCGCAAGAAGGCAGCGCCAGCAAGTGAATGATCACGACATCAATGAAGTTGCTATGGGCCCACACGATGGACGGGCCAAAGCAGCTTTTGATGCCGAACGCGCAGAGCGAGCAGTAACAGAACTTCTTCTTGCGATGGGTGAAGACCCGACCAGAGATGGACTTCGAGATACTCCAAAGCGAGTAGCTCGCGCGATGAAAGAAAATTTTGAAGGACTGTGGCAAAGTCCCGAAGATGTTCTTACAACAACTTTTGATCTTGGGCATTCAGAGCTAGTCATTGTCCGAGACATTGAAGTATTTTCACATTGCGAACATCACCTAACTCCCTTCCATGGAGTTGCGCATATTGGCTATATCCCGGGTTCAAGCGGGCGCATCACTGGATTATCAAAGTTGGCGCGTCTTGTTGATATGTATTCACGTCGCCCGCAAGTTCAAGAAAGATTGACGACTCAAATAGCCGATGCAATGGTCGAGGTACTGGAACCAGCCGGCGTGATTGTTGTTATTGATTGCGAGCATTTATGCATGTCGATGCGCGGAGTCAGAAAGTCTGAAGCTCGAACGACAACATCTGCTGTTCGTGGCCATCTTCGTAATCCAGCCACTCGTGCCGAAGCAATGGCACTCATTACAACTCTCAAAAAATAATATGGAGAATGAATCAACCCTAGTCATGGGGATTCTCAATATCACTCCTGACTCTTTCGCAGATGGCGGAAGGCATTACGAATTTGAAGATGCACTCAATCGCGCTCGAGAAATGATCTCCGAAGGTGTCGATATTATTGATATCGGGGGAGAATCCACTCGTCCCGGTGCCGAAAGAATTTCCGTCGATGAGGAGCTCAACCGCGTTATTCCCGTCATCACAGAATTACAGCCTTTCGGAATTCCACTTTCGATTGACACAATGCGATCTGAAGTGGCCCAAGCAGCAATTGGGGCTGGCGCAACTATCGTGAATGATGTCAGCGGGGGACTAGCAGATTCGACGATGGCAAAGGTGATTGCAAAAAATTCTTCAGTTCAATATGTTGCTATGCACTGGCGGGGGCACTCAACAGAAATGCAGAAACTGGCGATTTATAAGGATGTCGTTCGAGAAGTTCGCGAGGAGCTAGAAGCCCGCGTCGAAGATCTTCTTAAAGCAGGTGTCGACCCTGAGCGGATAATTTTGGATCCAGGAATCGGCTTTGCAAAAGATTCTGAACACAATTGGGCCCTTCTACAAAATATTGATCGCCTTCAATTGTTGGGGTATCCACTTTTGATTGGCGCATCAAGAAAGCGCTTTCTCGGAGATATAACAAAGGCGGATAGCCCGGATGAGCGCGAGGCAGCCTCCATCGCAGTGACTTCTGAAATGGCACGCCATAAAGTTTGGGCTGTGCGAACACATTCCGTTAAGCCTCACAAAGATGCAATAGCCGTAATGAATCGAATGGGGAAGTAAATGGATCGCATTTACCTCACAGGCATTTCAGCTTTTGCTTTTCATGGCGTTTATGAAAATGAGCGAAAAGAGGGTCAGAAATTCTCTGTGGACCTTGTCGTAGACCTAGATCTTTATAGTGCAGGAATAAGTGATGAACTTTCAGATTCTGTTGACTATTCACAAATAGCTCGAATCGCGCATGAGGAGCTAACCGGCGAACCGTGTAATCTGATTGAAGCCGTTGCAGAACGTATTGCATCACGATTGCTTGCAGAATTTTCACAGATACTTTCAATTACGGTCAAGCTTCATAAACCTGATGCAGATGTTGGAGTTTCACTCTCTGACATTGCAATTGAAATCGAACGCCGACGTCAGTGAAATTTGTAGTTTCTCTCGGCTCAAATCTTGGGAATCGCCACGACATCTTGCAAAGAGCTATCGAATCAATCCGTCTCATTTCAACAATTGAGGCAGTTTCCTCTTTCTATGAAACTGCTCCTGTTGGCGGACCTGAGCAGCCGGATTACATCAACGCAGTCCTCATCGCGTCAGCAAATTTTTCCCCGGAAGAGTTTCTACAAAAGTTGAACGAAATTGAAAATGAGGCTGGTCGTGTACGTGAAGTCAGATGGGGTGCGCGAACTCTTGATCTTGATTTGATAACTGCCGATGATGTTGAGCAAGAATCAGAATTTCTCACTCTCCCTCATCCTCGTGCGCACGAGCGTGCATTTGTGCTTCAACCATGGTTGGAGATTGATCCTGCTGCGTATATTCCAGGCAAAGGAGCCGTAGTAGAATTTCTTTGTTAGCCCGGTACCTGAAAGGACTGGAGCCATAAATGGAGCTCGATAAAGCATTTGTCCCAACCATGGGAGCGCTTCATGCTGGGCATTTATCTTTAATTGAAATCGCTAAAAGCTTTTCACAAAATGTTGTTGTGAGTGTCTTTGTTAATCCCCTTCAATTTGAAAACTCTGATGATCTTAAAAACTATCCGAGAGACATTGATGGAGATATTGCCGCAGCACATTCTGCCGGAGCAACCGAAGTGTGGACGCCTTCATATGAAGAGATTTACCCCGGTTCCGTTGAGAAAATTAGCGCTGGTGATTTGGGAATGAAATACGAGGGAGAAGGCCGCGCGGGACATTTTGATGGGGTCTTAACGGTTGTGGACCGACTTTTTCGCAAGGTACAGCCAGGCTGGGCCATCTTTGGCGAGAAAGACTTTCAACAACTTTTCATTATTAAAAAATGGGTTAAGGCTTCGGGGCTCCCTATTGAAATTATTGGTGCCCCACTTATCCGAGATATCGATGGATTGGCACTATCGTCGCGAAATATCCGTCTCAATAGAGATGACCGAAAGTCTGCACTGATTATCTCTCGGGCACTCAAACAAGCAACGCATGAGCGTTCGGTGGATTCAGCTCGCGATCGACTGCACGATGTCTTGGCCTCAGAACCAAGCTTTACCCTCGACTACGCTGAAATTATCAATGAAGATAATTTCGAACCAGCAACAAGTCCGCGAAAGGGCCGTGCAATTGTGGCCGGTTGGGTAAATGGAGTTCGTTTACTCGACAATATGCCCATGGCTCCACAGCAACAAACACAAAAGGTCTCCCCATGAAGCTACTTGCTGCAAATCCTGGTTGGAGCGTTGAAGCCGATGTCATCGTTATTGGATCTGGTGTAGCTGGTTTAACAACTGCCCTTAATTTGCGTGCAGCCAATCTTTCAGTTCTTCTTGTTACAAAAGCAAAGATTGATGAAGGTTCAACAAAATGGGCACAAGGCGGGATTGCAGCAGCTCTTGGTCCAGGCGATTCTCCTGATCAACACAAGGTTGATACATTGGTTGCAGGTGCTGGGTTGTGTGATGCCGAAGCTGTCAATGTTCTTGTTACACAAGGACCTGAAGCGGTTCGTAAATTAATTGCACGTGGTGCAGTCTTTGATAAGTCTTCCTCCGGGGAAATTGATCTCACCCGAGAAGGCGGCCACCATAGAAATCGCATTTTGCATGCTGGCGGAGATGCAACCGGTGCAGAAATTTCTCGCGCACTCCTCGCCGCGGTTAACGACGATAAGGGCATCGAAGTCATTGAGCACGCGCTTGTTATCGATGCTCTCCAAGATGAATCAGGGAAAGTCTGCGGTGTTACCGTCCACGTTATCGGTGAAGGAAGTCGCGATGGAGTTGGGCAAGCCCTTGCTCGGGCAGTTGTCATTGCAACGGGTGGACTCGGTCAGGTTTATTCACAAACCACAAATCCCTCTGTATCAACAGGTGATGGCGTTGCAATGGCCCTACGAGCAGGTGCTGAGGTAGCAGATGTTGAATTTATTCAATTCCACCCGACAGTTTTGTGGCGTGACAATCCTGCTGGAAGTGGAGGACAACAGCCACTGATTAGCGAAGCAGTTCGTGGTGAAGGAGCTCTCTTGCTCAATCATAAGGGCGAAAGATTTATGGTTGGTAAGCACGAACTCGCGGAATTAGCTCCGCGCGATATCGTTGCAAAAGAAATTTTCAATCAAATGAAGATGGCAAATGTTCCACATGTCTGGCTTGATGCAACACATCTTCATGACTTTCCAGAACGCTTTCCAACAATATTTCATTCTTGTATCGAAAACGGAATAGATCCACGTGTTCAATTGATCCCAGTCGCCCCAGCATCTCACTACGCTTCTGGCGGTGTTCTTGTAGATTTACAGGGTAGGACGAGTGTTTCAGGTCTTTATGCATGCGGTGAAACAGCGTGTACAGGAGCGCATGGTGCAAACCGATTGGCTTCAAATTCACTTCTTGAGGGCCTAGTTTTTGGCGCAGCGATTGCGGAAGATATTTCTAAAAATCTCCCATCAAAAGGGGTACCGGTAAAGCGAAGTGAAGAGAGTTTGTTGATTGATCCTGCAGTACGACTTTCGCTTCAACTTTCAATGACTGAAGGAGCAGGTGTTCTTCGTTCCGAAAGTTCACTAAAAGAAACCCTCGCTCAGCTTGAGCAACTTGGCAAAAGGCGATCAACGCAGCCGTGCATTGAGGCGTGGGAGGTTTCTAACCTCTATCTCTTGGCGACTGCAATCGTGAGGAGCGCTCTTTTGCGCACTGAAAGTCGTGGCTCTCACTGGAGAAGTGATTACCCGGATACTTCCGAATTGTGGAAGAAGCGAATCATTCAAAAATTTGGCGTTAATGCTGAATGGAGCACCACAGAGATAGAGGTAAAAAACTAATGCTGAGCCCAACACTCACAAAAGCAATTACTGTTGAAGGTCTAGATGCTCTTTCTATTGAAGACCTTGCTCGCCGTACAATCACCGAAGATCTCAATGGTGGGGTTGATCTGACTTCTGATTCAACTATTCCAACTTCGCAGGAAAGTTCGGCGCAATTTCGCGCCCGCAAGACGGGAGTAGTGGCCGGTGTTCTTGTGGCGGCAGCTGTTCTTGAAGTTTGCGAGATTACCGAATACATCATCCATATTTCTGATGGAGAAACGGTAGAAGAAGGCCAAGTCATTATTTCTGCGAAGGGAAATACGCAGAAGTTGCTGCTTGCAGAGCGTTCGGCGCTCAATTTTCTTGGGCACTTATCCGGAATTGCATCGCTTACAAGACGGTGGGTTTTAGAGGTAGCCGGTACATCGACGAAAATTCGCGATACTCGAAAGACAACTCCACTTCTTCGAAACCTTGAAAAGTTTGCAGTCCGTATGGGTGGCGGAGTAAATCATCGGATTTCGCTTTCTGATGCGGCGCTCATCAAAGATAATCACATTCTTGCTGCAGGTGGAATCCGTGCCGCTTTCGAGTCAGTTCGCGCAAAGTACCCAGATGTATCTGTTGAAGTCGAAGTGGATACATTGGAACAACTTAAAGAAGTTCTCGCCGCAGGTGCTGACCTCGTACTTCTCGACAACATGTCTGTGCAGCAGACACGCGAAGCGGTGGAGATTGCTGGAGGAAGAACAAAACTTGAATCATCGGGCGGCCTTTCGATTGAGAATGCAAAGGCGTATGCATCAACCGGCGTTGATTACTTAGCTATTGGAGCGTTGACTCATTCTGCTCCGGTCTTGGATATCGGATTAGATTTCACAGAGCAGGGAAGGTAGAAAATGCTTTTAACAATCGATGTAGGAAACACAAATACCGTTCTTGGAGTATTTGATGGCGACTCCCTCGCTCGCTCATGGCGAGTAAAGACAGACCCACGAGATACTGCTGACGAACTGTGGCTTCAATATCGTTCACTCATTGAAGGATTTGAAATTACAGGGCTTTCTGTTTGCTCCACAGTCCCTGCCACACTTCGTGAAATTCGCACGATGATTACGCGATACTTTTCAACAATCCCAACGACCATCGTTGAACCAGGTGTTAAAACAGGAGTACCTCTTCTCGTTGATAACCCAAAGGAGATTGGCGCAGATCGCATTGTTAATACCCTTGCTGCGCACACGTTGTATGGCGAGGACGGACCATGCATTGTGGTGGATTTTGGAACCTCTACAAATCTGGATGTTGTTTCGCCAAAAGGTGAATTTCTTGGCGGAGCTCTTGCTCCAGGAATCGAAATATCTGTCGATGCACTCGCAGCTCGAGCAGCCCAACTTCGAAAGATTGAATTAATAAAGCCGAAGTCAGTTATCGGAAAGAACACCGTTGAAGCGCTTCAATCCGGAACCATTTACGGTTTTGCAGGGCAGGTTGATGGCTTGGTACATCGAATCATCGAA
>CAINRG010000007.1 GCA_903852585.1 uncultured Actinomycetes bacterium
CATTGGTTCACCTGCAATGAACCTCCTCATCGCACCTGTAAGCGGCGGTAAGGGCAAGCTTGGTGATTACACATTTGATGTTCCTGCATCAGCTGGATCATCAGTAATTGTTGGAATCCGTCCTGAAGGATTTACACCAGCTTCTGAAGGCTTCCACGTTCACGTTGAAGTTGTCGAAGAACTTGGTGCAGATGCATTTGTTTACGGAAACCCAGGCGATGCGGATATAAAGTTTGCCAATAGTTCAGATGAGGGCGCCCAGATCATCGTTCGTTGGGATCCCAAGAATCCACCAAAGCCAGGGGATCGCGTCACAGTTTCTGCAAAGCCAGAAGCAATTCACCTCTTTGATGTGAATACAGGTCTTCGCATAAACTAAAGAGATATTAAAAAACCCAGCCAATCAGAATCGATTGGCTGGGTTTTTTATTGAAATTACTTAAGCCATTGCCTTCTTGAGATTTTCATCAATAGAGTTCAAGAATTCTTGGGTGGATTGGTAAGGAGCTTCCTTTGAGATAAGGAGAGCAAGATCCTTAGTCATCTTTCCCTCTTCAACAGTCTCGATACAAACCCGCTCTAGCGTTGCGCAGAACTTCGCAAGTTCAGGATTGTTATCAAGTTTTGCACGGTGAGCAAGGCCCTGGGTCCATGCAAATATTGATGCAATTGGATTTGTTGAAGTTGCTTTGCCCTTTTGGTGATCACGATAGTGACGAGTAACAGTTCCATGGGCTGCTTCAGATTCACAAATCTTTCCGTCTGGAGTCATGAGAACTGAAGTCATGAGACCAAGCGAGCCATATCCCTGCGCGACGGTATCTGATTGGACATCGCCATCGTAATTCTTGCAAGCCCAGACATATCCGCCATCCATTCGAAGCGACATTGCAACCATGTCATCGATCAAGCGATGCTCGTACCAAATTCCAGCCGCTTCAAATTTTGCCTTGAATTCTGCTTGGTAAACCTCTTCAAAAATATCTTTGAAGCGGCCGTCGTAGGCCTTCAAAATGGTGTTCTTTGTCGAAAGATACACAGGGAATTTGCGGAGCAATCCATAGTTCATGGAAGCGCGCGCAAAGTCACGAATTGAATCATCCTTGTTGTACATCGCAAGAGCGACACCAGAGGAATCAAAATCATAAACTTCGTGAGTCTGTGCAGGTGATCCATCGGCTGGAACAAATGAAATAGTGAGCTTTCCGGGTCCAGAGACCTTGAAATCAGTCGCCTTATATTGATCGCCAAATGCATGGCGTCCGATAACGATTGGCTTTGTCCAATGTGGGACAAGACGAGGAACATTGCTAATAATAATTGGCTCGCGGAAAATCACTCCGCCAAGGATGTTTCGGATTGTTCCATTTGGAGACTTCCACATCTTTTTTAGGCCAAATTCCTCAACGCGTGCCTCATCTGGAGTAATTGTTGCGCACTTAATTCCAACTCCATGCTTTTGAATTGCATGAGCAGAATCTATGGTGACTTGATCATCAGTTGCATCGCGGTTTTCCATGCCAAGGTCGTAGTACTCGAGATTGACATCCAAATAAGGAAGAATCAGTGAGTCCTTGATGAATTGCCACATGATGCGGGTCATTTCATCGCCGTCAAGTTCTACAACTGTTCCTGTAACTTTAATCTTGCTCATTTTTCCGCTTTCTACTTAATGATGTCAGGGGCTAAATTCGAATTAGAGGTCTTTTACGTCAGCTTGCTTTGTGCGGACTGCTTCAGCTGCGACTTTGAGGGCATCAACTTCTGAAGGAGTGAGTGAGCCTTCAACAACCTTGCGAACACCTTCCTTGCCAATTGTTGCTTCAACTCCAAGGTAGACGCCAGAAATTCCATATTCGCCATCAACCCATGCGCAAACAGGCATCACTTCACCTGAATCTTCAATGACCGCTTTTGCCATACGAGCAGCGGCGGCTGAAGGTGCGTAATATGCCGAGCCGGTCTTCAGGAGGGCTACTACCTCTGCACCACCATTGCGGGTGCGGTCAACGAGTTCTGCAATCTCAGTTTCACTCAGAAGAGTTGAAAGTGGCTTTCCATCCACGGTGCAGCGACTTGGGACTGGAACCATGGTGTCTCCGTGTGATCCAAGAGTTAAAGTCTTCACTGAACCAACTGATACACCAAGCTTTTCAGCGACAAAGTTTGTAAATCGAGCTGTATCCAACATGCCCGCCTGGCCCATGACTTTATTTTTACTAAAACCAGTTGCAAGTTGTGCCAAGGCTGTCATTTCATCGAGTGGATTTGAAACCACAATGATGACGGCGTTTGGTGAATGCTTTGAAATATTTTCTGCAACCCCGCGGACGATTCCAGCGTTGACCCCAATGAGATCCATTCGAGACATGCCTGGCTTGCGTGGAAGACCTGCTGTAATAACGACAACATCAGAGTTTGCAGTGGCTTCGTATCCAGCACCTTCTGCAGTAGTTGTCGCGCCGATCACCTTTGTTTCAAAACCTTCAATGGAACGTGATTGATTCATATCCAAGGCCAAGCCTTCAGGCTTTCCTTCGACAATATCTGTTAGCACGACAGTCTCGAAGATGTTGTATTCAGCAAGACGCAGCGCTGTTGTGGATCCATAGAATCCCGCTCCAACTACAGTGACTTTGCCCTTGAGATTCTTCTGAGCTGACATGGTCTACCTTCCGATTGTTGAGGTTTTACAAAATACCGGTTGAATATTACCCCGCGTGCGGAAGGGTGAGGGACACAATGAAAAGCGCTACCGCTATAAGGAGTGGTACAAATAACTCAATTCTGCGCTTCATACCAATGATCAGGTAGCGCGCATACGCGTATTCGCCCATACCTACGGCAAGTAAGAGGCTTCCTGTTCTGACTTTTCCAAAGATGGCAATCACAACTCCAAAAATGATGAGTGCTAGCCCAATGGTTCGCATCTGTTCAAGATTGAGTTTTTTCTTCACAGCCTTTACTTCCCGCGACGAGCGCTTTCAACAACGTTTGCAAGAAGCATTGCTCGCGTCATCGGGCCAACTCCCCCTGGCATCGGTGCAACAAATGATGCAACTTCAAAAACACCTGGATGGACATCGCCCAACAGTCCGACATCAGTTCGCGTAATTCCAACATCGAGAACAACGGCGCCGGGCTTGACCATATCCGGGGTAAGTAAATGTGCGCTTCCAACTGCGGCAACAATGATGTCAGCACGAAGTGTATGTGCTTTAACGTCTTTGGTCGCCGTATGAGTAATAGTCACAGTGGCATCATCGCCACGACGAGTCATCATCAGTCCCAAAGGCCGGCCAACTGTGATGCCACGACCCATCACAACAACTTCAGCCCCTTTTGTCGAAATTTTGTAACGATGTAAAAGTTCAAGAATCCCGCGAGGGGTGCAGGGAAGTGGCGCAGCCTCACCCAGCACTAATTTTCCGAGATTAAGTGGGTGCAATCCATCTGCATCCTTTGAAGGATCGATTGCTTCTAAAACCTTGTTTGCAGAGATCCCTTGCGGAAGTGGAAGTTGCACTATATAGCCAGTGCATTCTGCAGAGTTATTGAGATCCTTTATTGCAGCAAGAACATCTTTCTCGGAGGCACTTGCCGGTAAATCTACTCGTATGGATTGAATTCCTACTTCAGCACAATCGCGATGCTTTCCACCAACATAGGAGTGTGAACCAGGATCGT
The DNA here is from genome assembly GCA_903852585.1 of uncultured Actinomycetes bacterium. Classification (GTDB taxonomy): domain Bacteria; phylum Actinomycetota; class Actinomycetes; order Nanopelagicales; family Nanopelagicaceae; genus PALSA-747. Next base: position 3,688 of record CAINRG010000007.1, read on the forward strand.
CACCAACAAGAACAGTTCCAAGACCTGGCTTTACAGACATTTCTGCGACAAGGTTTTTGAGTTCACCTTTTATGGTGGAGGCGGTCAATTTGCCATCAAGAATCTGCGCGCTCATGACCCCATCCTATCTTCTAGAAAGCTCGGCTTATGAATGTGAAAAATGGCGAGTGCCGGTGAAGAACATAGCAATACCGCCAGCTTTGGCAGCAGCGATCACTTCTTCATCGCGAACAGAACCACCAGGTTGAACAACGGCGCAAACCCCTGCATCAATCAAAATTTGTAATCCATCTGCAAATGGGAAAAAGGCATCACTGGAGGCAACGCTTCCACGTGCACGTTCACCTGCTCGTGAAACAGCAAGACGGGCTGAATCCACACGATTTACTTGACCCATTCCAACGCCTACTGATGAACAATCCTGCGCGAGCAAAATTGCATTACTTTTTACAGCGCGAACTGAGCGCCAAGCAAATTGAAGATCCTTCAAAATTTCTGCTGAAACAGGATCGCCAGATACCTGCTTCCACGAAGCTGCACTGTCGCCCGCTGAATCAACAAGGTCAGTATCTTGGAAGAGAGCACCTCCAGATATCGGGCGAAGCTCTACTCTCGGAATTTCATACCCTTCAACTGTCAAAATTCTGATAGATGGCTTCTTCATTAATATTTCAAGAGCTGCTTTCTCAAAAGAAGGGGCGATAACAACCTCAGTAAATATCTCTGAAAGTTTCATGGCCATCGCCTCCGTTACAGTGCGATTTGCAGCGACAACTCCACCAAAGGCAGATACCGGATCACACTCATGAGCTTTTGCATGAGCTGCGGCAATATCGGTGGCGACTGCAATTCCACATGGATTTGCATGTTTAATGATTGCTACGCACGGCTCTTGATGATCAAAAGCTGCGCGAAGTGCAGCATCTGCGTCCGTGTAATTATTAAATGACATCTCTTTACCGTGAAGTTGAATTGCGCTTGCAATTCCTGTCTTCTTTAATCCTGAGTTCTGGTAAACGGAGGCATTTTGGTGAGGATTCTCTCCATAGCGAAGACCGGCAATTCGCTCCCAAATCTGACCGCGCCATTGATCTGAAGTATTGGTCTTTTCTCCAAGCCACGTCGCAATAGAAAGATCGTATTCAGCTGTTCGACGGAATGTTTCCATGGCAAGAGTTGTGCGCTCTTCGAGGGTAAAACCACCGCGCGTAAGAGCGTCGTACACTCTTTCATATTGAGATGGATCAGAAACCACTGCAACAGAACCATGATTTTTTGCAGCGCCACGCAACATGCTTGGGCCCCCAATATCTATTTGCTCAATGCACTCAGAAAAATCTTCAGTCGAGGCAATCGTTTGCGCAAATGGATAGAGATTGATAACTACAAGATCAAATGGATCGATGTCATGGGAGGAAATGGCGGTGAGGTGTTCTGGATTATTTTGATCAGCCAGAATTCCTGCGTGAATCCGTGGATGTAAAGTTTTTACTCGCCCACCCATCATCTCGGGAAATCCCGTGTAATCCTCGACAGGCGTGACGGCTATTCCGGCTGCAGAAAGTTTTTGCGCAGTTGAACCAGTTGAAAGAATCTCAACACCTGCAGCAAGGAGGGCAGTTCCCAATTCGATAAGGCCAGTCTTATCATAAACACTAATGAGGGCTCTTCGGATTGGTTTATGCGAACTCATGATTAACCTAGTTTTCCTCGAGAGAAGTTTTGAAGCGACTCGACAATGAGTTTGCGCTCCTGAATCTTAATGCGTTCGTGAAGTGACTCCTCGGTATCCCCCGCCAAAATTTCTACGGCTACTTGAGATATGACTTTTCCTGTATCCACCCCGGAATCGACCCAATGGACACTTGTGCCAGTTTCCAAGACGCCTGCGGAAAGTGCATCTCGAACAGCATGCGCGCCAGGAAAGAGCGGAAGCAAGGCAGGATGGGTATTGATAACTTTAAAGTGGGTGAGAAAGTTTGCTGGAAGTATTCGCATAAAACCCAGGCTTACGACCAGGTCCACGTGATCGTCATCAATCAATGTAACAAGCGCATCTGACCATTCTTGACGGTTATTAAATAATGAGTAATCAACGAGGGCGGATTGAAATCCGTGGGAACGAGCAATCTCCAAAACAGGTGCTGGTCGATCAGAGATCACGCGGGTAATCACAAGATCAAGAGATCCATCCTGGACAGCCTTCATAACAGATGTGGCGAGGGACCCCGCACCTGATGCGAGCAGGACAATGCGCTTAGCCACGTTTTACGATTCGACGAAAAAGAGTCGGCCCATAGAAAAAAATAACGGCAATCGCCAAGGCAGAGAGCGCAGCAATCGAGGTTGTTCGCTCTGGAAGTATGCCAGTTCGCTTCATGGAAGGAGTAAGAAGTTCTCCTGAAGCGAAATAGGAAATTTCCCAAATGAAAAAAGTTGTCATGATAAATGTTCGCAAAATTTCCCTATTTCGTGCCGACCAGCTCTGATGAACTTTACCAATGACGAAATATGAAGAAAAGAAAAGAAGTGGCCAGAAGATCACGCCCACCAATAAGAATGGATGAGTCCCAGTCGGTAATCCACCCAAAATTGGAATTGCTGGAATTTGATGCAGCGTAAAGGTAGTGGGAGACACAAGTGTGTGTGCACCCAAACTAAATCCCGATCCTGTGAAGTATCCCAGTCCAGCAAGTGCCATATTTGGAATATAGAGAATTTGAAGCGCAGTAAACAGAATCCCGCCGATGAGACCGGGGGCAATCACCACAGATAAATCGTGAACAACTTTCCAGTGAGCTAGGAGTGAGATTGAAAGTGAAATTGCGGCAATTCCCCAAGCGATGGAAAAGATATACACCATGATTGCAAGAGCAGGACGGGGATTGAGCGTAAAAGTAGAAACAAGAGCTGTGATGGCGGCGCAGAGACCTGCGTAGTACCACATCGGAGTTACCGAATTTGTTGCAGTGACAATGGCAAGAGTTATTGTAATTAATGTGTAAAAGAGGATGTAAAAAATTCGTGCTGCACGAATTTTTGGAGCAACTTCAATGACGCGTCCAAATGTGCGCCGTACTGCCCACATAGGAAAAATGATCGCACCAAGCGGAAGGATGGATAGGAATCCCAAACCCTGACTTGTTGTGGTGTGAAGTTCAAATGGTGAGAGATGGGCACCGAGCCAAATCCATACTGCTCCACGAATCGGATCTGTTGTGTTTCCGCTTGTGCTTCCTGCTGTTGACCAAGCTAAAAGTGAGATGAAGATTGATGGAAATAAAGTTAAGGCCGCACCCTTTGCTGCCTGTATCAGCGATATCGAAAGGATGCGGCGCAACACGAATGGTTAACCTTTGAGGATGGCGCGCATGAGTTCTGCAGTTTCACTTGGCGTCTTGCCAACTTTAACTCCAGCAGCTTCAAGTGCTTCCTTCTTTGCTTGAGCTGTACCGGATGAACCAGAGACGATTGCACCTGCGTGACCCATCGTCTTTCCTTCTGGGGCAGTAAAGCCGGCAACATATCCAACAACAGGCTTTGTGACGTATTTAGCGATAAATGCTGCTGCGCGTTCTTCAGCGTCGCCGCCAATTTCTCCAATCATGACAATTGCATCAGTATCTGGATCATCTTGGAATGCGCGGAGGCAATCAATATGAGTTGTTCCGATAACCGGGTCTCCACCAATGCCAACAGCAGTTGAGAATCCAAAATCACGTAACTCATACATCATTTGGTATGTAAGAGTTCCAGATTTAGAAACAAGGCCGATTCGACCAGGTCCTGTTATATCTGCAGGAATAATTCCAAGATTTGATTGTCCCGGACTGATGAGTCCTGGGCAATTTGGTCCAATGATGCGCGTCTTTCCCTTACTTACTGAGTACGCGTAAAAAGCAGCAGAATCGTGAACGGGAATTCCTTCGGTGATTACAACAACCAATGGAATTTCTGCATCGATAGCATCAATAACAGCTGCTTTTGCAAACTTTGGCGGGACAAAAACAACGGAGGCATTTGCATTCGTTGCAGCCATAGCTTCAGAAACAGTATTAAAAACAGGAAGAGTCTTGCCACCAATCTCGACAGATTGGCCACCCTTTCCAGGTGTTACTCCGCCGACAACATTTGTTCCTGATGCAATCATGCGACCAGTGTGCTTTGTGCCTTCAGAACCTGTCATTCCCTGAACAATCAGACGGGTCTCTTTATTAATGAAGATTGACATTATTTTGCCGCCAATTCTGCAGCCTTTGCAGCTGCTCCATCCATGGTGTCGAGCTGCTGTACCAGTGGGTGTGCTGCTTCATTCAAAATTCGACGACCTTCAAGAACGTTATTTCCATCCAGGCGAACAACGATTGGCTTTGTGGCTTTATCACCCAAGATGGTGAGAGCTTGAACAATTCCATTTGCGACAGCATCACATGCTGTGATTCCACCGAAGACATTGACGAAAACGCTTCGCACATCTGAATCACCAAGAATAATGGAAAGGCCGTTTGCCATAACCTCGGCAGATGCACCTCCTCCGATATCAAGGAAGTTTGCAGGCTTCACGCCATACTTTTCACCCGCATAAGCGACAACATCGAGAGTACTCATAACAAGTCCAGCACCGTTTCCGATGATTCCGACTTCTCCCTCAAGTTTGACGTAATTGAGGTTGAGTTCCTTCGCCTTTGCTTCTAATGGATTAGCGGATGCGTGATCAATGAGTGCTTCATGATCGGCATGTCGAAATTCAGCATTGTCATCCAAAGTCACTTTTCCATCAAGGGCGACAATTCGACCATCTTCAGTTTTTACAAGTGGATTGATTTCCATCAGCGTTGCATCTTCAGCAACAAATGCAGCCCATAATTTCACAAGAACATCGGCAACTTGATCCTGCACTTCTGCAGGGAATTGACCGAGGCGGGCAATTTCCTTTGCCTTCTCGAGTGTTACTCCAACATTTGGATCGATACCAACGCGAGCAAGCTTTTCGGGTTGAGTCTTTGCAACCTCTTCAATTTCCATTCCGCCAGCAACTGATGCCATAACGAGAAAATTACGATTGGCTCGATCAAGAAGAATTGATGCGTAATACTCTTCAGCAATTGGCGCAGCTTGAGCAATCATCACTTTATGAACGGTGTGGCCCTTTATATCCATTCCAAGAATGGCGGATGCTTTTTCACGAGCATCGGAAGCGTCTTCTGCAAGCTTTACGCCGCCAGCTTTTCCACGTCCACCTATTTTTACCTGAGCCTTTACGACAACTCGACCACCCATAACTGATGCCGCTTTTTCAGCTTCATCTGCAGTTGTTGCAACTGCGCCAGCAAGAACTGGAATGTTATGAGATTCGAAGAGATCTCGAGCTTGATACTCAAAGAGATCCACTGATTTCCCCGATCATCTAATTAATAGAGAGTGATTAATACAGGGGAATCTTACTGGCTTAGAACTAGAGCTTTTCTACCGGGGCATAGCGAAGGAGAAGGCGCTTCTCCCCTAGTGAGCCGAAATTGATGGTGGCTTCGGCGCGGTCACCGTCACCGCTCACAATAACAACCGTTCCCAGGCCAAATGTGTCATGAGCCACACGATCTCCGGTTGCCAAGACCAGAGCCGAAGTTGGAGTAATTCTCTTTCCCGTTGCCTTTGGTGGAGGGCCAAAGCTCTTCCGCACTTTTGGAGTAAATGTTGTGCTCGTTTGTTCATTCCATGAAATAACCTCGGTCGGAATTTCAGATAGGAAACGTGATGGCTCATTGCTTTTCCAATTTCCAAATGCCATCCGAGACATAGCACGTGAAAGATACAGTCTCTCGCGCGCTCGGGTGAGACCAACATAAGCCAATCGACGCTCTTCTTCTAATTCCGTAAAACTCTGCTCCTGCTCTTTTTCAAGAGCGCGGAAGTGAGGAAAAATCTGCTCCTCCATGCCGGTGAGAAAAACCGTGGGAAATTCCAATCCCTTTGCGGTGTGAAGAGTCATCAGAGTGACTACGCCACCGTGATCTTCTCCATCTGGAATTTGATCAGAATCGGCAACAAGTGAAACACCTTCAAGAAATCCAGCAAGTGTCGCTTCTTCTGATTCTTCTAATTCCGACTCTTCATATTCGCGAACAACGCTGACTAATTCTTGTAAATTTTCAAGACGACTTTCATCCTGTGGGTCCGTGCTCTTCTTCAATTCTGTTTCTAGCCCGCTCTGTTCAAGAACGGCTTTTGCTATATCTGACGGCTTGCTCTTTGCTTCAACAAGGGTTCGCAAGGTATACATCAATGCAAGAAAGTCTCGGATAGCTTGGAGGGAACGCGCTGGAAGTTCGCTCTCCACTTGATTCATCGCCTCCCACAATGAAATTCCATGCTTCTTTGCAAACTCGTCAACAATCTCAATCGCACGGTCTCCGATACCGCGCTTTGGAGTGTTGACGATTCGACGAAGTGAGATTTCGTCAGCTGGATTAACAAGAACCTTTAAGTACCCGAGCATGTCTTTTACTTCCGCTCGTTCAAAAAATCGAAGCCCTCCAACAACTTTGTATGGAATCCCAGAGCGAGCAAGCGTCGCTTCTATAGAACGTGACTGTGCATTTGTTCGGTAGAAAATTGCGGTCTCACCTGGGGTAGAGGTGCCTTCATCCTTGAGCCGGCGAATTTCAGATGTAATAAATTCAGCTTCTTCGTGATCGGTCTCTGCAACATATCCAACAATATGGCTACCGTCTCCAGATTCGGACCAGAGGTTCTTCTCTTTTCGGCCTTTATTATTTGCAATCACTGAGTTTGCGGCAGTCAAAATATTTTGAGTAGATCGATAATTCTGCTCAAGCATAATGGTTTTAGCACTGGGATAATCTGCTTCGAATTGGAGAATGTTTCGAATATTTGCACCGCGGAAGGCATAAATTGATTGATCTGCATCACCTACAACGCACAGTTCTGCAGTAGGCATACCTTCATCTTCCGTTCCAACAAGTTCGCGAATCAACATATATTGAGCATGGTTTGTGTCTTGATACTCGTCAACCAGAATGTGTTTGAAGCGCGAACGATAGCGAGCGCGAACTTCCGGAAATTTTTGCAAAACTTCGACTGTTTTCATAATGAGATCATCAAAGTCCATTGCATTCGATGCAGTGAGTCGTCGTTGGTAAACGGGATAAATTTCGGCCGCCATCTTGTCTACAAAATCGAATTCAGCACGCTGAAATTGACTTGGGGTTTGAAGTTCATTTTTTGCGTTAGAAATTCTTGCCTGAATTGCTCCAGGCTTGATCTCTGTTCCATCTAGACCAAGTTCTTTCATGATGCGTTTAATAAGAGCGGAACTATCGGCAGAGTCATAAATAGCAAAAGATGTGGTGAAATCTAATTTTGTTGCTTCATTTCGAAGAATTCGTACACATGCGGAGTGAAATGTGGAGACCCACATAGATTTTGCTCGATCTCCAACAAGCTCCGCCACACGTTCCTTCATTTCAGCAGCAGCTTTATTTGTGAAGGTAATTGCCAAAACCTCGTATGGGGCTACTCCCCGCTGCCCTAAAAGGTAGGCAATTCTTCGCGTGAGAACTCTTGTCTTACCCGACCCAGCGCCTGCAACAACGAGGAGTGGGGCTCCCTCGTGGATAACAGCATCACGCTGCTGTGGATTGAGACCTTCAAGTAATGACACGAGTGGAGTGTAACCTTCGCTCTATGCCTCCTCTTGATGACTCTGCAATTGAACGAATTCTCTTTGTCACTGCCCACCCTGACGACCTCGATTTTGGCGCGGGTGGAACGATTGCTCAATGGAGCGATAAGGGCATTGAAATTTCATATTATGTCTGCACAAATGGAGACCAAGGCGGGGTTGATCCTTCTGTCGATCGAAGTGAAATGCCCAAGATTCGCCAGCAGGAACAGCGGGATGCTGGAAAAGTTCTCGGCGTAAGCGATATTCACTTCCTCAATTATGTGGATGGCCACCTTGTACCCACCATTGAACTTCGCAAGGAGATTGTTCGAGCCATTCGAAAAGTTCGTCCACAGAGAATGGTGATTCAAAATCCAGAACGTAATTGGGAAAGAATATTTTCTAGCCATCCTGATCATATGGCGGCAGCTGAGGCAGCAATGCAGGCTGTCTACCCCGATGCCGGAAATCCTTTTGCCTTCGAAGATTTGTTAAAGAAGGAAGGGCTTGAACCTTGGACCGTTCAGGAAGTTTGGGTTATGTCACCCAATGAGGTCAACCATGTTGTTGATATCACGCAGACCATGGATCGCAAGCTTGCAGCTATTAGGTCGCACGTTTCGCAGACCGCACATGCTCCAGAACTCGATGATCGTGTTCGTGAATGGGGTACACGAAACGCTGAGGCGCAAGGCCTGGGTGAAGGTAAATATGCGGAGACATTCCGCGTTGTTGCAACTGCTTAATTAATTACTTAATAGTTACTTTCTCAATACCAACACTTTGTTTTGGTGTTCCATCAGTTCCGCCACCGAGTACACCTTGTGCGGCGATTGCCTTGAGAATATCCAAACCCTTTGTGATTCTTCCCCAACGTGTGTAATTGGCACCGAGAGTTGTGTCTTGATAGACCAAGAAAAATTGGCTTCCATTTGTACCGTGACCGCTCTGGCTTAAGCCAGAATTTGCCATTGCAACGGTTCCCGCAGGGTAATTATTTGCAACAGGTTGTGGAAGATTTTCATCGTCATAGGTGAAGAGAGGTCCACCAGAGCCAGTTGCGGTTGGATCGCCGCATTGAAGGACGTAGAGCCCGCTTGTTGTGAGGCGATGGCAGAGTGTCTGATTGAAATACCCACCCTTTGCCAAAGTAGTCATAACAAGAACGGTAAGAGGTGCATGTGCGCCGTCAGCTTCAACAACGATCTGGCCGCAATTTGTATCGAAAATAAATGTTCGATTCTTGACAGGCATCTTTACTGCAGGAGGTTGGATAGCTGGCTCTTTGTGGGCAGAAGCCGTTGTCGTTGAACAGAGTGCTTTTGCTGCACCCTTCTTCTTATCATCTGTCTTTGAAACAGCGGCGACCTTTGAGTCCTTCGCAAAAGAGAGAGAAGAAAATGAAGCAGAAGCAAGAAGTGAGAGCGCAACGAGTGCGACAACCTTCTTCTTAGAGTTCAACATTTCGGTGTACATCCAATCTATTCCCACTCAATGGTGCCGGGAGGTTTACTCGTAATATCGAGGACTACTCGATTTACATCGCGAACCTCGTTGGTGATGCGAGTAGAAATCTTCTCCAATACATCGTATGGGAGACGACTCCAATCTGCTGTCATCGCATCTTCACTTGAAACCGGGCGAAGAACAATCGGATGTCCGTATGTTCTTCCATCACCTTGCACTCCCACACTTCGCACATCGGCGAGGAGGACTACAGGGCATTGCCAAATCTCTCGATCCAACTGGGCTGATTTTAATTCATATCGAGCGATGGAATCGGCTTTTCGAAGAATTGTAAGTCTATTCTCAGTAACTTCACCGACAATACGAATTGCTAAGCCTGGACCTGGGAAGGGTTGGCGCCACACAATCTCTCCTGGAAGACCCAGCTGAAGTCCAACTTCGCGAACTTCATCCTTAAAGAGAGTGCGAAGGGGCTCAATCAAGGTGAATTGAAGGTCATCGGGCAAGCCGCCAACATTGTGGTGCGACTTAATATTTGCAGTTAAACCTGAACCATCAGCACCAGATTCAACTACATCAGGATAAAGAGTTCCTTGTACTAAGAAATCAATAGATTCGTTGGCTGAAAGTGTGCGGGCCGCCTCTTCAAAGGAGCGAATGAACTCAGCACCAATAATTTTTCGCTTCTTTTCAGGATCTGTAACACCTGCAAGTGCGTTAAGAAATTTTTCGCGTGCATCCACAACCATCAATTCCACGCCTGTTGCGGCTACAAAATCTTTTTCTACTTGTTCTGCTTCACCTTCACGCAAGAGACCGTGGTCAACAAATACACAAGTTAATTGGGAGCCTATTGCCTTCTGAACAATTGCTGCCGCAACTGCAGAATCGACGCCTCCGGAAAGTCCGCAGATAACACGGCCTTTTCCTACAGAAGCACGAATCTTTTCAACTTCCTGGGTAACGATATTTTCACTTGTCCACGATGGTGTGCATCCAACAATATCTATCAACCATCGTCTCAAGATTTCTTGTCCATTTTCAGAATGAAGAACTTCTGGATGGAATTGAACGCCTGCTAACTTCCCATCTTCATTTTCATAAGCAACGATGGGTGTGTCAGCTGTTTTAGCCGTGCCCACAAAACCTGCTGGAACTTCAGTAACGCTATCTCCGTGGCTCATCCACACATTAAATTCAAATGGAAGATCCTTCAGTAATTTAGAATCCGAGCGATGTTGCATTGCTGTGCGACCAAATTCAGATTTGCCCGTGTGGGTCACTGTTCCACCAAGCGCTGCGGCCATTGCTTGGAATCCATAACAAATTCCAAATACCGGAATATTGTGATCAAAGATCGCTGAATCCAGTGTTGGCGCGCCGGCTTCATAGACACTGGAAGGGCCACCAGAAAGAATGATTGCAGTTGGTTTTTTAGCGAGCATCTCAGAAACAGGCATCGATGATGAAACAATTTCTGAATAGACCTGGGCTTGTCGCACGCGGCGTGCGATTAATTGCGCATACTGGGCACCAAAATCGACAACGAGAACGAGTTGTTGGTTCTGGTTAGCCACGGCTAATTACGACCTCTACCTTTTGGAAATCCTTGAGATCTGAATATCCAGATGTCGCCATTGCTCTGCGAAGTGCGCCGAAGAGATTCATAGAGCCATCAGAGGTATGCGATGGACCAGTGAGAATCTCTTCCAATGATCCGACAGTTCCAACATGAACGCGATTGCCACGTGGAAGTTCTTCATGAGCCGCTTCCTGGCCCCAATGCCAACCCATTCCAGGAGCTTCTGTCGCCTTTGCAAGAGGAGAGCCCATCATGACAGCGTCTGCGCCGCATGCAATGGCCTTTGCAATATCACCGCTCTTACCAACTGAACCGTCGGCAATAACATGGACATACCGTCCGCCGGATTCATCCATGTAATCACGGCGAGCAGAAGCTACATCAGCAACGGCCGATGCCATCGGAACCTCAATTCCCAATACTGTGCGCGTTGTGTGGGCTGATCCCCCGCCAAAACCAACAAGGACACCTGCGGCTCCGGCACGCATTAAATGTTGTGCGCTCTGCCCAGTTGCAACTCCACCAACAATGACAGGTACATCAAGATCATAAATAAACTTCTTTAGATTGAGTGGAGCTGTCTCTGTTGCAACATGCTCAGCAGAAACTGTTGTTCCGCGGATAACAAAGATATCAACTCCTGCATCTACAACAACTTTGTGGAATTCAGCAGTGCGAGCGGGCGAAAGAGCGCCTGCAACTGTCACTCCAGATGCGCGGATTTCGGCAATACGAGATTTAATCAATTCTGGCTGGATTGGAGCTGCATAAAGGGCTTGCATACGGCGAATTGCCTGCTCCTGCGGAAGAGATGAAATTTCACCAAGTGCGATTCGTGGATTTTCGTGACGAGTCCAGAGGCCCTCAAGATTGAGAACACCGACTCCTCCAAGACGACCGATGGCGATTGCTGTCTCGGGAGAAACAACTGAATCCATAGGCGCTGCAAGAAATGGGAGATCGAACTTGTATGCATCGATCTGCCATTGAGTCGACACTTCTTTTGGATCACGAGTACGACGACTTGGAACGATTGCAATATCATCAAAAGAGAATGCTTGACGGGCTCTCTTGCTGGGTCCGATTTCGAATTCCATAATCTCTCTTACTTTCGATTGTAATTAGGGGCTGCTTGGACATCGAGAACATCGTGCGGGTGGCTCTCTTGGAGACCAGCTGCAGTAATTTGAATGAGGCGACCATTCTTTTGAAGGTCAGCAATAGTGGGAGCGCCTGCATAACCCATTCCGGAGCGAAGTCCTCCGACGAGTTGGTGTACGACCGTGGCAACAGGACCGCGTGCTGCAACTTTTCCTTCGATTCCTTCAGGTACAAGTTTGTCTTCTGCGAGAACGTCATCTTGCATATAGCGATCTTTGGAATATGACTTTTGCTCGCCGCGAGATTGCATCGCTCCGAGTGAACCCATTCCGCGATAACCCTTGTACTTCAAACCATTAATCTCAATAACTTCACCAGGAGATTCATCAGTTCCTGCAAGAAGAGAGCCAAGCATGACTGTATCTGCGCCAGAAACAATTGCCTTGACGATATCTCCAGAAAATTGGAGTCCGCCATCTGCGATAAGTGGAATTCCAGCTTTTACACAAGCTTTGTGAGCTTCCATGATTGCTGTTACTTGAGGAACGCCAACTCCGGCAACAACACGGGTTGTGCAGATGGATCCTGGACCAACGCCAACCTTTACTGCATCAACGCCAGCATTGATGAGGGCTTGCGCACCGGCTCGTGTAGCGATATTTCCGCCGATGATGTCGATGGATGGAAAGGCAGCACGTATGCGTGCAACAGATTCAAGCACTGCTCGGTGATGGCCATGTGCGGTATCAACAACAACGACATCAACTCCAGCCTCGATAAGAGCTGAAGCGCGAGCAAATCCGTCATCGCCCACACCTACTGCAGCGCCGGCTAGTCCAGATTTCTTTGCTTCAATAACATTTTTAACTTGATCTTCGATGGAAAGATTTCGGTGAATGATTCCGATTCCGCCTGCCTTTGCCATAGCAATAGCCATGCGCGCTTCAGTGACAGTATCCATCGCCGAGGAGATAACGGGGACTGCGATATCTATATTTCGTGTAAGGCGTGTGCGTGTATTTACTTCAGAAGGAACAACATCAGATTCATCTGGCAGAAGCAAAACATCGTCGTAGGTGAGTCCAAGCAGGACAACTTTTTCATTGGCGCTTTCTTGGGACCCGAACATTTGGCAATACTAGTGTCCAAGGTCAGGAATCAAAAAAATGGCCCTCTTCCCAAAGGAGGAGGGCCATTTCTTGGTAGTAGATAGCTAGCAAATTGCTAGTGGCTGTGGCCACCAGGTCCATGACTATGACCGTGACCAGCATCTGCCTGCTCGTGCTTATCTTCCGGAGTCTCAAAAACAAGAGCTTCAGTAGTAATAAACATTGCAGCAATCGAAGCTGCATTTGCAAGAGCTGAGCGAGTGACCTTTACGGGATCGATAACGCCCTGCTTCACGAGATCGCCATATGTGTCATCAGCTGCGTTGAAGCCTTCATTTGGCTTCATTGCGCGAACCTTTGATACAACAACATAACCTTCTTGGCCAGCATTTTCTGCAATCCAACGAAGTGGCTCATCACATGCCTTGCGAACAAGTCGAACGCCTACAGCGCGGTCACCTTCAAAGCCGAGATCATTTTCAAGTGCGGTAGCAGCATGAACAAGGGCTGCTCCTCCACCGACAACAATTCCTTCTTCGACAGCGGCACGGGTTGCAGAAATCGCATCCTCGAGACGGTGCTTCTTTTCCTTCAATTCAACTTCAGTGTGTGCGCCAACCTTGATGACACAAACTCCACCGGCGAGCTTTGCAACGCGCTCTTGAAGCTTCTCGCGATCCCAATCAGAATCGGTTGAAGAAATCTCGTTACGAATCTCAGAGACGCGAGCGGCAACTTGTGCCTTATCGCCTGAGCCGTCAACGATGGTGGTGTTGTCCTTTGTGATGACAACGCGGCGAGCACGGCCGAGAAGTGAAAGATCGATTTGATCGAGCTTGAGACCCACTTCTGGAGTGATGACCTGACCGCCTGTAAGGATTGCAATATCTTGCAACATAGCCTTTCGACGATCTCCAAAACCTGGAGCCTTTACAGCAGCTGAAGCGAATGTTCCGCGCATGCGGTTTACAACGAGAGTTGAAAGAGCTTCCCCTTCAACATCTTCGGCGATAATCAATAGTGGCTTGCTTGCAGAAGCAACTTTTTCAAGAACTGGAAGAACCTCGTTGAGGTTTGAGATCTTTGTGCCCGAAATCAAGATGTATGCATCTTCAAGAACTGTCTCCATGCGGTCAGAATCAGTAACGAAATAAGGTGAGATATACCCCTTATCGAACTGCATTCCTTCGGTGAATTCGAGTTCAAGACCTGTGGTCGAAGATTCTTCTACGGTGATAACGCCATCTTTGCCGACCTTATCCATTGCTTCTGCAATGAGATCGCCAATCGCCTTATCTTGCGCAGAGATTGTTGCAACATCAGCAATCTGAGACTTTCCAGACACAGCAGTCGAATTCTTCTTCAACTCTTCTGAAAGAGCCGAGACAGCTTGTTCGATACCGTACTTCAGCTCCATTGGTTGTGCGCCAGCTGCGAGATTACGCAGACCTTCGCGAACCATTGCTTGTGCCAAGACGGTTGCCGTTGTTGTTCCATCACCAGCGACATCGTTTGTCTTTTCAGCAACCTGCTTCACGAGCTGTGCGCCCATGTTTTCGGCTGGATCAGAAAGTTCAATCTCTTTCGCAATTGTCACGCCATCATTTGTAATGAGTGGTGCGCCATACGATTTTGAGATTACAACGTTACGACCCTTAGGCCCGAGAGTTACTTTGACAGTGTCAGCGAGGATATTTACTCCGCGCTCCATGCCACGACGAGCTACCTCGTCAAATTGCAGACTTTTGCCCATGAATTACTTCGCCTTACTTTTCGATAATCGCGAGAATGTCGCGAGCAGAGAGAACTAAATATTCTTCACCTGAAGCTTTTACTTCGGTGCCGCCGTACTTGCTGTACAGGACAACGTCGCCGACCTTGATATCCATTGGGACGCGAACGCCATCATCAAAGCGACCTGGGCCTACAGCAACGACTGTTCCCTCTTGTGGCTTCTCTTGTGCAGTATCTGGGATTACAAGACCTGAAGCGGTCTTCTGTTCTGCCTCGTTTGTCTTTACGACAACACGGTCTTCAAGTGGCTTGATGGAAATTGCCATGATGGTTTCTCCTTCTAATAGCTGATTAGCAGTGTCACTACGTGAGTGCTAAAGCAAACTCTACTATGAGAAATTAGGCCCAAAGAACTCGATCCAGGCCAGTGCTGGACTCGGCAGCCAGGCCAAGGGAGGAGGCGGGAGCCCCGCTGGAAACGGCGAGGGAGGTCAAGGCGGCGACCATAGCGCCGTTATCGGTACACAGAGCCGCTGGAGGTATCCGAAGTGAGATCCCGGCTGCCTGGCAACGCGCGAGCGCGAGCGCCCGAAGTCTGGAATTGGCTGCAACACCGCCGGCGATGATGAGGTTTTCAAGGCCATGGAATTTTGCAGCTGCGAGCGCTTTCGTCAGGAGCACGTCGACGACTGCCTCCTGGAAAGAGGCTGCGACATCGGCAACTTTGGCATCAGGAGTCTTTTGAAGAAATCGAGAGACCGCAGTCTTCAGTCCCGAGAATGAAAAGTCGTACAGATGGCCCGGGTCGTTTGTCAGGCCGCGAGGAAATTCAATGGCTGTGCAATCTCCATCCTTTGCAATTTTATCTATCGCAGGGCCACCCGGAAAATCTAATTTCAGAATTCGAGCAATCTTGTCGAATGCTTCACCCGCGGCATCATCCATCGTGGATCCAAGCACTTCAACATCTGATGAGAAATCTCCTACTTTTAATATTGAACTATGTCCCCCACTAACGAGCAGACCAATAGCTGGCTTGAGTGTGTGATCAGAATTTAATGAATCCACGGCAAGGTGGGCGGAAAGATGATTCACACCATAAAGAGGTTTGTCTAAAGCAAGTGAAAGTCCAGATGCCGAACTAACGCCCACAAGTAATGCACCAATTAATCCCGGACCAGCGGTCACTCCAAATGCATCGATATCATTTAAAGAAACCTTTGCCTCTTCAAGCGCACGGGTAAGAACTGAGTGAATGGATTCTAAATGTGCACGACTTGCAATTTCAGGTACCACCCCACCAAAGCGTGCATGCTCCTCAACGCTTGAGGAGATAACATTTGCGAGAAGAGTTCTTCCCCGAACAATTCCAATAGCAGTCTCATCGCACGATGTCTCAATTCCAAGAACAAGTGGCTGACTCATCGAAGATCCTTCTTCATAACCAAAGCATCGAGTCCAGGTCCGTAATAATCGCTACGGGTATTGAGAGGGTAGAAACCGCTCGATGTATACAAAGGCCGGGCAGCGTCATTTCCAACCCGCACCTCCAACATCATCGACTCAGCCTTTTTATTTCGAGCCCAATCGATGAGGCGTTTTAAAAACTCTCGACCAATCCCCTGCCGTCGAAGGCGTGGATCAACGGTAATTGTAAGGACGTCAGCAATCTCGCCTGCGAGCATAACGCCGCAATATCCAATAACAACGCCCTCTTTTTCTGCGACTAAGTAATACCGGTCATTGGCCGCAAGTTCCTCTTTAAATTGCTCCATACTCCATGGATCTTCACCAGCATAAATACTCTTTTCGAGAGAAGAAACAACCACGAGATCCATTGCATTCATTGCGCGAAATGTGACGCCAGCTGGTGATGGATAAGCATCTGGTCGACGAATATAAATAGGCTCGCGAATATCGCCAATTATTGCTGGCATTAACTCCGCTGATGGATAAATATCTCCTTCGAGAAAAAGTGGGAGAGCTGTACTAGCAAAACTATCGACAACATGTCGAAGTGCAACCTGAGGTTCGGTAATTCTTTTTCCCTCTTTGAACTCCGCCCAAAAGAGCTCCTTGCGACGAGCATCAACTGCAACTATCGCAGAGCCCTGAACTTGGGCTCCCATGGAATCTAAAGAGCAAATTCCGCGCCATGGAATATTTCGAGCAAATGCAAATGATTGTCCAAAGACAATTCCTACTCGTAGTCCAGTAAAGGGGCCGGGGCCCATTCCAATAACAACTTCATCGATTGAATTTTCCAACTTCAATAATTCAGAAATAAGTCGCGGTAATACTTCACCGTGTGCGATGGGGTCATCGTGATGAAGCCCCGCCACAACTGACCCATCTTTTACCAGAGCGACTGTTGTTCGAGAGGTAGATGTATCGATAGCCAGAATCGTGCTCATAGCAAAAATCCTTGCCACCGTGATCCGTGTGGAACAGCGGTCAGAGTTCGTTGGTTTTCGCCCTCGCCAAAGCCCAATTGAATTTCTAAGAATTCATCGGCTAAACGTTCAACAAAGCCATCGCCCCATTCAATAACTGTTATCGAATCACTCATCTGACTTTCTAAATCTAAGTCGTCAAAAAGAGCCCAGGGTTCACCGACAAGTCGATATGCATCGACATGTATCAATGGAATTGTGCCGGGGTGGGTTCGAGAGATGACAAATGTTGGAGAGGTAATTCCATTGATTCCCAGGGCTTCTCCAATACCTTGAACAAAGCTTGTTTTCCCCGCACCAAGAGTTCCATTGAGAAGGAGAATGTCGCCACGGGTTAAACGCGCACCCAAAGATCGCCCTAAGGTTTGCATCTCTTCAAGTGAATCTACGGTCGTGGTCACGGCCTTAGGTTACCGGTACATGAGAAAGGCCCCGTGCTTTCGCACGAGGCCTAATCCCATCAGTACTACCGGTATGTATTAGTTACCGTAGAACTTTGGAAGTGCTGGTTCGAACTTAGCATCCACAATCGATCCACCCATTTTGCGAACTGTCGTTGCAATTGTTTGTGGATTTGGAAGCTCTCCACTTGTCGCAGCAGCTGCAAGCAAATCAGCAACGCCGATATATTGCTTTGCAGTGAAGTTACAGTGGTTTGTTCCATTTGCTGCTGCAGCCGTTGTTACAGGAGCACCAGTTGCGTCAAATGTTGTGTAATGGTTTGGAGTCATACCCCAGATTGAAGCAAGTGCCGTGCGAGGACGTTGTGTCTTCGCCTTGAGCGCTGCTGCCTTTGCAGATGCGTATTGAGCTGCATACTGATTTGCAAGCCATTGAGATCCACCTGCTGGAGTAATTGGGTCTGCAATTCCAACCATGGTGATAGTTGGAACATTGATCTTGCCTTGGTAGGAAGCAAGAGCGCGCATCTTTGCAACTGATGCTGCCGGCGCTGTTGCGCGAGGTGCAGCCTTTAAGTATGCAAGCATGCCTGCAGTTGCAGTCGCACCTGAAAGTCCAGAAGTAAATTGTGCCTTCTCACTTTCAACACGTGCAGCGTAATCAGTCATGGAGTTATCAAAGATTGCTCCGCCTGCTTGCTGTTCAACATCAGCTGTTGCAAGAACTGCAAGAACTGCCGCACTTGATCCATTTTCTAGGATTGCAAGTGCTGGAGATCCAGCGAGAGCAAAGTTTGTATATGCAGCTGAGTTTGGAGATCCAGGTCCTGTGCTTCCATCAAAGTGAGCACTTTGTGTTGGAAGTCCAGCCATCAAACCAACAAGCAGAAGAGCTGAGCGTGGAGGAATTGTTCCAAGCATTGTCTTAACAGCTGCAGGTGTAGTTGCAGGCCATTCTCCAGTTGCGATAGAACTCTTGAGTGCAGTGAGAAGTGCTACAACCTTTTGGAGATCAAGCATTGGCTCCATCGCATTTGCATAATTTCCACCCTTGATTGTTGGATCAAAGAAGGTCTTTAGACCCCAGAGGAAATCTCCAGCCATAGTGAGTTCGGCTTCAACAGAGCTTGTTGCCAAACACATTGGACCTGCTGCTGAGATAAGTTCAGGATGCTTTTCAGCAAGGACTTGAGTCATAAATCCACCAAGAGATTCACCCCATGCAACAACGTGAGTTGTCTTTGGGAACTGTGTCTTGAATGTATTGATTAACTCAACATCTGTTGCAACGCCTGAATCAGCATTCCAACCTTGACGTGCAAAACCTGAACCAAATACCGCATATCCCTTGCTCAAGAGGTACTTGATAACAGAGGTGTCTGATCCAATAACTGGGCCAGGTTGTGGAGTATTAAGAACAGCAGGATAACCCAATGATGGAAGAGCTACGTTGTAGCGATATCCATGTGAGTAGATGAAAGCAGTTCCATTAAAGTTTCCTGGAACCTGCATAACATATGGAGCGCCGTCGCTTGTTACGCCTTGGCAGGCGGTAACAGGTCCAACTGCGCAAGCAGGTGCAGCATGAGCTGCTGAGGGTGCGAAGTTAATAGCGACAGATGCGAGAGCAAACGCTCCAACAACTGCAAACTTCTTCGTTAATTTTGTGAATGAGGTTTTCATTAGTTTGTAGGCAATCCCTTCGCTGGCATCGCCGGACGTGCAATTGCAGACTTCACAACTGCGCCGGTTGATGAATCGGTTGTATACAAAACGTACTTTCCTGCTCCATCAACGGGGGCGATGGTTGCATCAGCTGCAATGCGTCCAAACCAGTATCCGTTGTATCCGATATGGCTTGACTTAGACCAGCCAAGAGGAGCAAAGCCTGCGCTTGCAAACTTTGAGCCTGAAGCATCAATGGCTGCCATGAGCTTTGCGCGGGTAGGTGATGTACCAGCTGCGCGAAGTGCCTGAACAGCGAGCATTCCAGCATTCATACCAACGAGAACGTTGTTATCAAATGAAGCACCCTTGTTGTATTGGGTGTTGATCTTTTGGAATTGAGCAACATATTCATCTGCAGAATCATTTGCTGATGGCAAGAATGAAGCAGCAATTGCGCCATTCAAAAGTGGGAGCGCTGTTGGAGCAAGTGTCTTGATTGTAGTTGGGTCAGCACCAACAGACCCAAGGATCCATTGAACCTTTCCAGCAAGACCAGCCTTATATGCGCCACCAAGAGCTGCGGCAGTTGCTGTTGAAACACCGAAGAGAACAACTGTGTCAGCTCCAGATGTAACGATGCTTGTGATCCACTTTCCAACAACTGTTGGGTCAGTTTGTGATCCTGAAGCATAAGGAATCTTGGCAACAAACTTTGTTCCTACCTGATTGAAACCAGCAAGAGCATCGATTCCAAAGTCATCATCCTGGTAGATGAGGGCGACTTTCTTGCCCGCAAACTTATCGTCGAGGTATCCGCCAATTGCCTTCGCTTCCATGTAATAGGAAGGGAACAATGCATATGTTGTTGGGTACTTCTTTGTATTAGCAAAACCGCTAAATCCTGTATTGACGAATAGACGTGGAACGCCCTTATCGTTGACAAACTTTGATGTTGCCTCGTTATTGGCTGTGCCAAGTGTTCCGACGAGTGCAAAAACTTTGTCTTTAAGAATCAAATCATTTGTCACTGACTTAGCAAGGATTGGGCTATATGCATCATCTTTAATGACGAGTTGGATCTTGCGACCATTAACTCCACCATTGTCATTGACGTAATCAAAATACGCCTTCATGGCATAAGGCACCTTGTTGTAGCCAGGAGCAGCCGCGCCGGTAAGCGGAACTGTGATTCCTAGTTTGATTGTGGTTGACGTGACACCGACTTCAGAGTGCGGTGAAAACGCCTGCGCAGGTAGTGCGCTGACAGCGAGAGCTGCGACAGCAGCAACTGCTACTGCGAACACTCCACGCTTCGTGCTGCGATGAACGAGCATGTTGTTCCTTCCAGATATTGATTGAGGGTTATCTGATGGTTCTCTTATTGAGTTTTTGCTTTACCTGATTTATTTCGCTTGTGAAGTTGTGGTCCATTCGGTGCAAATATCACCGTCAAGATCAACAACACACTCGTAATAAGACCAGGTAGGTTTGCGGATATTTTCTCTGAACCTCCCAGATGCGTAGCTACGGCATCCGTGATTTCAGGGATAACAACCAAAACCAGCGCTCCGATAATGCTACCTCCGAGGTTGCTTACGCCCGCAAGCACCGCACCAGTCACGAGAGTAAAGGAAAGGGTCAAAGTAAAGGCCATCGGAGCAACTAGGCCAAGGATCATCGCTAATAAAGCACCTGCCAAGCCTGCGAGCGCCGAACTCACGGTAAACGCTAAAACTTTGGATCGACCGATATTGATACCGCTCAAGGCTGCTGCGCTCGGATTTCCGCGTACTGCTCTCCACGTTCTTCCAAAACGGCTTTGTAACAAATTCTTTATAAACCACATTGTAAAGAGAGTGCAGGTGACGCTGATCCAAAAGAACCATTTGTACTGAGTGAAATCGCCCCCAGTTTTATCTGCAATCCACTTTGGTGCTTCGCCAATATCAAAAGATAAACCTTGTTCTCCGCCGAGAATGTGAAATTGATTTGCAAGGGATGGAAGTCCAACAGCGAGGGCGAGTGTTGTTCCTGCAAGATACGGACCCGATAAACGCGCAGCTGCCATACCTAAAATAAATCCTGCTAGTGCGGCAACTGCTGCACCAAATGTAAATGCGAGCAGCATTGGAAAGTGCCAATGATTGTAAGAAAGTACGGCTGAATATCCGCCAATAGCCATGAGCGCTCCATGACCGAGTGAAATCTGACCAGAAAATCCAGTGAGCAATATGATTGATGAAATTGCGATGACATAAATTCCTACTTGTGCGCCTTGGTATGCACGAAGTTCATCGACGAAATTGCTTAGACCCAGCAGGAATAAGCCAATCGCAAAAAAGATCAGTGCGCTCAGCGACTTTGATTTACGCATCGCGACGTCCAATCTTTGATCCCAAAATTCCCCGTGGTCGTAGAAAAAGAACAATAATCAAGATAAAAAATGCGGCGGAAAATGTGACCGATGTACCGATATATTGAAGAATAAATGCGAACCCAACGCCAAGAATCAAGCCCCCGAGAACAGCTCCAATGAGGCTATCGAGTCCGCCAATTACTGCAGCGACGAATCCTGAGACCAAGAGAAGATCAAGGCTATTTGGAGATAAATATGTTGTGGGTGTTACGAGTGCGCCAGCGACGGCGCCTGCTGCACCAGCAAAAGCCCATCCAATAGTTCGAATTCTATCTACGCGAATACCAGCAAGCCGTGAGATCTCTGGCTGGAATGAAGAAGCTCGGAGTGCCAAGCCGAGGTTTGTAAATTTAAATACTGCCGCAAATACTCCCATAACAACAAGAGCGCCAATAACGATAATCAGATTTTGAGGCGAAAATGGAATTGTGTGATGGCTTATTTCATAGCCCTTACCCGAAGCCGGTGAGGTGTATTGCAAATATGCATTACCCCAAATCATTCCGGTCAAGCTCCGAATAAGTCCGAGGAGTCCAAGTGTGGCAATGACGGGAGCAATTTCAGAGACCGATCCTTTATGGGATCGCTTTTCAAGGGCGCGCATCAATACGGCATCGACAAAAGCGGCAATTGCTGCGCCTGCAACAATGGCGAATGGAACTGAAACCCAATAGTTGTGAGTCCTATTCATGACTTCATAACCAATATATGTAGAAAGAATTGCTTGACCGGCTTGTGCAAAATTTACGACGCGCGTGGAGCGCCAGACAAGAACAAGTGCAAGAGCCATGAGCGCATAAATCGCTCCACTACTAAGACCGATGAGAAATGTATCAAGAATGAGCATTAGTACCCCAAGTAAGCGGCTCGGAGATTGGCATCAGCCAAAAGCTCTTGAGATGGACCGGATGTTACGAGTGAACCAACATTAATAATTACTCCTATGTCAGCAATCTTGAGAGCGCTCATTGCGTTCTGCTCAACAAGAACAACAGTTAAGCCAAGTTTATGGCGGAGTTGATTTATCGCATCAAAAATTTGTTCGATAATCAGAGGAGCAAGTCCCAGAGAAGGTTCATCAAGAAGTAGAAGTTCTGGGCGGGCGATTAAAGCGCGACCAATCGCAAGCATCTGACGCTCTCCACCCGACAATGTATCTGCCGATTGCAAAAGCCGCTCGCGCAAACGTGGGAAAAGCTCACACACTTCCTCTGTCGCAAGGGCTACATCTTTTTTATCTTTTCTCCAGATACCGCCAAGAGCGAGATTTTCCTTCACATTCAATTCAGGAATTACAGACTTTCCTTCAGAGACGTGAACGACTCCAGAACGAACTAGATCCTCAGGCTTTTTGCCGAGGAGGGAATTTCCATTCCATGATGCCTCTCCGCTTTGATGTGGAATCAGACCTGAGAGTGCGCGTAAAAGTGTTGTCTTGCCCGCACCATTTGAACCAATAATGGCGGCCAGCTCGCCTTTTCCAACTGTAAAAGAGAGATCTTTTACGGCGGCAATTGCGCCATGGCTAACTGAGAAATTCTTCACCAAAAGCCCACTCATTGTGCGGCCTCCGCCCCAAGATATGCTGCGATGACCGCAGGATTCTCGCGAACTTGTGCTGGTGTTCCTTCGGCAATGAGTTCTCCAAAGTTCAAAACATAGATTCGATCACAGACACTCATAATGACATCCATGTGGTGTTCCACAAGGAGTATGGATGTATCAACTTTAAGATTATGAATGAGCCCATTCATCCAATCGATATCTTGCGATCCCAATCCTCCGGCTGGTTCATCAAGCAAGAGAAGCTGTGGATCGCTCATTAATGCACGTGCAATGGCGACACGTTTTGTGACGGGATAAGGAAGTGAATCCGCTCGCTTATCGGCGAGAGAAGATGCATAAACCTTTTCAAGAGCTACTGATGCTTTTTCGCGTAAATATTTTTCATTTGAAGCATCTAGGCCAAATGCCGCGCGAATGACTCCGCCCTTTGCAAATTTTTGACCGCCAACCATGACATTTTCAAGAACAGTGAGATCGGGAAAGAGTCCTACTCCCTGAAGTGTCCGAGAAATCCCAAGACCAGCAAGTTCGTGGCTCTTGGGCCATTTATGTTCTTTATCGTTGAGGGTGAGTTTTCCTGAAGAAACAGGAGCAAAACCTGTCAGGGCATTAAAGAGTGTTGTTTTTCCTGCGCCATTTGGGCCAATCAATCCGACAACTTCGCCAGGATGCACATCGATGTGAACGTTAGAAAGGGCTGTTAATCCGCCGAATTTTACGGTCAAGTCTGAGATCGATAAAAGGCGCGACCCCACAATAAACCCCCATCAACTCTGAAAAGGAAACTCCGACCGGGTCGTTAGTTTACGTATATTCGTTCTACTCGGGAAGCGATTCGGGTAACGATCTCGTAATTAATTGTTGAGCAAGCGCTAGCCCATTCATCTATCGAATAGCCTTCCGCACCAAAGACTGTGACGTAATCACCGGCTTTCGCAGTTGTGGTGGCTCCAAGGTTTACAACAAATTGATCCATCGAAACTCGGCCCACGATCGGTGCTCGATTTCCATTAATCCATACTCCGGCCTGATTGTTTGCATTTCGCGGAATTCCATCAGAATATCCGAGCACAACAATTCCAAGATGGGTATCACTTTCCAGAATTGCAGTTCCCCCATACCCAACAGCCGAACCTGCGGCTGCCTTCTTTATAAGGCTTAATTTTCCTTTGAGGGTCATTGCAGGTTTTAATTGATACTTTGAAGAAGAACCCATAGTAGAAACGTCAGGACTGAGGCCATACATCGAAATTCCGAGTCTCACCATATTCTTATGAGCCGAAGGAAAATTTAGAGTTGCTGCCGAATTTGAGAGATGAATAATTTCGGGGGTAATTCCTGCAGAAGTCATATCCGAGAGATAGCTTTCAAAAACTTTTTCCTGCTCCAACGTCGCGCTCGAATCAGGTTCATCAGCTCGTGCAAAATGAGTCCAGAGACCGACAACATGACATAAATCTTTTTGAGCGAGAAGTTCGGAAAGAAATAGATTCCACTCCTGCAAAAGACCACCACGGCGCATACCAGTGTCGACTTCAATATGGATACGAGGCTTTACACCGAGGCTCTTTCCAGCTTCAACAATCTCGTGGAGAAGACCAACGGAGGAAACAGATAGGTCAATGTCGTGGCGAAGTGCGGCCACAAAATCATCACCTGGTGGTGTTAACCAGGAAATGATGGGATCAGAGATTCCTGCTTTGCGAAGTGTGATTGCTTCCTCAAGTAATGCAACACCCAACCAGGTGGCTCCTGATGAAAGCGCAGTTTGGGCAACGGGAACAATTCCATGGCCATAAGCATCGGCTTTAACGACCGCCAAAATCTTTGCATCAGTTGATGCCTTTATTGTTGAAACATTGTGCGCAATTGCAGCAAGATCAACTTCAACATATGCGCGGTGAGACATTATGCCCGCTCCACAATAACCATGGCAGATGCAATTCCAGCATCATGGGAGAGCGTGAGGTGAACAATCGAGCCATCAATTCTCTCTGCAATATCGCCTGTAAATATAAATGCAGGACGACCGCTCTCTTCATTGACCACTTCACAATCATGCCAAGCGAATACGTAGCGAGCATTGAGCGCCTTTGCAAGGGCTTCCTTCGCTGCAAATCGTGCAGCAAGAGATGCGACAGGAAGAGATGCCTCTCGCGATGTAAACAATTTTTCACGCAATGCAGGGGTTCGATCCAAAGACTCCTGGAAACGAGATATATCGACCACGTCGATACCGATGCCTTCAATCACTTTCGTAGCCTAATCAGGAAGGCTGTTTTACAGAAGGGATTGCGCGGTCAACAGCTATAACAAAGACAAGAAGTGAACCGCCGAGCAAAGAACCGCCGAGCAAATCAGAGAACCAATGCGTATCCCGGATCAGAGAGACTGTGCACACAGAAACGGTGATGAGAGCGACGAGCCAATCCAATCTCATTCCCACAAAAGGTTCCTTATGGGTGTAACGAAAGACCAGATATGCCAACAACCCCCACGTCAACAGCGCATTTGCTGCGTGGCCACTTGGATATGAAAGACCGGTTGTGTGTAGAAGATCATTTGCAAGTCGTGGCTTCACTCGATGGAAAGCCAACTTAGATAAACCGACAACACCATTGAGCAAGAGAAGTGAGAGAAGAGAGAGATTGAATGGGCGCCATGAGCGAAAACGCCA
>CAINRG010000008.1 GCA_903852585.1 uncultured Actinomycetes bacterium
TCTTGCGGCGCTTTGCAGGTGCCTTCTTAGCAGCTGGCTTAGCAGCAGCCTTCTTGCGGCGCTTTGCAGGTGCCTTCTTAGCAGCTGGCTTAGCAGCAGCCTTCTTGCGGCGCTTTGCAGGTGCCTTCTTTGCAGCAGCTGGCTTAGCAGCTGCCTTCTTACGACGCTTTGCAGGTGCTGCTTTAGCAGCTGCCTTCTTACGCTTTGGAGCAGATTTCTTAGCTGCAGCCATTTGGATCTCCTATCGGAATGGTTCGATCCGTCACCGAACCTGTTCAAGGAGAATCGTGACAGCATTCGCAAAAACATTCCACTATTTAGAATAAAAAAACCAGTGCGTGTCGCAACTTTATTTTTTATTTTTTTTGTGCAGATTCGCGAATTTTTTCACTACTACTCCGAATTTTTTGCGGATTTTTCTTTTTCAAGGACGAATTCATTGGTTCTGACGTCATATTTTCTAAATTTTGGCAGTAAACCAGCCGCTAAAACGACAAAACCGATGCACATCAGCCCTCCAGAGACCACAGATGTCCGCAAATTAGTCCATGCAGCCATTGTTCCGGAGCGCATTTGGCCTCCCAGTGGTCCAACGGAGTAAGAAAGTAATTCAATTCCCCCCAACCGACCCCGATATTCATCGGCTATGGATTGATTCCACACAAGGGATCGAAAAAGTGCGCTGACTTCATCGGCGGCGCCAGCAAGAGTCAGGCAAACCAGGACGAGGGCGAGTGAATGGAATGTCCCAGCTAGTGCAACAAAACCTCCCCATGCAATTGCAGCAAACATGATTGCTCGACCGTGATGGGGATAGTGCTTCATCCAACCTGAAGTCAGCGTCGTCAACATTGCACCAACTGTTATCGAGGAATAAAAGAGTCCCAGGGCCCACCGTGCATGCAAGGAGTCAGCCCAAAAGGGAAAGAGGGCTGTCGGCATTGCAAAGAACATTGCAGAAAGATCCACAAGATATGTACCGAGAAGGTCCTTTCGGGAGATGGCATATTGCAAGCCATCTATAAGGCTTTTGAAGCTTGGGGGAACACTCTTTGCCCCAGGAGGAACGGGCTTAAGAAGTGAAATAAAAATGAGGGACATGACATAACTAATGACATCAATTGCATAACCGGTAGAAACACCGGCTGTTGAAACAATGAGGCCGCCAATCGATGGTCCAACAATTGCACCTACTTGCCAACGAAGTCCCATGAGTGCATTTGCAGAGGACATATCTTCATGCTTCACAATTCTAGGAAGAATCGCACCAAGGCTTGGCCCGGATAAACCTGACAGTCCGGCGAATGCGGCGCCAACAAAGTACAAGACAAGAACGTGAGGATGTGGCAAAACGGCATTGATGAAAAGGATGACGGTCATGAGAAGAGAAGAGGCCTCGGCAATGAGGATCATTTTTTTGCGATCGACGGCATCGGCAAGAACTCCGCCGTAGAGTCCAAAAATTATGAGAGGAGCGAGCTGTACAAGTCCCATCAAGCCGACTGCGACATATGAATTTGTCAGAATCTTGATCTGGAATGGAAGGGCGACCATGGTCATCGCCGAACCAAGACGAGTAATCATTCCTGAGGCAAAAAGAAGGCGAAGTTCCCGATATTTCTTGAGAGGGGAGATATCAAGGGCAAATTTGCGCATGAGATAAATCTATCTGCAAATCCCAGTTGCCTTAGTGAAAAGTCTCGGCTTCGCTAGGAAAGGCCGAACTTTCAACATCCTTCTTCCATGCGATTGCCGCATCTTTCATGGCTCTTCGAAGATCAATATATGCGCGGGCAAATCGGGGCGCATTTTCAGTGAGCCCCATCAAATCCGTCCAAACCAAGACTTGGGCATCGGTGCCATTTCCGGCCCCAATTCCAATAATGGGGAGAGGTAATTCCTGAGCAATTTCAGATGCAAGTTCGGCAGGGACCAGTTCTAAAACAATAGCGAAAACTCCCGCAGCGACAAGTGCGCGGGCATCTTCTTTTATTCTCTCAGCATCATCCCCTCGGCCCTGAACTTTAAAACCCCCCATGGCGTGAACTGATTGTGGGGTGAGACCCAGGTGGCCCATAACAGGAATCCCAGCAGAAACCAGGGCTTGGATTTGAGGAACGATTCGCTTTCCACCCTCAAGCTTTACTGCTTGGACCTTCGCCTCTTTAAAAAAGCGCACTCCCGTCTCAAGGGCTTGGGAGGGGGATGACTCATACGAGCCAAATGGAAAATCGGCAACAACAAGTGCTGTGGAATTTCCACGGACGACAGCCCTGGCGAGTGGAATTAATTCATCCACAGTCACGGGGATTGTGTTCTCTTCACCAAGAAAATTATTTCCCGCTGAATCTCCAACAAGAAGAACGGGGATCTGGGCATCTTCAAAGACTGAGGCAGTCATCTGCTCATAGCAGGTCAACATTGCCCACTTTTCGCCACGCTTTTTCATTGCTGCAAGGTGGGAAATTGTCAGGCGCGAAGTAGATTCGTTTGCCGTTCGGGAGACTTCTCGGGAGAAGCTGGACTTGTTAGGCATAACTGATACCTCTTTCGATCAAGGCCTGCAAAGGTCCCTGTCTGTCGTTGGTGGGAAAAGTCTATCCCGCTTTCTTGTCGAGGAGTGAAGGGTAGGCTTTGCATATGACGAGCCACCAAGCCCAGATTCGGGTGGCCCTTGCGCAGATGAATCCAACTGTGGGCGATCTTGCGGGAAATTCATCCAAAATTCTGCATCAAGCACAGCTTGCCCATACAGCCGGTGCCCACCTCATTCTCTTTCCCGAGATGGTTTTAACCGGATACCCCGTAGAAGATTTAGCGCTTCGATCCACATTTCGCGATGCCTCCAAGAAAGCACTCGCGCAGCTTGCTCCGCTACTTCCTCCAGAGCTGGCTGCGGTCATTGGCTATCTTGAAGAGAGCGAGAACGGCAAACCACAAAATGCGGTTGCCCTTATTCACCAGGGAGAAATTCGCGCTCGCTACATAAAGCACCACCTACCTAACTATGGCGTCTTTGATGAATTTAGAAATTTTGTGGCGGGTTCAGAGTCTTTGATCTTTCGACTTCATGGCATCGATATTGGTCTTGCCATTTGTGAGGATATTTGGAGATTTGAAGGACCGATAGCAAACCTTGCCGGCCGCGCACCTGGTCTTGTCCTTGTTCCAAACGGCTCGCCTTTTGAGCGAAATAAAGATGATATTCGAGCAGCCCTAGTGCAAAAGCGTGCTCGAGAAATCGGAGCTCCTGTTGTCTATGTCAATATGACAGGAGGTCAGGATGAGCTTGTCTTTGATGGCGACAGCATCGTGGTGGACTCACAAGGAGCTGTTCTTGCTCGGGCCCCACAATTTGATGACGCCCTCATCGTTGTAGATCTTGAATGCGATACAAGGACATCCAAGCCCGATCTAATTATTTCAGATGGCACTGTGGCACCTTACGAAAAATTGGAATTAAAAAAATCTGCGCGCCTTGATGAAGCGGCTGAAATTTGGCAAGCCCTTGTTGTGGGCCTTCGCGACTATGTTGAAAAGAATAGATTTCCAAGCGTCATCCTTGGCCTTTCTGGCGGAATCGATTCTGCCGTCACTGCGGCAATTGCGGCAGATGCATTGGGACCGGCCCGGGTATTTGGTGTTGCGCTCCCAAGCAAATATTCCTCTGAGCATTCGCTGCATGATGCTGCGGATCTGGCTCATCGAATCGGTTTAAATCATCGAATCGTTCCCATCCAAGAAATGGTGGATCAGTTTGTTTCTCACCTCTCACTCACCGGTCTTGCCGAGGAGAATGTACAAGCGCGTGTTCGTGGAACAACATTGATGGGAATTTCCAATCAAGAGGGTCACTTAGTTTTGGCCACAGGAAATAAATCAGAACTTGCCGTTGGATATTCCACGATGTACGGCGATGCGGTCGGGGGATATGCACCGATAAAAGATTTGCTCAAAATGCAGGTGTGGGAGATTGCTCGATGGAGAAATGAAAAGGCAAAAATGCGGGGAGAAGTGGCCCCCATCCCTGAAAGCTCCATTTCAAAAGAACCGTCTGCAGAATTGCGCCCTGACCAAAAGGATTCTGATTCACTTCCAGATTACGAGCTCCTCGATGCGATGCTTGAAATTTATATCGAGCAGGACGGTGGACTCGAGGGGCTACTTACTGCCGGTTTTAGCAAAGAGCTTGCAACAAGGACTGTTGCGATGGTGGATCGAGCCGAATACAAGCGCCGCCAATATCCACCGGGCACAAAGATTTCTTCTCGAGCCTTTGGCAAGGATCGTCGTTTGCCAATTACGAGCAAGTGGCGCGAAAACTTATAATCGTTTAATATTTTCCCAGGTCACGAGTTCCAATGTTTAGCCCCGGCTTATTGGACGGCAACCCTCCACCACGGTGGGGTGCTCCGGGTGAAGACCAGGTCGACTGCACAGTGCAGCGGCAAGCGTGGGTCATACAAAGCGGTAGGGCCCTCCTGTATCTATAAGGAGCGTAATATGTCATTTGATTTAGCAAAATCTTCCTTTGAAACACGTCAGATTCACGCTGGGCAAGTACCAGATCCAACAACAGGTGCGCGAGCACTTCCTATTTATCAAACAACTGCCTACCAATTCAAAGATACAACCCATGCTGCAAATCTCTTTGGACTAGCCGAGCTTGGAAATATTTACACCCGCATCATGAATCCAACCCAGGATGCTGTCGAACAACGCATTGCTTCTCTTGAAGGAGGAGTAGCAGCCCTTCTTGTCTCATCAGGATCGGCCGCAACGACATATGCAATCCAAAATGTTGCCGAAGCTGGCGATCACATTGTTTCCTCCCCAAGCCTTTATGGTGGTACTTATAACCTCTTCCATTACACATTGAAAAAGTTCGGCATAGATGTGACATTTGTCGAGAACCCAGATGATCCAGAGTCATGGCGTAAGGCTGTTCGCCCTAATACAAAAGCGTTTTTTGGTGAAACGATCGCCAATCCAAAGAATGATATTTTAGATATCGAAACTGTGGCAAAGATTGCACACGAAAATGGCGTTCCTCTCATTGTCGATAACACAGTTGCGACACCATATTTGATTCGTCCTATTGAATACGGTGCCGACGTCGTTGTTCACTCAGCAACAAAGTTCTTATCCGGTCATGGAACTGCTGTTGTTGGCGCAATTGTGGATGCCGGTAATTTCGATTACGCAAAACATGTTGCTAAATTCCCTGGATTCAATGAGCCAGACCCTTCCTACCACGGCCTTGTTTATTCACAAGCTTTGGGAGTCGGCTCGCCATTTGGAGCAAATCTTTCTTACATCTTTAAGATTCGCCTGACACTTTTGCGCGATACTGGTGCTGCAGTCAGCCCATTTAATGCCTGGCTGCTTGCTCAGGGTCTTGAGACTCTCTCCCTTCGTATCGAACGTCACGTCGAAAATGCAAAGAACTTGGCGACCTGGCTTGAGAAGCAACCTCACGTTGAAAAGGTCAATTATGCAGCGCTTGCTTCCTCTCCATGGCATGCATTGGCAACAAAGTACGCACCCAAGGGAAGTGGATCCGTTCTCTCCTTCGAATTAAAGGGTGGAGTGGAAGCCGGTAAGAAGTTCATCGAAGCTCTGGTGCTTCATTCACATGTAGCAAATATCGGCGATGTTCGATCCCTGGCTATTCATCCTGCTTCAACGACGCACTCTCAACTCTCAGCTGAAGAGCAACTTGCAGCAGGTGTTACGCCAGGGCTTGTTCGCCTCTCAGTTGGTATTGAAAATATCGAGGATATCAAGGCCGATATTGAAGGAGGGTTTGCAGCTTCTCGCTAGTCGAGAAAGTGCAAGACTTCCCCTATGAACTCTGGATCTGAGAAACATCTAGTGACCGGGGCTTGGCTTGAAGGCCAAGACCCCGGCGCTCGAGCATTTCTTGATATTGGAGATCTTGAATTGGAATCCGGGCAAGTCATCGCGAATGCGCGCATTGCCTACCAAACATGGGGAACTCTCAACGCAGATAAATCCAATGCAATTCTGGTCAATCATGCGATGACGGGTTGGTCTGATGTTCCGGGGTGGTGGCCATCGATGGTCGGCCCTGACTTACCTCTTGATTCGAATAAATATTTCATCATCTGCCCCAACGTCATTGGAGGATGCCAAGGAAGCACTGGGCCTTCAACTATTGCACCGGATGGCAAGCCGTGGGGATCGCGTTTTCCATCTGTGACAATTCGCGATTTAGTGGAGGCAGAAGTTCGCGTTGCAAACGCCTTTGGAATTAAGCGATGGGTTCTCTGCCTTGGGCCATCCCTGGGAGGAATGCGCTCTTTGGAATGGGCGATTCAATATCCCGATCGCGTTGGAGCCATCTGCACTATCGGCTCATCCGCTGTTGCGACAGGCGATCAAATCGGTGGATTCTCAACGCAGATCCGCGCCATCAAGGCAGATGCATATTTCAACGGTGGGGATTACTACACCCAATCAAAGGGCCCTGTTGAAGGAATGGGAATTGCTCGCCGTATTGCTCACCTGACATATCGAACTGAAGGGGAGATGGATGTTCGATTTGGTCGCGAACTCCAAGGAGATGACACGGGCCGTTACGCGGTTGAGTCATATCTTGACCACCAGGCGGAGAAACTTTCCAAACGATTTGATGCAAATACCTACATCGCCCTCACAGAAGCGATGGCCTCCCATGATGTTGGCCGCGATCGTGGTGGAGTTGCCGCAGCCCTTTCGACAGTGAAAGTTCCAACTCTGGTTGTCTCCATCGACACCGATCGACTCTTTCCCCCTCGCCTTCAGGAAGAAATTGTTGAATTAGTTCCCACCGCGCAGCCCCTTGCCATCATTACTTCACCCTTTGGCCACGATGGATTTCTCATCGAGGTTGAGGAAGTCGGTAAATTGGTGAGAAAAGCGGTCGAATTAGGAGTCTCGAGTCAGCATTGAGGCTCGCCACACGCTCGCGAAGAGCTTTTCGATGTGCATAAAGGCCTGTGGACAATTTATAATATAGCCAGTACCAAATCGCGGCGGTCCCAATGAAAAATGGGAAAGCCAAAATAACAAAGGATGCTCTGTGCCTGTAACTCGTGCGCCCAAAAACGGCGCTGCAGTAAAGAAAGCAGCAAAGAAGTCGGCTGCAAAGAAGGCCGTGCCTGCGAAAAAGGTAGTTGCGAAGAAAGTTGCGCAAAAATCTCCAACGAAGAAAGCCGCACCCGCAAAAAAGCCACATCGCTTTCCAACAAAAGCTGAACTTGAAGCACTTCGCATTGCTCGTGAAGCAGAAGAAAAAGCAAAATTAGAGAAAAAGAAAGCACATCGCTTTCCAACAAAAGCTGAACTCGAAGCGCGAAAGCGTGCAGAGGCGGGACT
The DNA here is from genome assembly GCA_903852585.1 of uncultured Actinomycetes bacterium. Classification (GTDB taxonomy): domain Bacteria; phylum Actinomycetota; class Actinomycetes; order Nanopelagicales; family Nanopelagicaceae; genus PALSA-747. The sequence continues at coordinate 7,381 of CAINRG010000008.1, forward strand.
TCCTCCTCTTGATGAGGTAGCCGGCACTCCTTCAAAGACGGATGCAAAGACTGATGCAAAAACTGATGCAAAAACGGGGAAGCCTGTTGTTACAAAGATTGATGGGGAAGAAGTCGAACTTGAAGAAGTCGAACTTGAAGATCTTGAAACTTTGGTTGAAGAAGTTACCGAAATTGTTGAGGCAGAAAAAGATGAGATCCGCGTTGTAAACGTAGCTGAAGAATCTCATAATGAAGAGAACGCTTTCACAATTAAAGATTCTGAAGAAGACGATGCCCCCGCGCAAACAGTTCTCACTGCTGGTGCAACGGCGGACCCAGTTAAGGATTACCTCAAGCTCATTGGACGCGTACCTCTTCTTAATGCCGAGATGGAAGTAGAACTTTCACTTCAGGTTGAAGCAGGTCTCTTTGCTGAAGAGATGATTACAAAAGATAAGAAGATGGATAAGAAGCTCAAGCGCGAACTTGAGACTCTTGTTTTGCAAGGAAAGCGTGCGAAAAACCACCTCCTCGAAGCAAACCTTCGCCTTGTTGTTTCTCTTGCAAAGCGCTACACCGGCCGCGGAATGTTATTCCTGGATCTCATTCAAGAAGGAAACCTCGGACTTATTCGTGCAGTTGAGAAGTTTGACTACACAAAGGGTTACAAGTTCTCAACTTATGCAACATGGTGGATTCGCCAGGCTATTACTCGTGCCATGGCTGACCAAGCAAGAACAATTCGTATCCCTGTGCACATGGTTGAAGTCATCAACAAACTTGCTCGTGTTCAGCGTCAGATGTTGCAAGATCTTGGTCGCGAACCGACACCAGAAGAGCTTGCAAAAGAACTTGATATGACACCTGAAAAGGTTGTCGAGGTTCAAAAGTATGGCCGCGAACCAATCTCACTTCACACTCCACTTGGTGAAGAAGGCGATTCAGAGTTCGGTGACTTGATTGAAGATTCTGAAGCAATTGTTCCTGCAGATGCCGTCTCTTTTACGCTTCTACAAGAACAACTTCACTCAGTTCTCGACACATTGTCAGAACGTGAAGCAGGAGTTGTTGCGATGCGATTTGGTCTAACCGATGGCCAGCCAAAGACATTAGATGAAATCGGCAAGGTTTACGGTGTTACTCGTGAACGTATTCGCCAGATTGAATCCAAGACAATGTCGAAGCTTCGTCACCCATCACGCAGCCAAGTTCTGCGCGATTACCTTGACTAATCCAAAGATATTCATCAACCCTCGAAGCGGATCTATCCGCATCTCGGGGGAAGTTGATTTTGTGGATGCCGATGGAAACGTTTTAGAAACAAAGAGCGATGTAAAACTCTGTGGATGCAGCCTGAGCAAAGATAAGCCTTACTGCGACGGTTCCCATAAGCAAAAATTGGGAGAAATTTTGGGAGAAAAAAGTTAAATAACTAGCAGTTTATTTAGCGAACTGTGTCGTTATTTGCACCAGCGAGTTTTTCAGTCTCGTCTTGGATGCGAGCAGTTACCTTCTTGAGGCCTTCTGCATATTCTTTGGCATGATGGGCACAGAATAGAAGTTCTCCACCGTTGAGAAGCATTGCACGAACATAGGCTTGGGCACCGCAACGATCGCAACGATCGACAGCGCTTAGGGGCGTAGGTTCGAGAATTAACTGCTCAGTCATGTGAATTACCCTTCTGTTAAGTCATTCGACAATTGGTAAACCATAAGGCATGAGGCTTTATTCCCCTTCGCAATTTCCTGAGAATCACGAGGGAAATTTAGAATTTATGACCTATTTCTCATTAAGTGGACATATTTATCGACCAACTCGGCGCGTATGGCCACTGGAAGCAGATTACGAAGATAGCCTTCCTCCCCGTGGCTACAGAAGAATTAACTCCAGGCGAGCAGAGCTATACCGCAAAGGATCTTGCTGTCCTTGAAGGCCTCGACGCTGTTCGTAAGCGCCCAGGAATGTATATCGGAACCACTGATTCACGTGGACTTATGCATTGCTTATGGGAAATCATTGATAACTCAGTTGATGAAGCTTTGGGCGGACATTGCAAGAAAATTGAAATCAATCTTGAAGCAGATGGATCCGTTGAGGTTCATGATGATGGACGCGGAATTCCTGTAGATAAGGAACCAAAAACAGGACTTACTGGAGTTGAAGTTGTTCTTACAAAATTGCACGCGGGTGGAAAGTTTGGTGGCGGCTCATATGCTGCATCAGGCGGTCTCCACGGCGTAGGTGCATCTGTCGTAAACGCCCTCGCATCTCGTCTTGATGTAGAAGTGGATCGTGGCGGAAAGATTCATTGGATGTCATTCCAGCGAGGAAATGCAGGAATATTTGATGGCGATGGTCCTAAAGCGCCATTTACCGAAAACAGCGGACTTCGCGTCATCGGAAAGATTTCCTCAAAAATTACTGGCACGCGAATTAAGTGGTGGTTTGACCGTCAGATTTTCCTGAAGGAAGCCGAACTCTCTATTGAAGATATTCATGCGCGTGCACGTCAGACTTCCTACCTAGTCCCAGGGCTGACTTTGATTGTTAATGACAATCGCACAAAGACAAAGAGCTCAGAGACTTTTTATCACAAGGGTGGAATTGGAGAGTTTTGTACCTTCCTACGCCCTGATGAACCGATTGGTGAAGTCATTCGCCTCCAAGGTGAAGGTGACTACACCGAAACTGTTCCTGTCTTAGATGACAAGGGGCACATGATGCCTACCGAAGTAAATCGCAACATGGGTGTTGATATCGCTCTCCAATGGGGAAATGGTTACGACACAACGCTGGCATCGTTCGTCAACATTATTTCTACACCCAAGGGTGGAACGCACACTGCAGGATTTGAACGTGCCATCACAAAGGCATTCAATGAAGCGCTTCGTGAAAACAAAGTGCTGAAAAACAATGAGGCCGATGTCATCAAGGATGACGTTCTTGAAGGACTCACAGCCGTTGTTACCGTCCGCATGTCAGAGCCACAATTTGAAGGTCAGACAAAGGAAGTTCTAGGAACAGCTGCTGCCACAAAGATTGTTGCCGCTGTTGTTGCTGATGAGATGAAGAATTTCTTCAATACGACAAAACGTATTGATAAGGCGACCGGCAAGATGGTCATGGAGAAGATTGCTGGCGCATCACGCACTCGTCTCTCTGCACGCGCACACAAGGACTTGCAGCGCCGTAAGAATGCACTTGAATCATCCTCGCTTCCTACAAAGCTTTCTGATTGCCGATCTGATGACACAGCTCGCACAGAACTCTTCATTGTTGAGGGAGATTCCGCGCTGGGCACGACAAAGGCAGCTCGTAACTCTGAATTCCAAGCAATCCTTCCTATCCGAGGAAAGATTCTGAACGTCCAAAAAGCCTCACTTGCCCAGATGCTTGAAAATAGCGAATGTGCATCGATCATCCAGGTCATTGGAGCTGGATCGGGTCAATCCTTTAATTTGGACGATGCTCGATATGGTCGGATTATCTTGATGTCGGATGCTGATGTCGACGGCGCACATATTCGATGCCTTCTCCTCACTCTTTTCCATCGCTACATGAAACCTTTGATCGATGATGGCCGAGTATTTGCAGCGATTCCTCCACTTCACCGTATCGATGTGATCGGCGGAAAGCGTGGAGAAGTTATTTACACATATTCTGATGATGAGATGAAGAAGGTCACAGCTGGTCTCACAAAAGAAGGAAAGCGTTGGAAAGAGCCGATCCAGCGATACAAGGGCCTTGGCGAGATGGATGCCGATCAACTTCGCGAGACAACGATGCTTCCCGAAGCTCGCACGTTACGTCGCATTACGATGAACGATACGGCCGCCGCTGAAAAAATGTTCGAATTATTGATGGGTAACGAAGTTGCTCCTCGTAAGGAATTTATCGCAACTGCGGAAATTGATCGCGAGAGAATCGACGCCTAAAGTGGCGGATTTTTCTTTTATCGAATCAGAACATCTGTATATGCGTCCATTCAAGGACGAAGATGCTGAATCGATGTTGGAGTATCACAGCGATCCTGATATCTGTCGCTACATTCCCTGGAATGTGCGCAATCGTGAAGAGGTTGAGAAATCTATTTCAGAGAATAAAGGTGCACATTTCCTAGATAAAGAGGGGGATTACCTCACTCTTGCTTTATGCCGAAAATCTGATGATCGTCTCATCGGGCAGATGAATGCTATGTATCGAAGCTTGGAACATCGAAAAGGTGAATTCGGTTATGTCATTAATCCAAAATTTGGCGGCCAGGGGTACGCAAGCGAAGCAGCTTCTGCTCTTGTGAGTGCGCTCTTTGAATCAGGTCTATTTCACCGCGTTATTGCAAATATTGATGTGCGCAATACCTCCTCTTGGAAGCTTGTTGAACGAATCGGAATGAGACGGGAAGCTCATTACATTCAGGATTATTGGTTTAAGGGGGAGTGGACGGACTCATACATCTATGCCAGCCTCAAAGAGGAATGGCATCTTCAAAAATAATTGAAAATAATTGCTGTATTAAGAAAGGCGAGTGCGACGAGGTGTTGCAAATGCCTTTGAAGTTTCAGTGAGTTCATCTGAAACCTGCTTCTTAATTGCCTCCTCTGAAGAGAGAAGCTTCTTCAAAAATGCGATGGTTTCTTTCAATTCCTTTTGTTCAGATTCGAGTTCAAGCTTGCTCATCTTCGTCAAACGGCGAAGTGGCATATCAAGAATGTAGGTAGCTTGCTCATCCGAGAGCTTAAAGCCCTTGATGAGAGCCTCTTTAGCTGCGGATGCATCATCGCTTGCGCGAATAATTTTGATGACTTTATCAATATCAATAATTGCTTTGAGAAGACCATCAACGAGGTTAAGGCGAGCCTCCGCTTTCGCTTTACGATATTCAGAGCGTCGACGAACAACCTCAATACGGTGATCGATAAATACCTGGAGCAGATCCTTGAGACCAAGAGTTAATGGCTTTCCTCCGACAAGTGCTACGGCGTTAATGGAGAAACCATCTTCCATCGGAGTGAGTGAGTAGAGCTGTTCAAGAACTTCGGCTGCTTCGTAAGCAGGCTTGATTTCGACGACAACTTTTGTCCCTTGCTGGCCATCTGTCAGATCGACAATGTCAGAAATTCCCTGAATCTTCTTTGCCTTAACAAGCGCGGCAATCTTTTCAACAATCTTTTCTGGGCCGATGTTGTAAGGCAGCTCGGTAATGATGATGCCCTCTTTGCGGCTTGTAACTTTTTCAATGGTGACAGTTGCGCGGACTTTAAAGGAACCTCGCCCGCTCGCGTATGCCTCTTCGATACCTTCAACTCCAACAATTTGCCCACCCGTTGGAAAATCTGGGGCAGGCACATGTTTCATGAGCTGCTTGAGAGTCGCCTTTGGGTTTTCAATCAAATACTTTGTTGCAGCGATTACCTCGCCAAGATTGTGTGGTGCCATATTTGTAGCCATACCTACAGCGATACCTGATGCCCCATTCACAAGAAGATTTGGAAATGCAGCGGGCAAAACGAGCGGCTCGAGAAGTTGGCCATCGTAGTTAGGACCGAAGTCAACAGTGTTCTCATCGCTCTCATTGACTAGAGCGAGCGCAGCCGGAGCTAGGCGTGATTCTGTGTAACGCATCGCAGCTGGGCCCGCATCGAGAGATCCGAAGTTTCCGTGTCCATCAACGAGCGGAAGGCGCTGGGAGAAAGGTTGTGCCATACGAACCATTGCGTCGTAAATCGCACCATCACCGTGTGGGTGCAATTTACCCATTACCTCACCGGCTACGCGAGCACACTTCACATGGCCCTTGTCAGGACGAAGTCCCATTTCAGACATCTGGTGGAGGATGCGCCGTTGTACCGGCTTCATTCCATCGCGAGCATCAGGAAGAGCGCGAGAATAAATAACGGAGTATGCATACTCAAGAAAGGACTCAGACATTTCTGCAGAGACATCGATATCGACAATCTTGCCTGGATTCTCTCCAGCCTTGGGAAGAGCAACTTTGGTCGCTTTTGTTGATTTGGTTGTCTTTGCCGGAGTCTTTGCCACGCGCGTATCTTGCCAAGAGATTGCGGGTATTTCGGTGACCGACACCGAATGGCCCTAAAGTGAGCCCGTGCCCGCCGGATTAGCAGATCTCTCACAATCTCTCTTTGCCTCACTAGGGGCAACAGGGCTCAAAAACTCGCTCAACCTTGCCGAATCCCAGAGAAGTTGCCTTCTTCTTGTCGATGGCATGGGTAACGACGTGATTTCCACATTTGGATCACAATTTCCCACCATTGCATCCCTTCATCAATCATCGACTCTCTCCTCAACTTTTCCATCCACAACTGCAACAGCACTTGCAACCTTGGGAACTGGAGTCATGCCAGGAATACACGGAATGCTTGGATACACCATTCGCGTTCCTCGAAGCGGTGAGCCTGGTCGATTACTGAATGCCCTCAAGTGGGATGAACGTGTTGACCCAACCATGTGGCAATCCCAACCCACTTTGTATGAACGTGCAATTGCCGACGGCATTAAGAGTTCCTATATCGCAGCAAAGCGTTATGAAGGAACAGGATTCACGCGAGCAACTCTTCGGGGAAGTGAATATCTTGGCGCTAATCACACCGATGACATGGTTGCGCTTGCTGCAAAGGCTCTATCTACCCCGCGCTCCTTTGCATATCTCTATGTAAATAATCTTGACAATGCAGGACATAACGATGGAGTGGGATCTGCAAAGTGGATGGATGCGTTGGCATTTGTCGAGGATTTACTCAAGAAATTAATATCGGCACTCCCAACAGGATCAAATCTATTTGTGACATCAGATCACGGGATGATCAATGTGGAAGAGAAGCTCGTCCTTGGTAAGGAAAACTCTTTGATGGAGGATGTGACGCTGCTTGGGGGAGAGCCTCGCGCGAGGCATATATATATTCGCGATGGTGCAATTTCTGATGTGACGGCTCGCTACCGTGAATTTTTTGGAGTGCGCGCCGATCTTTACACAAAGGAATCTGTCGCAGAATTAATCGGTGGAAAGGTAAGCCTTGATTCTCGTGAACGACTCGGTGATCTTGTAGTCGTACCAAAAGGCGGCTTGATCTTGATTGACCCTACGCGTGAGCCCCAAGAAGGAAAGATGATTGGCCACCATGGGGGTACTAGTGATGCTGAAGTACAGATCCCCTTATTGAGAGCCAATCTTTAAAACTATTCGGTTGGATCTTCTTTCTTGCCGCCGAACATAATGTCATCCCATGATGGAATTTTGATTCGTTTTGTAACGCCATCTTTCTTTGCATCAGAGGGAATATCCATGGGAAGCAGATCTGATGGAACATCTTCGATATCAGATTCATCTTCTATGAATTGAGCAACCTCTGTTGCATCGGGCACAACCGAGAGTGAAACGCTTTCTATAACTGTTACAGATTCAGAGAAAGAAGTGAGTCGAGGAGCGGGAGCGGATTGTTCTCCACCAAAGACCATTCCATGTGATGGAGTCGCTGGGCGAGCAGGGCGATCATCACCGCTGATCCATCGCGCACCATCATCGTCGGCAGAAAGTGTTCTATTTTCTAACTCAAAGATCCAATGTGCCTCAGCAATGCCTCTGCCATCGGAAGTGGGATATTGCAAAATAATTGTCCATGAAGCATCGTCATTGCGAGAGGTATTCCATTCAACCTCAGTCATATCAACACCGCGAGGTTGAAGTTGAGCAATCGTTGCAGTTGCAAGAGTTGGGGCTGCGTTGTCGCGGCGAAGTTGAGTTTCTAGCGCAAGACCGATGACATAGGCGCGCTCTTGCATAATGGGACCAGAAAACTTTTCAATCTTCTCCACCGACCAATCTGTCGATGCAGAAATCGAAGCAGCACTTTCGCCAGCCCGCAGACGAGATTGAATCTCTTTGACCGAATATGTTGCGCGTCCTTCGAGTGGGGTAACGGCAACAAGGCGAGGTTGGTTCACCAGTGCTTTGAGATTGTCGCTGATACGGATGAAATAGATCTTTCCATCTCCATCGGCAAGCTCAATCTGAGTCCCGTCCTCAGTTCGGCCAACTACACGTAGGTCACTCACAAGGCAAAGAGTGCCACAAGGGCATGAGCAAGCGTGGGAGGTAGGATTGATGTCATGAGCAATACTGATTCCTTTGCGAAAGAACTTCTCGATCTTGCTCTCTCCACTGCACGAAGGGCTGGCGATCTTTTGATGGCGCGGCCGGAGAGTTTTAACCTCAATCAGAAAACCTCCGCTCGAGATTTTGCAACACATATGGACCATGCAAGCGAGAAACTCATCGTCGAATCCATACTCTCTGCCCGACCAGATGATGGAATCATCGGCGAAGAGGGAAGTGAGCGGCTGAGTAAAAGCGGAATCACATGGGTGATCGATCCGATTGATGGAACGGTTAATTACTTTTATGGCCTTCCTGGCTGGAATGTCAGCATTGCAGCTAAGGACTCCGAAGGTGTCATTGTTGGAGTAGTGAACGCACCAACTCTCGGAGCTCTCTGGCACGGAGTTCGTGGAGGAGGCGCATTTCTTAATGAAAAGCCAATTCGATGTAATGAACCTGTCCAGATGCAAGAGGCGCTTCTTGGAACAGGCTTTTCATATAACTCCGATCAGCGTCAACGCCAAGCAGAATTCTTTCTTGAAATTGTTCGAGATATTCGAGATATCCGCCGTACCGGTGGCGCAGCCGTTGACCTCTGTTGTGTTGCAACCGGCTGGACTGATGGATATTTTGAAAGGGACCTCCACGAGTGGGATTTGGCCGCTGGGGGCCTGATTGCCCGTGAGGCGGGAGCGGTGGTTTCGGGGCGCCTAGGGGGCCCAGCAGGCCATGAGATGACGATTTGTGCGGGCCCAACCCTGCATTCTGCGCTCGCTGCTCGAATTGGCTAGTCCAGCCCGCCTGTGGCAAAATACCCCATCTGCCCGCCGTATTGGCTGCATATTTTAAGAACTAGTTAGGAAACGCCCATGAACGTGTTAGACGCAGTCGATGCTGCTTCACTCCGCTCCGATGTCCCATCATTTCGTTCAGGAGATGAGCTCAAGATTCACGTTCGCGTTATCGAAGGTAATAAGAGCCGTATTCAGATCTTCCAAGGCTTGGTTATCCGTCGCCAGGGTTCAGGCGTTCGCGAAACATTCACCATTCGTAAAATTGCATACGGTGTTGGCGTAGAACGTACATTCCCAATTCACACACCTGTTATTGAACAATACGAAGTTGTTCGTCGTGGCGATGTTCGCCGCGCAAAGCTTTACTACCTTCGCGATCTTCGCGGCAAGGCTTCCAAGATTAAGGAACGCCGTAACGCTGATGGTTCAAACATTATTGAGCCAACAATCGTGAAGAAGGAAGCAGCTCCTAAGGTCGAAGCTCCTGTTGCTGAGGCTGTAGAAGATGTTGTTGTTGAAACTCCAGCAGCTGTTGAAGCAGTCGCTGAAGAAACATCAGCAGAATAACCTTCTAGCTTTTCTATGCGCCTTCCTAAGAAGGGTTCACTTCTTCGCGAAGTTCCAATCATTATTGTTTCGGCACTTGTCGTCTCGGTAATAATCAAGACCTTCTTCTTGCATTTTTTCTTTATTCCATCAGGCTCGATGGAGAACACACTTCAAGTAGGCGATCGCATCGCGGTCAATAAGCTTGCAAACTTTGTCTCCGATATTCGTCGCGGCGAAGTTGTTGTTTTCAGAGATCCCGCCCAATGGCTTGGACAGCCCGCTCCGGATTCAGGTTCCACAGTTGTTCGTGCACTCAAATCTGGGCTCGAAACTGTCGGAATCCTTCCAGACCCTGCAAAGCAATACCTCATTAAGCGCACTATTGGTGTTGGTGGTGACACTGTTGTGTGTTGCGATGTAAAAGGACACCTCACCGTAAATGGCGTTTCAGTCACTGAGCCATACATATTTGCCGGTAATGCGCCTAGTGATTCAAAATTTTCTGTCACCGTTCCAAAAGGATTTATTTGGGTAATGGGTGATCATCGAGGAGCCAGTGCTGATTCGCGATTCCATACAGATGACATCCACAAAGGGATGGTTCCACTGAAAGATGTAGTGGGCCGCGCTGAATTTGTTGTGTGGCCATTTAGCCATGTGAAGTTTCTATCGGTTGGTCATGACCTCTCCAAGGTCGCAGTTAAACCTGCTCAACATTGAGTTAAAGCTCCGCGAATCAGGAATAAATCTGATTGCAGGAGTCGATGAGGCCGGTCGAGGTCCTTGTGCAGGACCATTAGTCATTGCCGCAGTGATTCTCAAAGATCCTCATTCAAGCGCGCTTTCGAAAGTACGGGATTCAAAAGAATTAACAGAAAAAGTTCGCGAGGAACTATTTCCTGTTGTGAAAGAAGAATCACTTTCATATTCCATTATTGAAATTTGGCCTGAAGAACTTGATGCCCTTGGACTTCATAAATCTAATCTTGAAGGAATGCGAAGAGCTGTATCCTCACTTGCTGTCACCCCGGACTATGTGCTCACGGATGGTTATGCGATTGAAGGAATGGAGATGCCCACTCTTGCAGTCTGGAAGGGTGATCAAGTGGCGATTTCGATAAGCGCCGCATCTATCCTTGCAAAAGTTCACCGTGATCACATCATGATTGAGGTGGATAAGAAATACCCGGGGTATGGTTTTGCTGGGCACAAGGGCTACATCACGGCCTCTCATACCGCAGCCCTCAAAAAGCTCGGTGTTTCTGATATCCACCGGAAATCTTTTTCAAATATTCACAAGCTACTTCATTAACAGTTCTATGTAGGAAATATTTCCTCCTGGGAGATTTCTCTTAATCTCTCCTTCTTATGAAAAAGGCACAGAATTCACTCAAAGTTTTAGGCGCAGCCGGCGAAGAAGAAGTTTCACAGTATCTTCAACGGATAGGAATGCGGATTATCGATCGAAATTGGCGGATTAGGGGCGGTGAAATTGATCTTGTCTGTGAGGAAGCGGGCACAATCGTTTTTGTCGAAGTAAAGACCCGGACGAGCACTCTTTATGGAACCCCATTTGACGCTATAACTCCAGAGAAGGCATTTCGATTGCAGCGCTTAGCCCTTGCGTGGATGGCGATGAATCATCGATGGGGACAGGACTATCGAATCGATGCAGCTGGTGTCTGGACCGATGGTTATGGATCCTTTGAGATAGAACTTCGAAAGGCTGTTCTGTAATGGCTCTTGCAAGAATTCGAACGCTCACACTTGTCGGGCTTGAGGGACATGTCGTTGATATCGAAGTCGATATCTCTGAAGGGTTACCCGGATATACCTTGCTCGGGTTACCCGATACAGCGCTCACCGAATCTCGTGACCGCGTTCGTTCTGCATTAGTAAATTCAGGCTTCACATGGCCAAATCGCCGCGTAACAGTTTCACTTTCACCAGCCTGGCTTCCGAAAAAGGGATCCAATTTTGATCTCCCCATTGCCATTGCTCTACTCGTTGCAACAGGGGAGTTGGAGCAAAAAAATTGCGAGGAGATTATTTTTCTCGGCGAGCTAGGACTCGATGGTTCCCTTCGATTTGTTCGGGGAGTGCTCCCCGCTCTACTTGCGGCAACACGGGAAGGATTCCACCGGGCAATTATTCCAAGCTCCAATCGCGAAGAGGCAGTTTTGGTAAGGCAGATGCAATCCATCGGCGCAACATCACTTCTTTCAGTGATTCATTTTCTTTCAACGGGGGAGCGCGAGAAGGAAGAGTTGCTCAGCGGAAATGACTTTTCAGATTCCAGCGCAATTGATCTTTCCGATGTTATTGGGCAGATTCCAGCGCGATTTGCATCGGAGATTGCAGCGATTGGTGGACATCACATTCTCTTTATCGGTCCACCTGGTACAGGAAAGACGATGATTGCTGAACGAATTCCCACAATACTTCCACCACTGTCCCACGAGAGAGCTCTTGAAGTAAGTGCAATACATTCTGTAGCAGGAATTTTGGAGAAGAGGGGAGCTCTCTCATCTATCGCACCATTTATCGCTCCTCATCACACAACAACAGCACCAGCGATGGTGGGCGGCGGAGTTCACATCGTGCGTCCCGGCGCAGTCAGTCTTGCCCACGAAGGAATTCTCTTTATCGATGAAGCGCCAGAATGTTCTTCAGGGGTTCTCGATTCTCTTCGTCAACCACTGGAATCTGGCACAGTCACGATCTCTCGGTCGACTGGAACTACAACATATCCGGCAAACTTTCTCCTCGTGCTGGCCGCGAATCCCTGCCCGTGTGGAAAATATTCCGGAAGAGGCAGAAGTTGCAGATGTTCTTCTCTTCAGATTCGGCGCTATCTTCAGAAACTTTCAGGGCCCTTATTAGATCGCATTGATATTCGAACATTTGTAGAGGCGCCAACTCGCACGGAAATGGCGAGCCGGGAAATTGGAGAATCTAGTTCGACCGTTCGCAAGCGAGTTATGGCCGCACGTGCTGCTTCTGCCGAACGTTTTTCGGGATTGCCGTGGAAATTAAATTCACGAATCCCTCCTCGTGAACTTCGTTCACGTTTTGCGGCAGAGAAAAGTGCAATGGCCTTTCTTCATACCGAGCTTGATTCTGAGCGGCTAAGCGCACGGGGATTTCACAAAGTCTTGCGGCTTTCATGGTCCGTCGCTGATCAAAAGGGGCATCAGATTCCAAATAAGGATGATGTCGAAATTGCCTATTTGCTCCGAGAAGGAATGGAGCTACTTCAATGACATCAGAGGAATCGGCGCGATTACTTCTGATGGCAACGATTGAAGGCGGCTCTCCATTTTGGACAAAAGAGGTAAAGGAATGTGGAGCACCCTCTGTAGTCGATCGCCTTATCGATGGCTTCTATCTCGGAGGAAAAAACTCTTCTGACAAAATTAGCGCCCACATAAGAACTCTGGATGCTGAAATCCTTCGTAAAAAGATATCTGATGCCGGGTGTGATTTACTCACTCCCTTTTCTCAAGAATGGCCTACGCAGGTAGACGATCTATTGGCACCGCCATTTGGTCTGATCTGTAAGGGCGATAAAGAACTTTTAACTCAAAAGTCTCTTTCGATAGTTGGGAGCAGAAATCCAACTTCCTACGGCGTAAAAGTGGCAGGAGAATTTGCTGCCGGCTTTGTCGATCGTGACTGGATTGTTGTAAGCGGTGGTGCGTATGGAATAGATGCGGCAGCACATCGAGGAGCGCTAGCTGCTGAAGGGGCCACCGTTGTTGTTCTCGGAAGCGGAATGAACCAAACGTATCCGGCCGGGAATGAGAAACTTTTCAAGGAGATAGAGGCAACAGGTGTTCTAATTTCTGAAGTGTTGCCTCATGTGCATGCACATCCACATCGATTTCTCATTCGAAACCGAATTATCGCCGCGCTCAGCAGAGGAACACTTGTTGTCGAGGCTGCCTACCGAAGCGGTTCTCTTCGAACAGCAAGAGATGCATCAGAAATTATGAGAATGGTGATGGCAATTCCAGGCTCAATATCCTCCCCGGCAAGTGAAGGCTGTCATCGATTAATCGCAAATCGCGAGGCAGAATTGGTTTCTTCAGTCTCTGATGTCATGGAATTGGTTATGTCGCTCGATGATGCGAGAATGGATGCATGAGTTCATCTTTCCGAGCAGGGTTTGTCGCCATTGTTGGACGCCCAAATACCGGAAAATCTACACTCGTTAATGCTTTAATCGGCAAAAAGATTGTGATCACATCGGCCCATCCCAATACAACACGAAATCCCATTCGCGGAATCCTCTCTCGCCCAGATTTCCAAATGGTTGTCGTTGACACGCCTGGAATTCACAAGCCGAAAACTCTCTTAGGTTCACGCCTGAATGAGATGGTGAATCAAAACCTTGAATCCGTCGATGCCGCGGTTTTGTGCTTGCCTGCCGATGAAGCAATCGGAGCTGGCGATGAGTTTATTGCAAAGCAATTAGAGCACATTCGAAATGTCTATCTTGTGGTGACAAAAATTGACCGCGTTGGGAAAGATCAAATTGTTGCCAAACTTGCAGAAGTTTCGCAATTCATCACGAAGACAAAATTGATGGTTCGAGAAGTTGTGCCAATCTCTGCTGCAGAACATACTCAGGTTGACCTACTCACAGAACTGCTCGTGAATTCGCTTCCCACTTCGCACGCTCTATATCCAGAAGACATCACAACCGATCAGGCAGCAGAAATGACACTTTCTGAGTTAATTCGCGAAGCTGCCATTCAAGATGTATTCGAGGAAGTTCCTCACTCCATCGTCGTGACAATCGATGAAATGGAGAAGCGTGAGAATAAGGAATTTTACGATATTCACGCAACCATTCATGTGGAGCGAGATAGTCAAAAGGGAATAATCCTTGGCGCTCGTGGATCACGACTGAAGGAAATTGGAATGCAATCTCGTAAGAGCATTGAGATATTTTTGGATTGCAAAGTTTTTCTTGGCCTTCACGTCAAAGTGAGCAAGGACTGGCAACGCGACCCCAAGCTTTTGAAGCGGTTTGGATTTACGGAGTAACTCTCTTTTTTCCCGCAAGATATGACCCAATAAGGATGAGGGGCAAACCTAATCCTATTCCAAGAGTAAGTGGTTCGCTTAATACAATAATTCCTAACAAGACCGCCACGGCCGTGTTTATATAGGTCACCATCGAAGCGCGCGTAGGCCCAACATCAATAATGACTTTGAAAAAGACGACGAATGCGATTGCTGTCGGGAATATTCCTAGAACGAGAAGCGACCAGATTGCTTTTGCACTTGGTGCAGTTGCTGGCCATTGGATAACCCCTACGGGTATGTAGATGATCGCGGTAAAGAACATTGCAAGACTATTGATTGCAAGGCCGTTGAGATTTGGAGCTTTACGCCTGATCATCATCGGGGCAATTGCATAACCCAGAGCGGCTAACAAAATCATGGCTATTGCCGAACCGCTATTTTCACCGCGCAAACTTTCTAGCCCAACGACCAGAATGACGCCAACGAAACCAACAACCATTCCGATAATGCGTTGGGGTTGCCAAACAGAATGATCGCCCAACATTGAAGCGAGAATTGTTGACCAGAATGGAACCGTTGCAATCAGAAGCCCAGCAAGTCCAGATGAAATATGTCGCTCACCGCTTGATAAAAAATACCAAGGCCCAACGAGTTCTATCACGGAGTAGAGAAGAATCCATTTATAGAATTTCAACGCCTCCTTTATTAGCCCTTGCTTAATGGCGAGGGGGAGAAGAAAAAGCGCTCCGAGGCAAACGCGTGCAAAGACTAAGAATCCAGGCTGGAATCCGCCAGGCTCCACAGCAATTTTGATGAAGAGGTAGGGAATTCCCCACAGAATTCCTGCAGCCCAAAAGAGGGTCCAACTTTTTCGTGTCATCTTTGTGAAATCACAGAGCGGTAGAGAGATTCAGTCTGTTCTGCGATTGCGCCCCAAGCAAAATCATTGACAGCGCGAGTTCGCCCCGCTTTACCGTATCTTTCGAGTTTGGCTGGATCGGACATGAGTGAAGTGATCTTCGAGGAGAGTGCGTTTTCAAATTCGAGGCCATCCCCGGAGTAATCAACGAGCTCGCCCGTTATGCCATCCTGAACTACTTCTGGAATTCCACCAACACGTGAGGCGAGTACTGCCGTCTCGCACGCCATTGCTTCAAGATTAACGATGCCAAGGGGTTCATACACGCTTGGACAGATAAAGAGATCAGCACTTGATAGCAAAACCTTAAGTTCTGCCTGAGGCAACATCTTTTCTTGCCACCATACATTCTTTCGACTGGCTTGAAGTTCTTGGATAAGTGCTGCGATCTCTGCACCGATTGCAGGTTCGTCAGGGCTGCCTGCAGCAATCACGAGCCCAATATCAGGGGATACGTTTTTCCAAGCTCGAAGTAGGTGGGCAAGACCTTTTTGACGAGTAATGCGACCAACAAAAATTGCGTAGCGACCGACAATTCCAATCTGATTGAGAACTTGCTGGTCGTGGGTGGGGGAATATTTTTGAGTATCAACCCCATTGAGAATTGTGTGAATCTTGGAAGGATCAAGTGAGGGGTAGGCCTTGAGGATATCTTTCTTCATCCCATTACTCACCGCAATGATGGCATCTGCGGATTCGTAGGCAGTTTTTTCTGCCCATGAGGAGAGGCGATATCCGCCGCCAAGTTGTTCAGCTTTCCAAGGGCGATCGGGTTCGAGGGAGTGCGCTGTGATGATGTGTGGGATTCCGTGGAGGAGGGATGCAAAGTGCCCTGCCATATTTGCATACCAGGTGTGAGAATGAACAAGGTCCACGGTATCGAGTGCTTGTGCGATTTCAATATCAGTTGTCAGCGCTTGAAGCGCGGGATTGAGGGAGGCAAGTGAGCTGGGAAGGGAATATCCCGTGGCATCCTGCCGATCTTCTCCAAAACAATGAACATCAACAGTGATTTTTTCGCGAAGTGCTTGAGTTAACTGCAGTGCATGAACTCCCGCACCACCATAGATATGAGGAGGCCACTCTTTGGTAACGAGACCAATCCGCAAATCTTGAGACATTTGTTATCGCTCCGTTACATGCTTGACCAATACATCACTTCCGCTGATGCGAAGGCAAGAGTATCGTTGAAGCATGATTCGGCGCGAACAACCCCTCGGAATAGTCCTCGCCGGCGGTGAAGGCAAGCGTTTAATGCCGCTAACGGCCGATAGGGCTAAGCCGGCCGTTCCTTTTGGTGGGGCCTACCGACTCGTTGATTTTGTTCTCTCAAATCTTGTAAATGCAGATATGCGAAAAATCGCAGTACTTACTCAATATAAATCCCATTCTCTTGACCGACACATCACCACAACATGGCGCATGTCGACTCTTCTTGGTAATTACATTACTCCAGTCCCTGCTCAACAACGCCTCGGACCTCGTTGGTACACCGGTAGCGCAGATGCGATTTTGCAAAACTTTAATCTTATTCACGATGAAAACCCAAAGAATGTTCTTGTTTTTGGTGCAGATCACGTTTATCGCATGGATCCAGAACAGATGTTTAATTTTCATCTTGAAACTGGAGCGGGTGTTACAGTCGCAGCTATCCGAGTGAAAAAAAGTGAAGCCTCAGAATTTGGAGTTATTGAACTTGCAGATGATGGAATAACCATAAAGGCATTTCATGAAAAACCTGCAAATCCTCCAACCATGCCAGGAAATCCAGATTATTGCTTAGTCTCGATGGGCAATTACATCTTTAAGCGGGACGAGATGGAAGATGCCTTAATTTTGGACTCTGAAAATATCGAGAGCAAACATGATTTGGGAACAAACATCATTCCAATGCTTACTGCCATGGGTCGAGCTTTCGCCTATGATTTTGCGAATAACCACGTTCCAGGAGAGACAGATCGCGATAAGGGCTATTGGCGCGATGTTGGAAGTATCGACGCTTACTATGACGCGCATATGGATCTTGTTTCTGTGCATCCAATCTTCAACCTCTACAACCGCGAATGGCCACTTCTCACAAATCCGCCTTCGCTTCCGCCTGCAAAATTCTCTGAAAATGGAAGTGCGGTTGATTCGATTGTAGGAGCGGGATCCATCATTGCCGGTGCACGTGTGGAGCGATCTGTCGTTTCTTTTGATGTGCAGGGTGCAACAAATGCGATTGTGCAAGGTTCTGTCATTATGCCGGGCGTTCGAATTGGCGCAAACTCAATTATTCGAAATGCAATTTTGGATAAGGGAGTAATTGTTGAGCCGGGAGCTCAAATCGGTGTAGATCTAGAACGAGATCGTCAGCGATTTACTGTCAGCGATGGTGGGATTGTTGTCGTAGGCAAGAGCACCATCGTTACATCACATTAATTACGCCGTTAAATCTCTCAATTTTCGATAAGAAAGAAGAACTTCTGGCGTAGCTACGGCCTTTACACTCGCAACATCTCCCAAATCCCATTGCGGTGGATTTTCTGTGCCAAGAAGAGCCCATGCAGCCTGACGCGCAGCTCCATTTGCAACATATTCACCAGCAGGCGGAACTAAAACTTCTCGACCAAAAAGTGCCGAAGCAATATGAGAGACGGCAGGATTCTTGGCAGCGCCGCCGACAAGAAATACTCGTCGAATTTCTACGCCAGCTTTTTCAAGTGCATCGACTGCATCGGCAAGACCACACAACATTCCTTCTATATAGGCGCGTGCGATATCTTGCGGATTGGAATTCTGTAGCGTGATTCCAGAGAGAACGCCGGTAGCTTCTGGACGATTCGGAGTGCGTTCACCTTCGAAGTAGGGCAGGAGTGAGAGCCCATGAGCCCCGGCAGGAGCTTTGAGCGCAAGCTCTCCGAGTTCTTCATAAGTGACACCGAGAATTGCTGTAGCTGCATCAAGAATGCGAGCGGCATTTAATGTGCAGACCAATGGAAGAAAATCACCTGTCACAGATGCAAAGCCAGCGATTGTTCCGGATGCATCATGTGTCGATGTTTGGGAGATTGCAAATGCCGTTCCACTTGTACCGAGAGAGACGATCACATCGCCTTCCTGAGCTTGGATGCCAAAACCGGCCCCGGCATTATCACCAGCACCAGCGCCAATTTTGAGGCCAGAGGGAGAGGTTGCTCCAAATTCTTTGCTTCCGACGATTCGCGGAAAAATCACTTTTTGATCGCTGCGAATTACTTTTGCAAAAAGCTCCGGTAGATATTCATTTTTCTTTGCGCTGAAATATCCCGTTCCAGATGCATCCGATCTATCTGTGAAGATCTCGTTGATATCCGCACTTCCTGAGAGTTTCCACGAGAGCCAGTCATGTGGAAGGCAGACCGCGGCAATGCGCGAAGCGTTTTCTTTTTCATGATCTGCAACCCAGCGAACTTTGCTTGCTGTAAAGGATGCGACAAGTGATGAACCTGTCATAGCTGCTATCTCAGGAAATTCAGCATTGATATCGCTCGCTTCTTTTGCAGAGCGCGTGTCATTCCACAAGAGAGCTGGTCGAATAACGCGGCCTTGCAAATCAAGAAGAACCATTCCGTGCTGCTGTCCACCAATAGAAATGGCTTCAACGTCTTGGAGCCCACCGGCAGCGGCAATTGCTTCTTGGAGAGCGCTCCACCAATGAGCAGGATCCACTTCTGTTCCATCTGGATGGGGCGCCCGCCCTTCGCGAATAAGTGCTCCGGTGTGGGCGTCACGAATGACGATTTTCACTGATTGGGTGGACGAATCGACCCCGGCAACTAGCGTCATGGCGCTCCTTTATTCTGACCCTGCTAAAAGGGTAGACTTCCATAGTCATCGTTGACTAGCCACTTCATTGAACTCATCTGAAGAAAATTGATCTTGGAGACTTTTAAATGCGTATTGGTGTACTCACAGGCGGCGGAGACTGCCCCGGCCTTAATGCTGTTATTCGTGCAGTAGTCCGTAAGGGAATCAAAGAATACGGTTATGAATTTGTAGGATTCCGCGATGGATGGAAGGGCCCTCTCGAAGGACTCACCATGCCCTTGGACCTCACTACTACTCGTGGAATTCTTCCACGCGGCGGAACAATCCTTGGATCATCTCGCACAAACCCTTTCAAGATCGAGGGTGGAGTAGAAAAGATTAAAGAGAATTTGGCGGCGATGGGCGTTGACGCGCTCGTTGCAATTGGCGGGGAAGATACGTTGGGCGTTGCCACAAAGCTTGATTCATTGGGCGTCAAAGTTGTTGGCGTTCCAAAGACAATCGACAATGATCTCAACAACACTGACTACACATTTGGTTTTGATACATCAGTCAATATTGCAGTTGATGCAATTGACCGCCTTCACACCACTGCAGAATCCCATCACCGCGCGTTAATCGTGGAGGTCATGGGTCGTCACGCAGGCTGGATTGCCCTTCATGCGGGTATCGCAGGTGGAGCAGCATGTATTTTGATCCCAGAAGTGAAGTTCTCTGTCGATAAGGTTTGCGACTGGGTGAACTCTCGATTTGAATCCTCTTACGCACCAATTATTGTGATCGCAGAAGGTGCAATTCCTCAGGATGGCGACATGATGGTTAAAGATCAAACACTGGATGCCTTTGGTCACGTCAAGCTCTCAGGCATTGGCGAGTGGCTTGCTGGAGAAATTGAAAAGCGCACAGGAAAAGAAGCTCGAACCTCAGTTCTCGGACATATCCAACGTGGTGGTTCACCTACCGCTTTTGACCGTGTTCTTGCTACTCGCTTTGGACTTCACGCAATCACTGCGATTCACGATGGCGACTTCGGAAAGATGGTTGCTCTTCACGGAACAAAGATTGAGCGCGTTCCACTTGCATCTGCGACAACTGCACTCAAGCTTGTTACCCCTGATCTCTACGCTGAAGCTGAGGTCTTCTTCGGATAAATTGGTCGCCGCGCGATCTTTTTAAACCCTAGAATTCTCCGATGACTTCCTCGATGCAATCAAAAATCGACTCAATCTTCACTCCCGGTCTTGTGGCTGCCCAACAGCCACAATGGCCAGGGGGTCCAGATGGAGAGCCAGTTCAGCGCGCAGTCGCACAACTTCAAAAACTTCCACCACTTGTCTTCGCTGGTGAGTGTGACAACCTCAAAGCACGTATTGCTGAAGCTGCTGAAGGAAGAGCATTTTGGCTTCAAGGCGGAGATTGCGCTGAAACCTTTGTAGCAGCAACAGCTGACTCGATTCGAAATCGCATTAAAACTATTCTGCAGATGGCTGCAGTACTCCAATATTTTGCAAGCATGCCTGTTATTAAAGTCGGCCGAATGGCTGGCCAATTTGCAAAACCACGAAGCAATAACGATGAAACTCGAGATGGAGTAACCCTGCCGGCTTATCGTGGAGATGCCGTCAATGATTTAGCTTTTACCCTTGAGGCGCGCACGCCAGACCCACAGCGTCTTGTCCAGGTCTATAACACTTCTGCTGCAACGCTCAATCTTGTGCGCGCATTCACGACAGGTGGATTCGCAGACCTTCGTCAGGTCCACGAATGGAACAAGGGCTTTGCAAGCGATCCCCGCTTCGGCGCTCGTTACGAGCAACTTGCAAATGAAATTGGTCGAGCTCTTGAGTTCATGGTTTCTGCCGGTGTCGACCCAGAAGCATTTAAGACAGTTGATTTTTATTCAAGCCACGAGGCGTTGATTCTTGAGTACGAAAAGGCTTTAACCCGCATCGATTCACGCACCGGACTTCCGTACGATGTATCAGGGCATTTTGTCTGGGTTGGAGAACGCACTCGTCAACTCGACGGAGCACACATGGATTTTGCTTCCAAGATTCAAAATCCAATCGGCATCAAACTTGGACCAAAGACAACTCCTGAAGATGCGCTTGCAATGATTGCAAAACTCAATCCAAAGAATGAACCTGGCCGACTCACCTTTATTACGCGAATGGGCTCTGGTCAGATTCGCGACAAGTTACCTCCGCTTGTCGACGCGGTGACAAAGTCGGGGGCAAAAGTTTTGTGGGTCTGCGATCCGATGCACGGAAATACCTATGAAACTTCTACTGGGTACAAAACTCGTAAATTTGATGACGTCATGGACGAAGTTCGCGGTTTCTTTGAAGTTCACAAAAAGCTTGGAACTCATCCAGGTGGAGTCCATATCGAGCTCACAGGTGATGATGTAACTGAGTGTGTCGGCGGAGGAGAGCAAATCTCAGAGGCCGATCTTGCTGGCCGTTACGAGAGCGCCTGCGATCCTCGCCTCAATCACACCCAATCCCTCGAATTGGCATTTCTTGTAGCGGAGATGTTGCGCGACCGTTAAATCAGGTTTAAGTTTCTCAGATGTTGTCTCAGACGTTTCACAAGACTCCGATAGGCACTCTCTTTCTCATCAGTGATGAGCACATCCTTCTTGCAGCTGGATTCCGAAGTTTTGAAGACCTCATCGATCGTATGGATGCGCAAGATTCTCTTCGCGAAATTAAGAGCGTTCGAAATATCCCTGTTATAAGTGAGCTAGTGAAAGATTACTTTGATGGCGATCTCACTGCATTTAATGGAATACAGACCCGCCAACCTGGGGGAGAGTTTTTTCAATCTGTCTGGAAAGTTATGCGCAAAATTCCTGCAGGCAAGACGATGTCATATGCAGAATTAGCTAAGCGTGCAGGATCTGAAAGCGCGGTCCGGGCGGCCGGAAGCGCTTGTGCCCGTAATTTGATTGCGCCAATAATTCCTTGCCACAGAATCGTCAAAAGTGGCGGTGCTCTTGGAAATTACGGCTTTGGACTTGAATCGAAAGAGTGGCTCTTACGCTTTGAAGGCGCTCTCAAGTAATCCTGGTAGAACTGAGTTTGTCTTAGAAATATCAGCATCTGAGAGATCTCGATGCGTCACAAGGCGCAGAGTTGTTGGCCCAAGAGCGCTGGCGAGAATCCCGGCTTCCTTCAGTGAAGCGTTAAGCGTTGGTGCTGTAACAGAAGCGTCGGTGAGGTCGAGAACAACAATATTTGTGTGAACATATTTAAGTGCTACAGATTTCGGAGCAACGGAAAAACAGGCCTGAGCAATCTCCCGAGCACGACGATGATCATCGGCAAGGGAAGGAATGTTGTGATCCAATGCAAAGTCGATTGCAGCAGCGAGAAGCCCTACTTGTCGCATACCCGCACCGTAGCGCTTTCGCCAGATACGGGCTTCTGCCACGCGCTCCTTTGTGGATAGCAGCATAGAACCGATTGGGGCGCCGAGTCCTTTCGAGAAGCAAACGCTCACCGTATCGAAATTTTCCGCATAGTCGGTAAAGGAAATTCCTGATGCGACATGAGCATTCCAAATTCGAGCACCATCAAGGTGCGTTGTAATTCCAACCTTGGAAGTCATCGCACGAAGTTTACGAATTTCCTCAAGAGATTGCACAGTGCCGCCGCCAAAATTGTGCGTATTTTCAACTGCAATTGCAGTTGTGGAAACAAGATATGGGCCAGAGTCAGGACGAGCAATCGCCATTGCATTTTCTGCAACTAGCAGGCCATGGTCTCCCTCCCATGTACGCGTGGTGATTCCACTAAAAGCAGCACCAGCACCAAGTTCTGCTCGAACGATATGTGCAAATGTTTCTGTGAGAAGTTCTTCACCAGGTTTTACGAGGGTTCGGATACCAAGCTGATTGGAGAGAGATCCCGTGGGAGTAAATACTCCTGCCTCTTTGCCAAACATTGCTGCGACCCGAGATTCAAGGGCATTCACCGTTGGGTCATCAGCGTAGACATCATCACCAACTGGGGCAGCCGCCATTGCCGCTCGCATTTCATCACTGGGACGAGTAACTGTGTCAGAGCGCAGATCAATCATGTCGAAATCCTCTCACGTCCTTCGTCAGTAATGATGATGTACATGGCTGAAATTACGAGGGATCCGCCGATAATGACGCGCAGCGTCAAAGATTCGTGGCCAAACCAGACACCAAAAAGTGCTGCAAATATATATTCCATTGTCAGGATAATTCCAGTGCTTGTGGCCGACATAAATGATTGAACCCAGGTTTGAACAATGAATGCAAAAGCACTCGCAAATATTGCGGTGTAAATGATTGCTGCCCATACCCCCGAGTCTGGAGGCATATGAAAGCCGCTCTTCAAAGATGCGATAAAACAGATAGCCCCAACAGTGCCAAGTTGAAGAACGGTGAGAGCGTATGTGTTTGCTCCAGCGCTCCATTCGCTTAACCCGACGATATGTCCAGCGTAAAAAGCAGCGCTAATCACAACGAGAAATTCTCCCAGCCCCATCGAGAGGCCATTCATCGAAAGAAAGCCAAGTCCAACGGCTGCTATTAAAACTGAGATCCATTGGATCTTAGAAATATGTTTTTTCAATAAGCCTGCAGCAATCAGGGGAGTGAATACAGCGTAGAGCCCCGTTATGAAACCAGTCTTTGCAACGGTTGTCAGTGTGAGTCCAAAAGTTTGAAAAATATAGCCACACCCAAGAAGCGTTCCGAGAATAACTCCTCGCACAACGAATTTCTTATCAAAATGGGCAAATGCTTTTGGCCGGAGAGCAGCCATGATGAGCGCTGCGAGAATAAATCTGCAAGCAAGAAAAGAATTTACATCTTGCCGCGCAAGAGTGTCCTTCATGACCACAAAAGCGCTTCCCCAGATAACTGCAACTGAAAGCAGAATTCCGGTTAAGGCGTATTTATTTCGCAATTACTTATTTACCTTTTTTACTTTTACATTCGCGCGCATCTTCTTCAACATTGCGACCTCGGGGCCATGTTCAGCTTCCATTCCAGGGGTTTCAAGAATGAGAGGTGCGTTTTGTACGGCGGGGTGAGCAAGGAGTTCTTCAAACGGCTTTGAGCCGATTTCCCCTTGTCCAATATTTTGGTGACGATCTTTAAGGGCTCCGCATACATCCATCGAGTCATTTGCGTGGATGAGTTGAATCCGCTCGATGCCAACAATGGAGACCAAGAGGTCGAGTGTTTCAGTCATGCCACCCTTTTTCTTGATGTCATGTCCTGCGGCAAATACATGACATGTATCCAGGCAGACTCCAACCTTGGGATGCCATTCGAGAGCATCGAAATACTTTGTTAGATCATCAAGTTTTTTTACGAGGGATTGACCTTGCCCGGCCGTTGGCTCAAGGAGCAACCAAGGGTCTTCGTCGGTGAGTTTTTTTAAAACCGGCATCATGCCTTTATTAATCTGCTTCCAGGCCTTGGAGACGTGGCCTTCATCTACTGCAGATCCGGTATGGATGACTACGCCGTGAGCGCCAATTTCTCGGCCACGTTTTAATGAATATGCCGTTGAAGCAAGTGAATTCTCATATGTAGATGGAGTCGGCGAACCAAGATTAATAAGGAACGGTGCGTGCACATAGGCTTCAATATCGTGTTCTTCAGTCTTTGCCCTAAATGCTGCATCTGCTTCTGGATTGGATTCAGGCATCGCCCATCCACGAGGATTGCTTGCAAATACTTGAATTGCCTCAGATTCGGTGGCAAGTGCATACTCGATTGAGCGCTTTGCCATGCCTCCTGAAGTTGGAGTATGAGCCCCTATTCGCGGACCTGAGAATGCTTTCTTAGCTGCCATTCCGTCAGCCTATCAAGCCCTAACTCAGAGTGATGACGACAACCGTTCCGCGCTTCACCTTTGTGCCAACCTTTGGTGAAATACCCGTAACTTTTTTGATCTTCTTACTCCCGATTTTCTTAACACTGACCTTCAACTGGAGGCTTTCCAGAGATGTCCGAGCTGCCGATTCGGTGAGTGAGTAGAGGTTTGGAATAAAGATAAATTCGGTGCCTCGTGAAATAACGAGAGTGATTTTTGAACCTTTAGGAGCGGTCGACCCCGTATCGGGATCTTGACGAATAACTCCACCTGCTGGAACCGATTCACTGTAGGCAAATGCACTCTTCACAACAAAGCCGGCATCGGTTAGTTCATTTGTGGCTTGATCTGAAGTTTTTCCAACATAGGAGGTGAGTGCAATTTGTTCAATTCCCTTGCTGAGCAGAAGATCAACAATTGAATTGCGGCGAACAGGAGTACCGGCTGAAGGATTACCGTCGACAATAAGATTTGCTGCAACTTTCATGTCGAATGCTTGAGAAGTATTACCAACTTTGAGCCCGGCGTTAATGAGTGCTGCAGTAGCTGCATCTTGAGTGAGACCGGAAAGAGATGGAACGAGAATTCTCTCCTTTCCCTTTGAAAGAACTAAATGAACTGTTCCATTCTTTGGAAGATGACCACCACCACCCGGGATTGATGTCAGTACGAGCCCTTTATCCACTTCCTCGCTGAAATCTTGCGCCGTGACATCGCTCTGAAGCCCAAGGTGTGAAATTTCAGATTTTGCATCGTCAATACTCAGGCCCACCACGGAAGGAATGGAGATTTGAGATCCTGGACCTAGGAATTGGTACCAAGATCCTGCACCCACGACAATTACCAAGGACGCTGCAATAACTCGATTTCTCTTCACTCGCTTTGATGCTCGCCTTCTAATTTCCGAGGTGGGGCTCACTTCGGCAGTTTTAATGGGTTGAGTCAAACTCTTCACTCGTTCAATGACATGAGCCCCAATTCGTATTTCACCCTTCGGCGCCTTACTCCTCTTGATGGGTCGCTCGGTCGGCAAAGGGAGATCTAATTCAAGGCTGAGCTGACGCTTGCGCGGATCAATATTTTCTTGAATTGTTCGAAGTGAATTGAGGAGCTCGCGAGCATCTCTAAATCTCTTATCAGGATCTGGATCGGTCGCTCTCGAAATCAAAATTTCGATCTCTTCTGAAAGTTCTGGCTTGATTGTTCGAACCGCTGGAACGCGTTCGTTGACGTGTTTGTAAGCAATTTGAATAGGTGTCTCACCATCAAATGGTTTTCTTCCGCAAAGAAGTTCAAAAAGAACAATTCCCAGGGAGTAAATATCGCTTCGCGCATCTGAAATGCCACGTTGGACTTGCTCGGGAGAAAGGTAGGAGACACTTCCTAAAACAACGCTGGACTCGGCAGTTTGGGTGGATCCGAGCTGATCGCCACGAGCCAATCCAAAATCAGCAATTTTTACGCGTCCATCTTTAGAGATCAAGATATTTTCAGGCTTTATATCTCGATGGATAATTCCAATTGAGTGCGCCTCTGCTAGCGCACTCACTACGGGAATGATGTACCGAAGAACCTCTTCTATGGAGAGTGAGCCACGCTCAAAAAGGTAATCACGTAAGGTGCTTCCTTCAATGTATTCCATCACAATAAAGACTGCAGGTGAACCACCTTCATTCCAACCTTGATCTTGGATGGAGACAACATTTGGGTGATTGAGAGAGGCAGTAGCTTTCGCCTCTTTAATAAAACGGTCAACAAATTCTTCATCGTTTGCAAGATGAGGGTGCATAATCTTTACTGCGACGAGTCGATCCAACCGCTGATCCATCGCAAGATAAATCGAGGCCATGCCACCAGCGGCAATAATCTTCTGTAGCTGGTAACGGCCGTCGATGAGCTCGCCGGTTAGATCTGACACACTTGGATTTTAGAGAACTACGGCCGATCTGCCCCTGAAGGCGCGCCACTCATTGCGTAATCCGCAGCACGCTCAGTCTCTTCGTTCATAAAATGCTTCTCTTCTAAAATCTGAAATTTCAACCATTCTTCCTTCAATTCGACGCCATCTCGCTCAAGGCCTCGGGCTAATCGCAATTCTTTCGGCGCCCAAATCCAAATTGAAAATGAGGCAAAATCTCGAATTGCCCTCTGCCCGCTGCCGACACCTTCCAGTATGAGAAAAGAGGGAAGAGGAAATTCAACTTCTTCTCGAAGTGATCCTTTATGCCAATCGTATGGACGATAGGAAATTCGACCCGAATCTGCGGCGCAAGTGAAAAGGTTGAGAAGTTTCTCCGAAAGAGAGGGAGTTAATGTGCTTTCCCATCCTTCGTAGAGGTCATCCATGTGAATGATTTCGCATTCAGGAAGAAAGCCCGAAAGTGCATGAGAAAGAGTTGTTTTGCCAGAGCCCGCAGGACCATCAATCGTAATGATCCTTGTCTCTCCGATAGTGGCAGGGGACTGGCGAATTCTTTCTACGAGATTTTGGATTTCTTCAGCCATCGAGCCCATCCTCCAACTGCAAGTCCCACAAATATCAGATACAAAATAGCGGTGAGATAGAGCTTTCCGTGGAAAAATTGATATGTATAAACGCCATCAACAACAAACCACAACGGCCATGCCTCATACTTTTCTTTCACCATAAGAACTTGAGCGATACAGCTTCCAGCAAATCCGAAGGCATCAGTCAGGCTTGCCGCAGCACCAATATGGGTAAGAAGCGGATACAGGGCAAACCAGGTAATAAGAAAACCAATTCCCCAATTTGCTTTGAGTTTTTTCGTGAGGCGTGCAGGTTTTGCTCCCTCTTTGCCCCAACCAAACCAACCCCATAGGCCTCCTGCGATAAATACAAATTGCAGAACGCCGCTTGCGTAGTACTTCTGCTCAAAAAAGAGAATCGCATATAAGAAGCTTGAAATATTCCACCAAGGCCAGGTTGAACGTGGCCCGAATATCCCTAAGGCCACACCGACAACTGAAGTAATGAAGGCAAGAAATTCTAAGAACGATAAGTGATATCCCCAGGCGGTAAAAAGTGTAGTCATGAGGAATGTGTTGAGTGAATGCATGCGGTACCCCTTTCCAATTCGCATTACCGAACTGGTCTCACGGTCGACCTGGATATCAGGTCCTCTCAGCCAATAATTCGGCTCCCGTCGCTACGAACATTAGCACCATTTGATTGAATGAATTTGATTGCAGAAATGAGAGAATAGGGCGTGCTTAAGTTTGGATATATGGCGATGCTGCTATTTACGGTGGCAGGCTCCTTTTGGCTTGAGATTATTTTAAAAGTTGGAGTTCTGCGAAGGGTAAAGCGAACCATTTTCACAATTGCTCCCATGGCGATCATTTTTCTTTTGTGGGATCTTTATGCGATCCATGCCGGTCATTGGTTTTTTGATTCCAAGCAAATACTTGGGATTTTCATCCCGGGCAGAATCCCACTGGAAGAGGTCCTCTTCTTTGTCATTGTTCCCCTTGCTGCCATCATGACAATTGAAGCGGTGAGAAGCGTTAAGAAGAATTGGCTCGTTGGAGATGAGCGATGACATACACACAAATCGCATTGATGGCTGTTGCACTTTCGATTCTTTGCGATGGATTTTTGACTCGAAGCAGGATGGTTATGCGGCGTAGTTTTTGGACTGCTTATGCAATTATTCTTCCATTTCAATTACTCACAAATTGGTGGCTCACTTCTCGAAATATCGTGATGTACAACCCTGATGTCATTATTGGTTTTCGAATTGCAAGTGCTCCAGTAGAGGATCTTCTCTTCGGCTTCGCCCTTGTCCTCGGAATTCTTCAGTTGTGGAGCTATTGGGGAAAACGCCTTTAGCGTGCTCGTATCGCACGAAGATATGCAGGAAGTGCCACTTTGATGCGGCGCCATGTAGAAGTCTTTGCTCGAAAGTTGAAGATGTCGTAGCCAATATCTTCAACTTCATCGACGATTCCGCAGTACAACTCACTCGCTGCTTCAATGCATGGACGACTCGCAGGTTCGAGCATCGCGATTCCGACAGACGCCTCTCTTTGGAGGTTTCGAACTCGCTCGATCTGAAATTTGATTGCTTCGACAATAGGGGGAGTGAGTTGGCGCGCAAAGAGATCTTCACGCGTGACGCCAAAGCGCGCTAAATCATCTATAGGAATATAGATTCGACCTCGTTCCAAATCCTCGCCTATGTCTCGAATAAAGTTTGCCAGTTGGAATGCAATACCGAGTTTCTTTGCAGCCTCAAACGCTTCCGGTGAAAGGGCTCCCAGAATTGGAACCATCTGCAATCCGATAACGGCGGCGCTTCCGTAGACATATTCCATGAGGTCTTCGTATGTCCGGTATTCGTTGACAGTTAAATCCATCTCCATGGAATGAAGAAATGCTTCGAAGTATTCGATAGGAATGGAATACTTTTTTACTGTGTCGACGAGTGCTCGACCAATTGGGTCGATACTGGTGCCTCCACGAATATCGGAGATTGCCTGGGCTCCCCACCCTTTGAGAGCTGCCGCCTTCTCTTCCTCCGTGAGAGTTGAAGAAAGATCGTCGACAATTTCATCGGCGTATCGAGCAAATCCATAGAGAGCATGTACATAAGGCCGCTTGGCGGCCGGTAATAAAAGAGTTGCAAGATAGTAAGTTTTTCCATGTTGAGAGTTGAGCCGCTTGCATTCGGCGTATGAAGCAGCCAGAACAGGTTCGAGAATTCCTGCCGCTCTCAATTCGCTCACGCGGGGGAGTCTACGCATATCTGCGCGCTCAATCCTCAATCTGAACTCGAGGGTTTTGTAAAAAATCCCCTTCTCGCTCGCACATATTTGCCGATCTTTCTCGCGAGTAACCATTAGGTTTTCACTATTCCCTCCTGGCTTGCATCCAGTTTGAAACTGCACGGGGTCGCAAACACCCCCGATACCAAAATCAGAGAGGTACTACATGCTGGATAGTTTCTTTAAAATCAGCGAGCGTGGTTCAACTGTAAGCCGTGAAGTTCGAGGTGGCTTGGTCACCTTCTTCACCATGGCATACATCGTTGCCCTCAATCCGCTCATTCTTGGCGGCGCAGTCGATGCAAACCACAAATTCCTTGGTGGCTTCTCATCCTTCGGCGCTAACTTGCCACTTATCGCTGCAGCAACAGCACTTGTTGCGGGCGTTTTGACCATCTTGATGGGCGTTGTTGGTAATTTCCCACTCGCACTTGCAACCGGTCTTGGTCTCAATACATTCGTTGCATACGGCATTGCCTCACGCATGACATGGGCAGATGCAATGGGCCTTGTTGTCCTTGAAGGTTTGATCATCACCGTTCTTGTTCTTACTGGTTTCCGTACTGCAGTATTCAAGGCTGTTCCACAACAGCTCAAGTACGCAATTTCAGTCGGTATCGGTCTCTTTATTGCTTTGATCGGCCTTGTTGATTCAGGATTCGTTCGTCGCACAGGCACTGGCCCAGTTCCAGTTCAGCTTGGTGACAATGGCAATCTCGTTGGGTGGCCAATTATCGTATTCCTCATTGGCTTGGTCATCATCATCACGCTGATGGTTCGTAAGACAAAGGGAGCGATCCTTATTGGTATCGCATCAGCCACAGTGCTTGCTGTTGTTCTTGAAAAGGCCTTCAAAATTGGCCCAAGTTTTATTTCTCCAACAAAGAGCAATCCAAAGGGATGGGGACTCAATGTTCCATCACTTCCACACAACATTTCTGCAACACCTCATTTCGATCTCCTTGGTCACTTCAGCCTGCTCGGTTCTTTCAAGCACATCTCAGTGATTTCAGGAATCTTGCTTGTCTTCACTCTCTTGCTTTCTGACTTCTTCGACACCGTCGGAACCGTCACAGCAATTGGACACGAAGCTGGCTTGATTGGTGCAGACGGAACCGTTCCAAATAACGATCGTGTTCTTCTTGTTGACTCAATCGCTGCCGCTGCTGGTGGTGCTGCTGGTATTTCTTCAAATACCTCTTACATCGAATCTGCCTCAGGAGTGGGCGAAGGTGCTCGTACAGGTTTGGCTTCGGTCGTTACCGGTATCTGCTTCCTTCTCACCACATTCTTGGCTCCACTTGTTGCAGTGATTCCTTACGAGGCTGCTACGCCTGCTCTGGTTATCGTCGGATTCTTGATGATGACACAGGTAAAAGACATCGATTGGGCGGATTTGGGAATTGCAATTCCTGCTTTCTTGACCATTATCTTGATGCCTTTCACATACAGCATCTCCGTAGGTATCGGAGCTGGTTTCGTTTCCCACGTAATCATTCGCTTCGTACAAGGCCGCCGCAAGGAAGTACACCCACTTCTCTTGTTGGTTGCTGGTCTATTTGTGGTCTACTTCCTACAGTCCCCAATCAATACCTGGGTTCACTAATTAAGTAGCTCAAAAAAAAGGCGCCGAGAGATCGGCGCCTTTTTTATTTCCAGAATATTCTCTTATTTTATTTAACAGGTCCAACGATTCTTTCGGCAGCTAGGCGTCCAGAAATTAGGACCATCGGAACACCTACGCCAGGTTGTGTTCCAGAACCAGCAAAGACAACATTTTCAAAACCAGCAGCCATATTTGCTGGGCGGAATGGACCTGTTTGAAAGAATGTGTGAGCACTTGCAAATGGCGCTCCTGCTTCAAGTCCCATCTCTTTCCACTCTAATGGAGTGGTGATGTGCTCAACTTCAATTCCATTACCAAAATCTGTGTATCCACGTTGCTCAAGAGTACGAATCATCTCATCTCTGTATCGTGACTTTTCTTTCTTCCAGTCGATATCTGCCGTCAAATTTGGGGTTGGAAATAGTACGTAATACGAACTCTTTCCTGCAGGGGCGAGAGATGGATCATCATGTGTTGGAACGGTAACTAAAACGCTGGGATCGCTCATTAAAACTTTCTTATTGATAAGTTCGTCAAAGACGCCATCCCATGACTTTCCAAAGTGAATATTGTGATGAGCGATATGGTCGTAGCTCTTGTTTGAGCCAATCAACATTATTACGCAGGAAGGAGAGTAGTTCAGTTTCTTTACCTTGCGAGGCACCGTTCCTAAAAGTTCCTTCCAAGCCACTGGAAGGTCAGGATTGAGAATAAGGGCATCACAGGTGATGCGCTCCCCGGTTGAGGTGATTACTGCGCGAGCTCGCCCACCGGAATGCTCAACGCTTGTGACAGTTGAGTTATATTTAAATTCGACACCATGTTTTTCAGCAGCAGCAGCCATAGCCCGAGGAACTGCATGCATGCCACCCTTAGGGAAAAAGACGCCATTCACCGAATCCATATATGCAATAACGGCATAAATAGCCAGCGCTTGCTGTGGACTTACCCCGGCATACATGGCCTGAAATGAATAAATTTTCTGAGTTCGGGGATCTTTCATGTATTGATTTACCTTTGGAGCAAGCTTTCTAAATCCGCCGATTGCAACGAGTTTTGCAAGGTTTGGTGTGAGTAGATTCAAGGGCGAATCGATATTTCGATCGATAAAGTCCTTCATCTCATATTTATATAATTTTGTTACAAAATCAACGTACTTTGCATATCCAGCTGCTTCTTCAGCTCCGATGACGTTTCTAATTTCTTCTTGCATGCGTGCAGTATCAGCATGTACATCCATCTGCGATCCATCATCGAAGAAACCGCGATAGAGAGGTGAGACTGGCACTAAGTCCAGCCAATCCTTGAGATCTTCACCTACGCAAGCCAGCGCATCGGCGATGAGATCAGGCATCGTTAGAACTGTTGGGCCTGTATCAAATGCATAGCCATCTTTTTTCAATAGGCCATTTCGACCACCCGGAACACTTTCCCGTTCTACAACCGTAACTTTACGTCCGGCACCTGCTAGTCGAAGTGCCGCGCTCAGACCTGCCAATCCGGCACCAACGATAACGACGTGGTTTGTAGGGCCAGTGACGCGTTTTGCCATCAAGAACTTCTCTTTGTGGCAACAGCTGCCATATGTACCAGAAATGCTTTTGCATCCGAGGTAATCGTTCCTGTTTCCAAAGCTGCAAGTGATTTCGATGTCATCGTCGAAATCATCTCTTCAACAAAATCGACTGCTCCTGATGAGGTGATAATAGATCGAAGTTCTTCGACCTCAGAAAAAGATAGGTCTGGCTTTCCAAGAAGGGTGTTTACCCGCAACTTCTCTTCAGCACTGCAACGTTCAAGTGCCGCAGCGATGAGAACCGTTCTCTTTCCTTCACGAAGATCATCGCCAGCTGGTTTTCCAGTTTGTGCGGGGTCACCGAAAACTCCGAGCAGATCATCGCGAAGTTGAAATGCTTCTCCTAACGGAATTCCATATCCGGTGTAGGCCGCAAGATTTGATCCTGAAGAAAGTGCAGCTCCGAAATGCAAAGGTCTCTCAATGCTGTATTTTCCAGATTTGAATCGTGCAACTTTCAGTGAACGTTCGATACTTTCGCTGGCGAGCGCCTGCTCATATACGTCGAGATACTGGCCTGCCATGAGTTCAACGCGCATTTCGTCATACAGAGGGAGTGCACGCAATAGAGATTGAGAATTGACACCAGATTCATGGAGAGCTTTGCTTGCCCAGACGAGGGCCAAATCTCCAAGCAGAATTGCAGTTGCAACGCCAAATTGCGTGCGGGAACCCGATAGCGATTGCTCCTGATGTAATTTTTCAAAGAGTTTGTGAATGGCTGGTGCGCCTCGTCGGGTAGCTGAACCATCCATAACATCGTCATGGATTAATGCGCAGACATGAACGAGCTCGATCGATGCCACGGCATTTATCGATGCCTGATCAAGGAGTCCACCACTTCCCACAAAACCGGCTGCTGCAAAGAGAGGGCGAAATCGCTTTCCTGAATCAATGAGAAAATTCTTCAGTGCAGTAGCAACGGGCGCTAATTCGCTACCAATCGAGTTTAGGTATTCATTTTCTCGGTCGACGAACTGTGTCAAGGAAGAATTGATAGCCTCGCGGAGCGGGTCAACGCCAGATTCGAGCGTGTAATCCATGCGGTAAAGGTACCCTGAACCTCCTATGAACTTGAGCCAAAAGCCAACGCTCTCCATCGAGCTCTTTCCTCCCAAGGATCACGATGGTGAAGAGAGGCTCTGGGCTGCCATCGACCGACTTCGCCAGATACAACCAGACTTTGTGTCTGTGACCTACGGCGCAGGTGGGAGCACGCGCGATAGAACAATTCGAATTGCCGAAGAATTTACGGCGCGAACTGGAATCTCCACCGTCGCCCATCTCACATGCGTTGGCTCCACACGAGATGAATTACTTTCCATTCTTAACCATTATCAGAGCGCGGGCATCACCAGCATCCTTGCCCTTCGGGGAGACCCACAAGGCGGTCCGCGTGCGCCGTGGGTGAGCCACCCGGATGGGTTGGATCATGCTGACCAACTTGTTGAACTTGCACATAGTCGCGGTGGATTTGAAATTGGTGTTGCCGCGTTTCCTGATGGACATCCGGCTTCACAAGGAAATTTTCGTCAAGATATTGATGTTTTGATGCACAAAGAAGAACTTGGTGCCACATTCGCCACAACCCAATTTTTCTTTGAATTTGAAAAATATGAGGCTCTTGTCGAAGGACTTCAAGCACGAGGATCATCTCTCCCCATTATTGCTGGAATTTTGCCAATTACAAATCTCAAACAGCTTAATAGAATGGCAGAACTGGGCGGGACACCCATTCCGCCATCAGTAATAAATCGCTTTGAAGGTAAAGAAGATGACCCAGATGCCGTTCGCAACATCGGTATTGACCTTGCAACCGAACTTTCACAAAAGCTTATCTCTGCAAGAGTTCCTGGCCTCCACTTTTACACAATGAATACTTCAACAGCCACGCTTCAGATCGTGAAGAATTTGGGACTTTCCCGTGAGCCGTAATACGTTCTTTCTCAAGTGGTCATCTCTTCACGGAGATACTCCGGTTAAGGGCGCTGTGAAGGGCTGGCTTTCTATTTCATATATTCTTGTGAAGCCACTTGCTTTATTGAAAACATCTCCCCACTTTGTTACTTCTGCAGGAGTCTTTGCCGCAATTGGATCGTGGAGATTTGCTCATTCCTATCTGGGGATTGCGCTTCTTGTTTTCTCTCTTCTCTGTGATGGCATTGATGGTTCCCTGGCCATGATTCGCAATATGGATAGCCGATGGGGAGCCATTACGGATTCTTTCGCTGATCGAGTATCAGAATTCTTCTGGGCGCTGACATTTCACGCCTTGGGCGCCCCAACCATTGTCATAGCTATAGCGTGGGTGGGGGCGGGGACCCAGGAGTATGTGCGCGCTCGGATGGGTGGACTTGGGGCTAAAGAAATTACACAAGTAACAATTGCAGAACGCCCCGTAAGAGCATCTTTACTTTTTGTTGCAATGGTGAGTATTCATACTCATTTCGATATGGTGAATCGCACATCGTGGATGTGGATGATCATGCAGCTTATAAGTTTTATTCTCGTTCTCAATGATGGCTATGGCCGCTTGAAGTAACACCATCGGCTCGACCAATCGCTTCAGCAACTAATTCAGCGCTCATACCCACAAGTGGAAGACCACCACCAGGGTGTGCAGATCCACCCACACAATAAAGATTTGGCAGTGGTGAACGATTGGATGCGCGTAGAAAGGCGGCGCGTGCGCCATTACTTGAAGTTCCGTAGATAGAACCGCCGGGAGCATTGACGCTCTTTTCTAAATCTGCAGGTGTTCTAAATTCCATCACATCCAAACGTTCTGAAACTTTAAGTCCAAGCGCATCAAGTTTTGCGAGAATCTTTTCAGCATATATCTGGGGATTCTTTCTCCAGTCGTAGCCCCCTACTGGATCATGTCGCGGCGCATTTACGAGCACAAACCATGCCTCCTTATTTTCACCCTTCACCATGGATGAATCACGCGGAGCGCAGATATAAATAGTTGGGTCCTCAACAGGTTCACTCTTTGCAAATATTGATTCAAATTCTTGATCATAGTCAGCAGGAAAGTAAACGTTATGATGTTGTATCTGCGGTGCGGCTCCGGAAAGCTTTGAGTTATCTAAGCCAAGAAGAAGAGAGAAGCCAGCAAGCGATTTCTCTGAGCGTTTTAGTTTCCTGCGCTCACTTTTTACGCGAGAAGCGTCTTTATCAAGCAATTTGTTATAGACAACTTCTGCATCGGCATTTGCAACAACTTTCTCAGCAGAAATCTTTATCCCCGATGCAAGCTCTATCCCGCTCGCTTCTCCGTTTTCTATAAGAATCTTTGAGACAGGGGAGTTGAGGTGAATCTCTACCCCAAGTTCAAGGCATCTCTTCTCTAGTGAGGTTGCAAGCGTTCCAAGTCCGCCTTTGAGGTGCCATGCACCAAATGTTGACTCAACAAATGCAATGGTGAGAAGAACGGCAGGGGCTTTTCGAGGGTCTGATCCCGAGTATGTGGCGTATCTATCGATGATTTTTTGAAGATATGGATTTGATGTGTTTTGCTCGGTGTAGCCACGCAATGACTTCCAGGGCGCAATAGTTATCAAATCCTTCAAAAATCCCTTTCGCTTCAGAAGAGAGGGAATCGATGGGAGTTCTGATTCAATAAATGGCCCACGCGATGCGTCCCACATCCTTTCTGCTTTCTGCATCAATACATGCCATTCATCTGCAGCGTCTTTGCCAAGAGTGGCCTCAATGGAGTTACAAATTTCAGGAAGGGAAAGATTGGGGAACTCAAAACTCACACCATCTGCAAAGTGGTAGCTAAACGCTGGATCGACAGGTTCTAGACCAACTTCTGTTTCAAAACGTTTTCCGGTCCGAATAAAAAGATCGCGAAATACGGCTGGGAGCGTTAGAAGTGACGGTCCTGTGTCGAATGCATAATCGCCAATCCATTCGGTGCGACATTTGCCTCCCACCCGATCTGAAGATTCATAGATAGAAACTTTGTGTCCATATTTTGCGAGGCGCGCAGCAGAAGCAAGGCCACCAATGCCCGCTCCAATCACAACAATTTTTGCCATTATCCGATCTTTCTCTCACGCCATACAAGAGAGCCAGAGAGTTTTCTGCGTAGCGATTCAAAAATAA
>CAINRG010000009.1 GCA_903852585.1 uncultured Actinomycetes bacterium
GCACTGGAGTGTTGGCACTACCAATCTTTATTCTTGGAACACCACTCATCGAAACACATCCATTCGACCTGCAACTCTTCTTTAGGTGGTTACTTGCATCAACCCTCAGCTTGATACCTGCAGGCATGTTTGTGTGGTTAGCTCATCGAACTTACTTTAGAGATCGCGCAATCTCACCTCGCCCACTTTTATCTGTAGTAATCCTTGGCGTGATTGCAGGATTTATAAAAGGGGTTTTACTTGGTTGGTTTGGAGCTCTCTTTGGAGCGGTCCAAAACACAAGTCTTTCTGAAATCTTTCTTCGTGGGGTTAACTCGGCGTTTATTGGCTCTGTTGCACTTCCAATGATTTCCCTATTTATGGCTTACCGCACGCACTACGTTTTAAATCGAGCAGCAATCATCAATGAAATTCTTCGGGTAGATGCGCAAACACAAGTGAGTAAATCTA
The DNA here is from genome assembly GCA_903852585.1 of uncultured Actinomycetes bacterium. Classification (GTDB taxonomy): domain Bacteria; phylum Actinomycetota; class Actinomycetes; order Nanopelagicales; family Nanopelagicaceae; genus PALSA-747. The sequence continues at coordinate 451 of CAINRG010000009.1, forward strand.
TGGAATTTGCTCTCCGCGAGGGCAGTGTTACTGACATGGAGACTCGAATCAGTGAGATGCTTAAAGCTGCACGCTCAGAATTTGATCATGCCAAGCATTTACCCCTGGAAATTCAATGGGAACGGTTAACAAAAATCCTCCGCAATACTGCGCTGCAAACAATTCGCCCTCTTAGCCACGATCTCAATCGAGATTTGGAAGTCAAGTATTCGAATCGAGAAATTGCTAAATATGTCCTTCAAAATATCAGATTTGAAGTCCTCTGGGTCATTCTCCTTTATCTCGCGACAAATATTCGTAACACCATATTAATAGTCGGGTTGAGCAACGCCGTGGGTTTGCTTGCTACTCGTGTGGCCCTACTCGCCGTAATTTTCTCTGGTGCTAACGCAATCCTTGGTTTAGTCAAGAATTACAACCCATATCTATTTGCCTTAGCAGGAGGGATAGGCCTGATGATCTATTCCACTGTCGAGCGTGAAATTAATAAATTCTTTGGAATGCATTTAACTTACGGCCAAATTGTATTAGAAGGGATCTGGATTGCATTCTTAATTCTCATCTCTGGGTATTTTGGTGCATTTGTGAATAAGAAGAAGATTGAAGCCTACGAACTTCAGACAACTTTACAAAAAGGACGGCTTACAAAGCTACAAGAGGAACGGCGTAATCATGAGATTGCGAAATCGCTAGCTAAGCATCTGCATGGAACTGTGCAATCGCGCCTTATGGGGTCTGCTATGGCCATTGAAAATGCGGGGCGAAGTGGAAACATAGTTGAGCTGAATCGCCAGATTGATTATGCCTATGAACATTTGCAATTTGATTCAATCAAAATTTCAAATCTTCATCTTGAAAGTTTGAGCGCTTTAGAAAGTGACATCCATGAAAAGTGGGGATCACTAATGTCTATCAAGATCTCTACTTCGATTACCTCTAATCTCAGCCAGGACACCTTAAGAGATATCGCTCAAGTTGTTACCGAAGCCCTCTCAAACTCTTTCAGACATGGTAGTGCCACAGAAGTAAATATTTTATTGGTTGAAAATGACGGATTAGATATCACTTTCGAAGATAACGGTACGGGCTACTTCCCTCGTGAACATGGATTGGGTTCAGAATACTTTGGACTCATCGGAGGATCTGCGTGGTCGATAACAAATAATGAAAGTGAAATAGGCACAACTCTTCGTTTGCATATCAACGAGTTAGGAACGCGATGACAATCAAGCCTAAGAAGGCAACAAAAGAGTCGATTGCAATTGAATCTCTCAGAAGCTGGGCGACAAAGCATCAATTGCTCGATGATCCCTTTGTGAAGGGATTACTTCACGGAGTTATTTCCCGAACAAATCTTCCTTTCTGGGCATCAAAAGAGTTGGTCGATCTCTTGCCACACGCAAAGAGTTCCTCAAAAACGCGGATGGCGCGCATCAATGCTTACTTAATCATCATTCGCAACGTGGTGGTATTTATTCCGGTTGCTTTAACCTGGAGCGCGGTAAGCCACGCGACCAACGCATTCGGTATTTATACATCTGCCAATCCCAACAGCGTTGCAAACTTTCTCCAATTCTGGCAAAACGGTTACGACGTTCTTGCGCCCGAGTGGAAAATTGGTTTTGTCGCTAATCTCGACTTCTTACTCATTGCAGTGGTGATTGCGCTCACGCTTTACACCTCTGTTTTACAGGCAAGAAGTGAGAACCAGCGCATGGATGAAGAGATGGCTCTCGAGGAGGAGCGACTTCGGGTGGCGCTTCTTGTCTCTGAATATCTTTTCGATAAGCAGAAGGTCACGACAGTGACTGTAAATGCTGGCATAAATAGCAGCGTGCAAAATCTCAAAAACGCAACCACAAAATTAAATGAAACTGTGAAGAAGATAGAGAAGAAGATCCAGCTATGAGAAGACAGGCACCTGCTGCCCACGATGATGACGTCCTAGGTCTGGCCGGTTGGATGTATGCAGATCTTTTCTTAGCCCTGATGGTTATTTTTTTGGCCACCATTTCATTCGTTCCCGCACTTAGCCATGTTTCTGTAGCGGCACCCTCGTCTAAGAAATCGACAACGACTGCAGATTATTTCAAAGCGATGTCTCGTACTTATACGAACTTTTCACTTACTCAGGTTGAAAATGATGTCTATGCTTTTCAACGTAGCGAAGGACTTCCGGAGGGAACACCTGTGATTTTTGCCCACCTCATTGGTGGATACCAAAGTGGAAACGAATCCACCACAGATGGAAATTTCCGAGCACTCGTTTTTAGTCAAAAACTAAGTTCCGCCGCATCTGGCATGTTCGCGTCGATGCAGACACACATTGATTCATCAACAGATTTGGCGTCAAATCAAGTCGCTGTTGTCTTTACATTCGGTCCAAAATCTAATCTTTAACTCACAAACGGCCGCCTGCAGATCCATCCTGTGATATCCGTTGGCTGAGCCAAACTGGGAATATAAAGAGCACAATCAACATCGTCGCCGCACCAGCCACCAGTTTTCTTCAACGACTTTCACATCATCAAGGTCGCAAAAACATCTTTCTGCCCGCAGCCAAAATTTCTGGCTCTGTGAGATTCTCTAAATCCAATTTCTCTATTCGGCGAACTCTTTCGGCAACCTTTGGGTGATATTTACGGAGGTGGGTAACAAAATTCCCCACTGCGCTCGCTTTACCTTTTCCTGCTCCCGCGAAGTAAATCTCGTCGGCATCCTTCACCAGCGAATAGAGTTTGCTCTTAAAAGCAGGTGTCAAAGTTGTTCGATCGCGACCATTAAAAAATTTATTGAGGATTGTCCGATATTCGGCACTCACTGATTCCTCTTGAACCACCACAGGCCTTGAATCAGGTTCCAATCCATTGGCCCAGACACGTGCATGATCTTTCGATAGTGCAACAAATATTTTCTTGCTCATTTTTGCCTCCACGTCGAGGTTAGCTACTTACTTGTACTCCACAAAGGCTTTCAACGAGTGCTACTCCTTCTACCGATGACGTGGGTGGTGGCCCTCAGTAAGATAGGAAGATGAATAGAGCGCGGGTTGCCGTCACCGCTGCATTTGTAGTGAACGGATTCGTCGTCGGAGCCTTTGTTGCCCGCCTTCCAGATTTCAAAGAAATCTTGGGTATTACAGATGGCGGAATCGGCCGATCGATTCTCTTCTCATCTATCGGGCTCTTGGTTGGGCTTGGGCCAGTGGGACGGTTGTGCGCAAAAGTTGGCAGCTCTCGAGTTGTCATTCCAGCTTCGATTGCGCTCGCTCTTTCGACGGTGGTTGTTGGTTTTTCTCATAATGTTTTTTCCTTTAGCGCCTCACTCTTTTTCTTTGGTTTATTCCTCGGCGCTCAGGATGTATCTATGAATGCTCATGCAGTTGTCGTGGAGCACAAAATGAACAAACGCATCATGAGCACGTTCCATGCAACTTTTTCTAGCGGCGCTCTTGTTGGAAGTCTTACGGGCGGATTGCTCTCCCAGTGGAAAATTTCCATTCTCGCCCACACTGTCGGAGCCGGCGCGATTTCAATTATTGCCACACTTGCAATGCGACATTGGTGGCTTCCTCCCGAGGCAGATATTCATCCAGTTGAAAAGCACGAAAAGGGACGCAGTAGAAAACGCCCAGCAATTTTCTGGGCTTTGGGATTGATTGTGATGTTTGGACAAGTGGGCGAGGGGGCAGCAGGGGACTGGGGTGGAATTCTGAGTCGAAGCGCTTTCCGTGCTTCACCATTTCTATCTACGCTTCCATTTATTTTTTTCTCCCTCACGATGGTGACCGGAAGATTTTTGGGCGATGGTTTAGCTTCGCGCTTTGGTGCGCGCCGATTGATTATTGCTGGCGGTTTACTTTCAGGGCTCGGCTTAACAGGTGGCTTATTCATTGGAGGAATTGGTGGAGTTATAGGTGGTTGGATTTTTCTGGCCGCAGGTTCTTCCATTGTTCTACCGCTCATATTTAGCATCGCAGGATCTATGGCAAAGAATCGATTTGCAGATCGCATGGCGCCAGCAGAAGGCATGGCGATGGTTTCTGGGATTGCCTACTTTGGTTTTCTTGCCGGCCCACCTGTCATTGGTCTCTTAGCCGATCACATAACGCTTCGATGGGCGATGTTGTTACCTGCGCTATTAGCCCTCGGCATAGCTTTGGGGTCGTATTTGGTCATTCACAAAGAAGATGTGCAAGAGCTTGGTTAGGATGAGTTATGCATAATTTGGCGCTCTTTATCTCTGTCTTTCTTGCTTGTGCGGTTGAAGCGGTTGAAGCGACAACGATTGTTCTTGCTGCAGGAACTGCGCGCGATTGGAAATCTGCACTTCTTGGCACAGGTTCAGGATTTGGAGTACTGGTTATCATCATTGCTTCAATTGGACCTTCTATTTCAACACTTCCTATGAATGGGCTCAGACTTTTTGTTGGCACCCTCCTTCTTGTATTTGGCTTGCAATGGATTCGCAAAGCAATTCTGCGAAGTTCAGGGTACAAAGCTCTCCATGATGAAGATAAAATTTTTCACGAGGAGATAGCTGCAGCGCGTGCTGCAAAAGCGGGAAAGCGATTTGGGGTAGCAGATTGGTACGCATTTACACTCTCCTTCAAAGGTGTCTTACTTGAGGGACTCGAAGTCGCATTCATTGTTCTCACTTTTGGAACCATCCAACGTCAAGTTGGTCTTGCATCCCTCGCCGCACTAGCTGCAGTACTTATTGTTTCTTTGGCTGGATTTGCCCTTCGAAAGCCGTTGGCACAGGTACCCGAAAATACAATGAAGTTCATCGTGGGCATCATGCTCACCTCATTTGGAATCTTTTGGGGAGCTGAAGGCGCCGGAGCTTCGTGGCCAGGCATGGATGCTTATTTATTAGGAATCATTCCCTTTGTCACGGTGGTCTCCTATCTCTTGGTTCAAATTCTTAAAGCAAAGCGAGCCCGTGCGCCTCAAAAAGTTGTAGCGTCAAAGCAACTTGATGATTTGGATGCGGAGACGGTTCTGGAAGATTTTGGAGTGAAAAAAGTCATTAAAGATTTTGGCTTCTTTTGGTATGACTTTCTTATCGGTGATGACCTGATCGGATTTGCCATCGTTATCGTGGCTTTACAAGGCACAAATATCTTGGTCCACGGCGGAACAAACGCTTGGTGGCTCCTCCCTCTCGCCGTCGCTGCTCTATTGCCAATAAACCTCTTACGGGTTACAAAATAACTCTTCTCGACTAATATTTAGCCATGACCTCTCGCATCACACTCATCAACACAAACGTTTCTGTCTACCCACTTTGTCTCGGCGGCAATGTATTCGGCTGGTCAGCTAACGAGGCTGAATCATTTGCCGTACTTGATGCATACTACGAAGCTGGTGGAAATTTTATTGATACCGCCGATGTGTATTCCGAATGGAAGCCTGGAAATCAAGGTGGTGAGAGCGAAACAATTATCGGAAATTGGATGAAGGCACGGGGTAATCGCCACGAGATTGTGATTGCAACAAAAGTGGCAAAGATGTCATCGAGGCCTGGTTTATCACCTGCGAATATCAAGGCAGCACTGGATGATTCACTTCGTCGACTTCAGAGTGACCACATAGATTTGTATTACTCGCACGAGGATGATGAAAAAGTTTCTCTTGAAGAAACTCTTGGTGCGTACAAAGAAGTTATTAATGCTGGAAAAGTACATCTGATCGGCGCATCCAATTACTCTGGTGCTCGTCTTCGAGAAGCAGCAAGCATCAGTAAGGAAAAAGGCCTCCCTTCTTATGTTGCGGTACAAAATCAATATAACTTGATGGATCGCCAACCATTTGAAGGCGATGTAGCCCCAATCGTGAAGGATCTTGGAATCAGCTCACTTCCTTATTATGGACTCGCTCGTGGTTTCTTAACCGGCAAGTATCGCAAGGGAGCCACTGTTGAATCAGCACGAGCTGGCGGAGTTGTCGATTACCAAACTGATCGTGGATGGGCTGTAGTTGAAAAACTTGAAGAGATCTCTCAAGAGCTCAACACATCAATGGCGGCAGTTGCTCTTGCTTGGTTACGGGGACATGGATCTGTACCAATTGCAAGTGCTCGCACAGTTGACCAAGCAAAAGAAATCCTGCCGATAATTACTCTTTCAGCCGATCAGATTTCAACTTTGGATTCAGCCAGCGCCGAGTAATTCTCTGAAGCAATAGATAAACCTGGCACCCAAGGCAGTAATCAAAGACTGCGTTGAGGAAGGCTGCCACAAAGGCAAAGATCACTGGAATTGAAAAAAGAAGATCAATCTTTGTCAAAGCACCGATTGTGGCAAGGGCTGCAAATAGGAATCCAACTTTTTGGGCAAATTGCGGACCACGAATATCTTCACCAATAAAATTTCCGCGTAAACGTGGTTGCACCAATTTTCGATAGATAAATCCGTATGGGGCTTTTTTTGGTGAAACAAATCCACCAATCGTGAACTGAATCAACTGAATGATGACAAGCGCTGTTGAATGCGTAAGAAATGCCAGACCAAGAACTGTCAAAGTGATTGCTGCGGTTACTCGGGGACCCCTTGGATCAATGAGTTCTGGAAAATCTGGCTTCTTATTCATCAAATATCCATCGGAGTAATTGCATCGACAACTTGTTCCCGCTTTGGTGCACCGACTGCTCGTCCAATTTCAACTCCATGCGAATTAAGAATAAGTGTTGTGGGGGTTGATCGAATATTTAGTTTACGGACAAGTTCGAGATGACTTTCAGCATCAACATCGATGTGTTTAACATCGTGGAGTCCTTCTGTTATGTTGCCAAGAAGTGCTCGTGTAGCTCTGCACGGTGTGCAGAATGCAGAAGAGAATTGAAGAAGCGTGAGCCTGGATCCAAAAGAATCCCCGATTTCAGATTCAGTCACAGCGGGGGTTGTATGAACTTTCACGGTTCCTCGAGTTTTTCGAAACCAGATGCCATAAAAAGAGCTCAAAACCACGACGATAATCAGGGTTAGAGAACTTTTCACGCAGATAGTTTCTCACGAAATGCAATCTGCAATTTATCTTGCAAACCATTTGCAATAGACTGCGAACATGTCAGATCACAACTGGGGAGACCAAGGAGCCAACCATCGCCCCGACCCTACGTGGGATTTAGATCCACAAACTCTTGCAGTTCGAGGCGGACTTTCGCGAACTGGTTTCGGCGAAACGTCAGAAGCGCTTTTTCTCAATAGTGGATTTACTTATGCATCGGCTGAGCAAGCAGAAGCATCATTTGCCGAAGAGATAGATCACTTTCTTTATAGCCGTTTTCATAATCCAACGGTTTCAATGTTTGAAAATCGCTTGGCTGCTCTTGAGGGAGCAGAACGATGCCTGGGAACAAGCTCTGGAATGTCAGCAATGTTTATGTCAATCGCCTGCATGGTTTCGGCCGGAGATCGGATTGTTGCATCAGCTGCGATGTTTAGTTCATGCCATGTTGTGTTAACTGAAATTCTTCCAAAGTGGGGAATAACCGTTGAGTTAGTAAAAAGTGATAATCATGAAGGTTGGAAGAACGCACTTTCACAACCCACAAAAGTTGTCTTTATCGAAACTCCAAGCAATCCACTTCTTGAAATCACAGATATTAAGTTTGTCAGCGATCTTGCACATAAAGTTGGTGCCACAGTTGTCGTTGATAATGTCATGGCATCTGTTGTTTTACAGAAGCCACTCGAACTCGGCGCTGATGTCGTTATGTATTCCACAACAAAACATATTGACGGTCAAGGTCGTGTTTTAGGTGGTGCGATCTTGGGATCTGAAGAATATTTTACGAATTATCTTCTTCCATTTAATCGTCACACCGGACCAACAATGAGCGCCTTTAATGCATGGGTTCTTGTGAAATCACTCGAGACTTTGAATATGCGAGTTAACCAAATGGTTGATAGTGCTCAAGCTATTGCAGAATTCTTAGACGCTCATCCAAAAATTGAATTAGTTCGACACCCGGGCCTGAAGTCCCACCCACATCATGCTCTTGCAATGACTCAGATGAGTGGCAAGGGTGGTTCGATGATTGGATTTGAAGTGAAGGGCGGAAAGAGCGCTGCCTTCGAACTCATGAATAAGCTTCGCGTGATTGATATTTCAAATAACTTGGGCGATAGCAAGTCGTTGATTACACATCCAGCTTCATCTACTCATCGCCGCCTTTCACCTGAAGTGCAAGCAGAAATGGGTATTCACGCCGGAACGCTCCGTCTCTCCGTCGGCTTAGAAGCTGCCGCAGATTTGGTTAAGGATTTGCAACAAGCACTTGCTTAATTAATTGCGAACCTGGGCGATAAGCCAAATATTCAAAAGAAGGCGCGTTCAGCAGGACAATATCTGCACGGGCGCCTATTCCCAGATGTCCTACATCGCTTCTTTGAAGCGCTTGGGCACCACCTAATGTTGAAGCAACAAGTGCTTGCTCGGGAGTGAAAAACATATCTCTGACTGCAATTGCGATCACAAATGGCATAGATGAAATATAGGCAGAGCCAGGATTGCAATCGGTTGCAATTGCTACGTTAACGCCACGATCAAAATATCGTCGAGCATCTGGATACGAAGAGCGCGTAGAAAATTCTGCACCTGGTAGAAGTGTTGCAACGACTGAAGAATGCGCCAGTGTCTCCAACTGCGAATCTGTTGCGTATGTGCAATGATCAACAGAGGCGAGCGATAAATCCACTGCCAATTCGATGCCGCCGGTATCTCCAAGTTGATTTCCATGGAGGCGACCACGAAGACCCTTTTCTTTTCCAGCGAGAAGAATTTCCCGTGCTTCATCTGGAGTGAATGCACCTGTATCGCAGAAAACATCAATCCACTTTGCAAACGGAGCTGCGGCATCCAGCATCGGGCCTTTTACTAAATCAATGTAAGCAGAACGGTTTTCTGAATATTCATTGGGTACGACATGTGCACCAAGAAAAGTAGTTTCATCGGTAAATTCTTGAGCAATCTTGAGAAGTCGAGCCTCTGTTTCTATATCGAGCCCGTAACCACTCTTTATCTCAAAGGTTGTGATTCCATGATCGGTAAATTCCGTAATGATATTTCCGAGGTGCTTTCGTAAAAGCTCATCGGATGCTGCACGGGTTGCAGAGACTGTTTGATTTATTCCACCAGATGCATATTTTGTACCAGCCATTCGAGCTAAGAAATCATTGAGTCGATCACCAGCAAAGATTGAGTGTGTGTGGGAATCGACGAATCCGGGAATTACCGATCCACCATCAGCGTCGATGCGTTCATCTGCAGCCGGTGCCTTTGATTTATCGCCTATCCAGCTGATTTTTCCATCGGTGTAAACCAAGGCGGCGCCACTCTTTATGCCAAATTCAGGGTCATTTGTTACTAATTGCCCGATATTTGTGATGAGGGTGGAACTCATATGCCCTCGCGCATCGGAATACGAACGTGTCGTTCCTCCGCAACGCGTTCTGCAATGTCATAGCCAGCATCAACGTGACGAATTACTCCCATACCCGGATCGTTTGTAAGGACACGGTTCAATTTCTTTCCAGCAATTTTTGTTCCATCGGCAATGCAAACCTGGCCCGCGTGGATGGAGCGACCAATTCCAACGCCACCACCATGGTGGATCGATACCCACGAAGCACCCGAGGCTGTGTTGATGAGTGCATTGAGAAGCGGCCAGTCAGCAATCGCATCGGAACCATCTTTCATAGCTTCAGTTTCGCGATACGGAGATGCGACTGATCCGCAGTCAAGGTGATCGCGACCAATCGCAATGGGTGCGTCAACCTTTCCTTTCTTCACCAGATGGTTAAACATCTCTCCTGCTTTGTCGCGTTCCCCATATCCAAGCCAGCAAATTCGAGCAGGTAATCCTTGGAATGCAACTTTCTCCGAAGCTTTTGCAATCCAGCGGTGAAGTGGTTCGTTATCTGGAAATAATTTCAATATTTCTTTATCAGTTCTCGCGATATCTTTTGGATTTCCAGAAAGTGCCGCCCAGCGGAACGGACCTTTTCCTTCGCTAAATAGTGGACGTATATAAGCAGGAACAAATCCAGGAAAATCGAATGCACGTGCGTAACCGTGGAGCATTGCTTCTCCGCGAATTGAATTTCCGTAATCGAATACTTCAGCACCTGCATCCATAAATCCGACCATTGCTTCAACTTGCTTTGTCATGGATTCACGTGAGCGACGAGTAAATTCCTGGGGATCATCTTGAGCGAGCTTGTGCCAATCCTCAACTGTGACACCAATAGGAAGATACGAGAGTGGATCGTGAGCTGAAGTTTGATCTGTGACGATATCGATGGCAACACCGCGTCGAAGGAATTCAGGGAAAATCTCTGCGGCATTTGCTTTAAGCCCAATACTAAAGGGGCGACGTTGCTCTTTTGCTTCCAGAGCAAGACGTATCGCTTCTTCTGGGTTATCCGTCCACGTATCAAGGTATCGATGATCAACACGACGTTGTAAACGGGTTGCATCAACATCAACACAAATACAGACGCCATCATTCATGGTCACAGCAAGTGGTTGTGCCCCGCCCATTCCGCCAGCACCACCTGTAAGGGTGAGGGTCCCCGCAAGAGTTCCACCAAATTTCTTATTTGCAACAGCAGAAAATGTTTCGTACGTACCCTGCAAAATTCCCTGTGTGCCAATATAAATCCACGAACCTGCTGTCATTTGTCCATACATCGTGAGGCCTAAATTTTCTAAACGTCGAAATTCTGGCCAATTTGCCCAATCCCCAACGAGGTTTGAGTTTGCAATTAATACACGTGGAGCCCATTCATGTGTGCGAAAAACGCCAACGGGGCGACCAGATTGAACCAGCATCGTCTCGTCATTTTCAAGAGTTGTGAGGGTGCGGATGAGAGCGTCGTAAGACTTCCAATCTCGCGCTGCCTTACCTGTGCCACCGTAAACAACGAGATCATCGGGGCGCTCGGCATTTTCAGGATCGAGATTATTTTGCAACATGCGGATTGCTCCCTCTTGTTGCCAACCTTTTGCCGAGATTTTGGTTCCGCGAGCTGCTCGAACGGGACGAGCTCCTGGAAGTGTCATGCGAGAACTCCTACTTCTTTCTCAACGGCGCTGAGAATTTGGCGAGACAAAACTAGCTCATACGATGCTTCGATTTCCGGTGTTAACCAACGATCAGTTCCAGGTCCCTGAACTTTTGTACGAAGGGTTCTGATTGCAGCACCAGTACCTGCTGAAGGAAGAAGAGGTGCGCGAAGATCTATACCTCGAGCAGAGACCATCAATTCAATTGCTATAACGCGAGCAAGTGCATCGATGCTCTTGCGAAGTTTGCGAGCAGCATGCCAACCCATGGAAACGTGATCTTCTTGCATTGCCGATGAAGGTATCGAATCCACGGACGCAGGGACAGCAAGTCGCTTCATCTCTGACACAAGCCCAGCCTGGGTGTATTGAGCAATCATCATTCCGCTATCAACACCTGCGTTATCGGCCAAAAATGGGGGTAATCCAAATGAACGGTGCTCGTCGAGCATGCGATCTGTGCGCCGTTCTGACATTGAGGCGACGTCGGCAAGTGCAATAGCTACAAAGTCGAGGACATAGGCGATAGGTGCACCATGGAAATTTCCGTTGCTTCGCACATCACCATCGGGCAAGACAATTGGGTTGTCGATGACGCTATTCAGCTCTCTTTCGGCAACGGTCAGTGCATGACTTAATGTATCGCGAGCTCCTCCAGCAACTTGTGGAGCACAACGTAATGAATAGGCATCCTGGACTCGACCATCCTCTTTTCCGGAATGAGATTTGATGAGCGGAGAGAGTGCGAGAAGTTCACGAAGATTTTTTGCCGATGCACTTTGACCCGGGTGGGGGCGAATTGTGTGAAGGTGTTCTGCAAAAACTTTATCTGTGCCAAGTAGCGCTTCGATGCTCATAGCAGCAGTGACATCAACGGTCTTCAGAAGCGCAGTTGCATCATCAAGAGCCATAACCAGCATTCCTGTCATGCCATCAGTTCCATTTATCAGAGCAAGACCTTCTTTTGAAGTCAGCTCGACAGGGGTTATGCCTTCTTCTTCCATCGCGATCGAAGTAGAAACAACAGTTCCGTCTTTTCGACGAACTTCGCCTTCCCCCATGAGTGCAAGTGCACAAGTGGAAAGCGGAGCAAGATCGCCTGAACAACCCAGCGATCCAAATTCGCGCACGACAGGAGTGAGGTGAGCATTTAAGAGCGCGGCGTATGTTTGAGCAGTCAATGGTCGAACGCCCGTAAATCCGCTGCACATCGTTGCAAGACGCAGGGACATCATGGCTCGAACAACTTCATCCTCAACTGGGGCGCCGGAACCGGCTGCGTGTGAGCGAATTAAGGATTTTTGAAGTTGTGAACGAAGTTCTGGATCAATATGTTTTTTTGCAAGCGCACCAAATCCAGTGGAAATTCCGTAGGCAGGAACTTCAGAAGCAGCAAGGTCATCCACAATTTTGCGCGAAGCAGCCATTGCGTCAAGGGCCTCTTGAGAAATCTTGATATGTGCTTTATAGCGAGCAATTGCGATGACGTCGGAAGTTGAAAGTCCATTTCTTCCAACGATAACTTCTAAAGACATTCTTCTCCTACTTACTATTGTTATTGGCTAAGATGAGGCTCTAGGTTAGCCAATAACGCTGGTTACGGATAGGGGATTGGGCATGGCTTTGCATAACGATCCTCATTGGCCACGCGCAGGACATTGGTTTTCTACCTCCGCATCAGGTGAAATTGATATTGCCCTCATAGGAATTTGCGCGCATAAAACGGCGATCACTCCAAATGAAGCAGATACAACACCCGCTGCCATTCGCGAAGCACTTTTGCGCTATTCGACTTGGAACCAAACATGCCAAATCGATTGTGCAGATATTTTAACCGCTGCTGATTTTGGAGATGTAAAAAATCCAGAGGATCAAAGTGCAACAGCATCTGAAATTGAAGGAGCACTTTTTAAAACTAACTTTCTCCTCGCCCTCGGCGGTGATAACTCCATTACATATTCTGGAGTTATGGGACTTGCTTCATCCGTCGGCGGCCTTGAAAAAGTTGGATTAATTACCCTTGATGCGCACCACGATGTTCGAGATGGAATCTCAAATGGATCTCCGATACGCCAGCTAATCGAAGCCGGGTTACCAGGTGAACATATTGTTCAAATCGGAATAAGCGATTTTGCAAATTCGAAGTTTTATTCTGATCGAGTCAGAGATTACGGAATCCATGTCATTGATCGCGCACGCCTGCGTTCGGATTCATTACAGGAAATCGCCTCAGCGGCGCTCGCAATTGCCGGTGAAAATCATCGTGCTGTCTATCTCGATATTGATATGGATGTTTGCGATAGAAGCGTTACTCCTGCCTGCCCTGCGGCGACACCGGGTGGTTTAAGTGCGGATGAACTTCGCCAACTTGTTGCATTGCTTACCGCCGATCCACGAGTGCGCATGGCTGATATCACCGAAATTGATGCATCGATTGATTCAGAGGATGGGCGCACAGTTCGTCTAGCGGCGCTAGTTATCCTCGAAATCGCAACGTCTCGCGCACTTTTAAAACAGTAATTCACTAAACTATAGGAATGCATACATTCCTAATGAGTAATCAACTCACATCCACAACCGACAGCATTCGCCTTTTTCTGCACGTTATTGGTGCCACCATTTGGGTAGGAGGTCAGCTCGTATTTGCCGCTCTCGTTCCCGTTCTGAAAGCGAAAGATGCTGCACTTCCAAAGATTGTCGCCAAGCAGTTCAATAAAATAGCCTGGCCTGCTTTTGCTTTGCTCATCATCTCTGGTGCCTGGAACATGGCAACCTTGTCAAAAGATTTGCCAGCCAGCTACCACATAGCCCTTGCGATCAAAATGGTCGTGGTTACCCTCTCTGGTGTTGCAGCTCATTTGCATTCGCGGGCTAAAACATCAAAGGGAATGGCAATGTGGGGTGGAATTAGTGGATTAACCGCGATATCTGCCACATATGTAGGAGTTCTCCTCGCCGGCTAAGAAAGTCGGGAAGAAAATCATCCCTATCGTTGTTAGAGTCGATACATACAAATAACGATAGGAAAAAGATGCGTAAGAGCGTTGATTCATCAGTTGAGCTTCATCCAGTATTGGCAGAACGTTGGAGTCCGCGATCTTATGACAGTAGCGCGGTAATTCCAGATCAGGATGTTCTGGCATTTCTAGAGGCTGCACGGTGGGCGCCCTCAGCAAACAATGGACAGCCATGGCGCTTCATTATTGCTCGTCGCGGAGATGAGCATTTCCAAAATATTTCAAAAACGCTATCAGGATTTAACCAGGTGTGGGCACCGAGCGCTTCCCTTTTTGTTGTAGTTTCTACTCTCACAACAACACCGGATGGAAAACCTCGGGCAACGGCAATGTATGACGCAGGATTGTCATCTGCTTTGCTCACGGTAGAGGCACACCATCGTGGATACGCTGTTCACCAGATTGCTGGATTTGATCGCGAAATCATCAAAAACGAATTTGGTCTTGATGCCGCATTGGCACCTATTGTCATTCTCGCTATTGGAAAGCAAGCACCAGCATCATCTTTGGTGGATCCAGTATTGAAAGAACGTGAAGAGGCACCTCGCGAGCGACTTCCACTTTCAGAGTTGGTAGTCGCAGGAAATATTGCTACTTCTTAATTTTTGGCAGATGCAAATCAAAGTAAATTGAGAGCGTGCGGACTGCCATCACGGTAACTCCGCCGAGCAAAGCGGCCACATTGCCATTCAAGGCCGTGTGCTTGAGGCTGACATAAACAGAGACTCCCACGAGAGCTGATGTAGCAAGTGTTTCTCTGTGCAAGACAACAGGCTCAAGCTGACAGAGAAGATCTCGAAGAAGCCCGCCCGCTACAGCGGTAATGACTCCAAGGACAATCGCGGCATACCACGACGCTTTGTAGGCTAGTGCAATCTGGGTTCCGGAAATTGCAGCGACAGCAAGTCCCAAGGTATCCATCGCTAAAAGGAACTTTCCGATGGGCTTTGTCGTTTGCAGAATAATGGTGATAAAAACGGCAAGGACAACGCTGGAGAGAATCCATGGATTTGTAATCCAGCTAGGGCGAATTCCAAGAGCAACATTTCGAAGAGTTCCGCCCGTTGTAGAAGCAACAGCTGCGATAAAAGCAATGCCGCCGTAATCCAGACCTCGATCAGCAGCCACGCGGGCTCCCACTAATGCAAAGACGAAAGTTGCAAGAACATCGAGAACTTTAACGAGGGTGTCTAGTTGAATGATGTCCATTACTTCAAGCTCCGTCCGATTCCTCGAGTCTGCCACAAATTCAATACTTGGGATGTAACGCTCTTAAGTGTAGAACGCGTCTCCTCATTTGTATTGCTCTCCATACATGTATAAGAAAGTTCGCATGCCCAATAATTAACACCAGCCACAAATACGGCTGAGCCAGAAGGAGTTGTAAACCACAGCGTTTGACCTTCATAGCTTCGATTCACTATCGCCTGATTTGCCGATGGCGTGGATTTTGCAAAACGTGTTAATTTAAATTTTCCAGAAAAGATGATGTGGGTGTTATCAGGTGATGAAATATTTTTCACAACTGAGTCGATTTCAGTATTCGGAGACCATCCATTCAGATGTGCGCCTTGAGGAAGACTTAACCAAGATGGTTTATTTTGAACCGTCATATCTCCAACAACGTGTACGCCGGCTGTCACTTCGCCAGTAATTAATGAAGGTTGCATGTTTATGCGCGGATTGAGAAATTGAATGGTGATTTGTGAAGGTGAGGTAATGGGATCAATTTGTGGGTCTCGATAAATTGCGACTCTTCTATCTGAGCCAGAAGGTGATGATTCAAGGCGAACTTGCCAATAGGCAGTGTTAGAGCCTAGGAATGCAAGATTAATTCCATTGCTGCGTGCAGCAAGAATGCTTTTAAATATTCGATTTGTCATGTATTCGGCATGTCCACTAAAAATAACACCGCTGTAGTGAGTCAAGATCGACGGATTACGATCTAAATCAGTATCGGCGATTTGGTCCACTGAAATTCCACTTTGTTCTAGATATTGAACAAGAGCAATTCCATCTCGATCAAAGTGATTTATTCCGCTTCCGAGCAATGGTCGATCCATGGATACAACTCGGCTTCGCTCACGCGTTGAATTTATTGGTCCGATGTAGGCCGAACGTCCACCAAAGCTGTTGTAAGCAGCCCATGTGATTGTGGAGTGAACAAGTAATAACTTCGATCTTCCGGCTGCTGCTTTCACGATAAGAGGTGAGAGATTTTCAATAATGTCTTTGTCATTAACTGTTGCCACTGCGTAGAGTCCTGGCGTCCAATCGCGTCCAATCGTGAAACTGGCCGTAACAGGCCAAAGAGTCTCAACCATGCGAGTGAGTGATCTAACTTTGGGAACGTTGTATCTCTTTAATTTGATGGGCGATGAGCTCCACACTTCACGAGCTTCAGCCCCGTTGTAATAGCCAATGCGGTACACCTTAATTGTCCGGGCGTTTGTGTCTGCAGGGTCGCCACCAAAAGCAGAGGCATGAACCTTTATTTGCGCGCCACAGGTTGCTGACATTTGATTGGTCCACAAAACGCTTCCTGTAGGAATAAATAGGTGCATGTTGTGCCAGGTTGTTGGATCCATGGCAGCACCAAAGTTTGTGTTCTCATTCCTGAGCCATTCACCAGATTGCGTTGCACATCCAGATGCAGGCAAAGCTCTCGCATCGGTTGGGAAAGGAGTTTTCAAAGATTGCGCGTAAGTCAAAAGTGGCTGCTTCCCCACGTCAGCATGTTGAGGAAGTGGTGGAAGAAGTAGATCGCCCTGATCATAAATACGTATTAGTTGTTGCACGCCAACAAAGATTGCAACAAGAGTTAAAGCAAGAACTCCAACAAGCGCAATCTTCTTTTTGAATGTAAGGATGACCTTGTGCACAGTTGATTAAGTCTAGATTCTTTACGACCTACCCGGGAGTCGCCATTGGGTGAGATCTGGAGAGTAAATCCCGCGTAAATCTCACCCTGAAATTTAGGATTTCGCAGGAAGGCTTCACGGGTTGTACGCTCGCCCAAGTCTTTTCGCCCCCATAGCTCAGTCGGTAGAGTGTTTCCATGGTAAGGAAAAGGTCATCGGTTCGATTCCGATTGGGGGCTCGGCGGGGTAGCTCAGCTTGGTAGAGCAAGCGGCTCATAATCGCTGTGTCGTGGGTTCAAATCCCGCC
>CAINRG010000010.1 GCA_903852585.1 uncultured Actinomycetes bacterium
AATCGCTCGCTCTGCTCGTGGAAAGAGAGCCTCCGCGGCAGCTATCGTCGCAAGTAGAGCCTTTTGCTGTTCTTTAGGGAACTTCTTGAATACTGCTTGAAAATTCACAGTGGTCATAAGCCGCAAATTAGCACTTTTACCTTTTTCTCGGAATAATTCCTGCCATGACACAAGCAACCCTTCACACATCAGCCGGCGATATCGTCGTAGAGCTCTTTGAAAATCATGCACCAAAGACAGTGGCCAACTTTGTTGAATTAGCTACAGGTGCACGCGAGTGGGTAAATCCAAACACTGGCGAAAAAACAACGGCAAATCTTTATGATGGAACCGTCTTCCACCGCGTCATTGCAAACTTCATGATCCAAGGTGGAGATCCACTAGGAACAGGCACCGGCGGCCCTGGCTACCGTTTTGCTGATGAGTTCCACCCAGAACTTAACTTCGACCGCCCATATCTTCTTGCAATGGCTAACTCAGGCCCAGGAACAAATGGCTCACAATTCTTTATTACCGTTACTGAAACAGCTTGGCTTAACCGCAAGCACTCAATCTTTGGTGAAGTTCAAGACCCAGCTTCTCAAAAGATTGTCGATGCGATTGCTACAACAAAGACTGGTGCGGGAGATCGCCCAGTTCAAGCAATCAAGATCAACTCAGTAACAATTTCAAAATAAGCCTAATTTCACTGTTATGAGAGAGAAGAATTCGCTTACAACATATTTAATTATTGTTATTTGCGGCTTCTATTTCACTGCTCAGTATTACCCAAACATCCTGCATTTAAGCCTGCCGTTACAGCAAGAACTCTTTCTCATAAAGAGCGCTTACTTCCCTGACGGCAGTCTTCATGGCGTGAACCAAGGTGAATATTGGCGCCTTGTAACGGTTGCATTGACTCATGGATCCATCACCCACTTACTTTTCAACATGCTTGCTTTATGGCAACTAGGCACCATTATTGAAAAGATCTATGGAAAAGCTAAATACTCACTCATTCTTCTGGGCTCGCTCCTTTGTGGATCTGCGGCTTCATATTTCTTTAATCCAACAAATGTCCCAGCCGTCGGTGCGTCAGGAATGATCTTTGGATTATTTGCAGCTTTGCTTGTAACAAGCCGTAAATATGGAATCGATTATAAAAATGTTGTTGGCGTTATTGTGGTCAATTTGATGATCACATTCCTAGTTCCAAATATCGATTGGCATGCACATATTGGCGGCCTTATCGGCGGCGCCATTACGACATACCTAGTTCGAGGTTTTAACGGTACGCAAAAGCGCCTGCGCAACATCTAGTACTTCAACATCGGCTGCGCGCCCTGTTACCCCATCGCTGATCATCACGCGGCAGAATGGACAACCAACAGCTACTTCTTGAACACCTGTAGCAATTGCCTCATCAACGCGATTCATATTGATTCGACTTCCAAGTTTCTCTTCCTGCCACATACGTCCACCGCCAGCACCACAACAAAAAGCACGTTCTTGATTACGTGGCATCTCGGTAATAGTGACACCGGTCGACTCAAGGAGTTCGCGAGGTGGTTGATAAATTTGATTGTGACGACCAAGATAACAAGGGTCGTGATAGGTAATTGATTTTGGATTTGTTGGTGGAACTGGGACCAACTTCTTTGTTTTTACAAGTTCATTGAGCAATTGCGTATGGTGAACAGGTTGAAGATCAAATCCTTGCTGCCCATAATCGCGCCCAATCGTTGTGAAGCAATGCGGACAAGTGACTACAACCTTCTTCACACCACGTGGACCAAAGACTTCTTTGAGGGTTTCGATATTTTCCCGCGAAAGAATTTGATAAAGGAACTCATTACCCGCTCTACGAGCAGGATCGCCTGTACATGTTTCTCGTTTTCCGAGAACTCCAAAGGAAACTCCAGCCATATGCATTAGCTCAGCAACGGCCTTTGTGGTCTTCTTTGCCCGCTCTTCATAGGCACCAGCACAACCAACCCAGAACAGATACTCAACATCATCAGGAATTTGTCCTTCAATAACACGAACAGGGAAATCGCATTCAGAAATCCACGCATCACGGTCGTTGCGGTTGGCACCCCAAGGATTTCCAGCCTTTTCAAGATTTCTAAAGGTTGCACCCAATTCTGTTGGGAATTCACTTTCAACAAGCACTTGATAGCGGCGCATATTCATAATGTGATCAACATGTTCGATATCGACAGGGCACTCCTGAACACAGGCACCACATGATGTACAAGACCACAAAATATCTGAGGAGATAACAGAACTCATCGGAGCATCGGAGGGAACTTTTGTCAGCGCATGGTCTCGCATTGCCATAATTAAAAGCTTTGGCGAAAGCGGTTTATCTGTATGCCAGGTTGGGCATTGTGATTGGCAGCGACCACATTCGGTACAGCTGGCCATATCCAACAAGCCTTTCCAAGAAATATCAGCTGCTTTACCAATACCAAAAACATCATCTTCAGATGGGTCTTCAAAATTAATTGGCTTGCCATGCGACAACATCTCAGGAACAGCACCAAGTGATGGCCGTTTATCAGGATTACGCTGGAAGAAAATATTAAATGGAGCAAGGAAGCGGTGCCAAGCAACACCCATAGTCAGATTGAGCGCAATGACAATAAACCAAGCCATTGAAACAAGAATCTTTACAGCAGCAGTAACTCGAATAACAGATTCATTATGTGAAAATTGCAAAATAAATACACAGACAACAACTGCAAGAATCGTTAATTCAACATAAAGGCCGCGCCATGTGACAGACCCAAGGAAACGATTCTTACGACCCTTACGAAACCACATATTCCAAAATCGAACTTTGATCAGAACGATAATTCCAACACCAGTGAGGCCAGCAATTGCAACGACAAATCCGCGATAAACAATCCAATTACCAATCAAAGGCAACTTAAATGTTGGCGAGATAACTTCACCGTAAGCCTGTACAAGAGAACCAAAAAGTGCGACGAAGCCAATCATCACAAACCAGTGAGCAAAACCAGAAGGACTAAAGCGCGTCATCTTTGTGTGCGACAAAATCTCATGCGTCATCCAGGCAAAACGTCGCCCTTTGTTACTTCCACGGGTGGGATCGGCTTGCCCGCGCCTAATCAACGAATAGATCTCCCGGGCCTTGAGAGCGAAGAGGGCCACAGCGACGAAAGTAACTGCGTAAGAGAGAAGTATCAGTATTAGCTTCACCTGATTAGGTTAAGGCTTATCTACCGGCCTGGACAGGAAATCGAAAAGTTCGACTGAGATTCGCCCGCGCCGCCCTCCCAAAAGA
Source organism: uncultured Actinomycetes bacterium (assembly GCA_903852585.1). GTDB lineage: Bacteria > Actinomycetota > Actinomycetes > Nanopelagicales > Nanopelagicaceae > PALSA-747. Next base: position 3,290 of record CAINRG010000010.1, read on the forward strand.
CTCGGGCCATGGCGCGTCTCAACAATCGTCGAAACTTTTGATTTTCTGCCCTGGCCTTCCAAATCCGGGAATAGAAGGCAGATGGCCGATGTTATGTAGGTAACTCATAGTTGAGCCGCCTCGACTCAAGGTTTTGACCAAAGGCGACTCAAGTGCGAGAATTAAAGCCTAGCCCAGCAACCCCAGGGCTGATCTAAGAAGGAGCTACATCATGGCAAGAGCAGTCGGAATCGATCTAGGAACTACAAATAGCTGCGTCAGCGTTCTCGAAGGTGGCGAACCATCAGTTATCGCCAACGCCGAGGGTGCACGCACAACCCCATCTATCGTCGCATTCGCTAAGAATGGCGAGGTCCTTGTCGGAGAAGTCGCAAAGCGCCAATCCGTCACAAACGTTGATCGCACAATCCGTTCAGTAAAGCGCCACATGGGCGAAGCATGGACGATGGATATCGACGGCAAGAAGTACACACCACAGGAAATTAGCGCACGTATCTTGATGAAGCTCAAGCGCGATGCAGAAGCATTCCTTGGTGACACTGTGACAGATGCAGTTATTACTGTGCCTGCATATTTCAATGACGCACAACGTCAAGCAACGAAGGAAGCCGGTGAAATTGCTGGCCTCAACGTTCTTCGAATTGTCAACGAGCCAACAGCTGCTGCGCTCGCTTACGGACTTGATAAGGGCGACAAAGAACAAACAATTTTGGTCTTCGACCTCGGCGGTGGAACATTCGACGTTTCACTTCTTGAAATCGGTGATGGTGTTGTTGAAGTTAAAGCAACCTCCGGTGATAACCACCTCGGTGGAGATGACTGGGATCAATCACTCGTTGATTTCTTGGTAAAGACATTTGGATCAAAGAACGGTATTGATCTAACAAAAGACAAGATGGCAATGCAACGTATTCGTGAAGCTGCTGAAAAAGCAAAGATCGAATTGTCAGCATCTGCATCAACATCTATCAATCTTCCATACATCACTGTAGATGCCGAAAAGAACCCATTGTTCTTGGACGAGACAATCACACGTGCTCAATTCCAAGCATTGACAGCAGATCTACTTGAGCGCACAAAGAAGCCATTCCAAACCGTGCTTAAGGATGCTGGTATTCCAATCGCCGATATCGATCAGGTTGTACTTGTTGGTGGATCAACACGTATGCCAGCAGTCGTGGATCTCGTCCGCGAACTTACTGGTGGAAAAGAACCAAATAAGGGCGTTAATCCAGATGAAGTAGTTGCCGTTGGTGCAGCCCTTCAAGCTGGTGTTCTTAAGGGTGAAGTGAAGGATGTTCTTCTTCTCGACGTAACACCACTTTCTCTTGGTATCGAAACCAAGGGTGGAGTAATGACAAAGTTGATCGAAAAGAACACAACAATTCCTACAAAGCGTTCAGAAATCTTCACAACAGCCGATGACAATCAGCCTGCTGTGCAGATCCAAGCCTTCCAAGGTGAGCGTGAAATGGCTGCTTATAACAAGCGCCTTGGCATGTTCGAACTAACAGGAATTGCACCAGCACCACGTGGTGTTCCACAAATCGAAGTGACATTTGATATCGATGCAAACGGAATTGTTCACGTAACAGCAAAGGATCTTGGAACCGGCAAGTCTCAATCCATGACCATCACAGGCGGATCGGCTCTTTCTAAGGAAGATATCGAGCGCATGGTGAAGGATGCAGAAGCACATGCTGATGAAGATAAGCAGCGTCGTGAAGAAGCAGATATCCGTAATGCTGGTGACTCACTTGCTTACACAACCGAGAAGTTCATCAAGGATAACGACGAGAAGTTGTCGACTCCTGAAAACGCAGATAAGAAAGCTGAAGTTGAAACAGCACTTGCTGATTTGAAGAAGCTTCTTGAAGGCGCAGACTTCGCAGGTATTAAGAGTGCGACAGAGAAGGTATCTGAGTTGTCACAACAGCTTGGTGCTGCTTTGTATGCGTCTGCTGATGCAACTGCAAACACTGAGGCTCCTAAACACGATGGTGTTGATGAGGCTGAGGTTGTTGAAGAGTAATGAGCGAAAACACAAATCCTGCAGCAGAGAGCTCTTCGGAAGAGGAGCTCTCTAAAGCGGTTGATGAAGCGTTAGCTGCGGTCGATGAAAAAGATCCTGTTGCTTCCCTGACAGAAGATCTTCAAAGACTGACAGCTGAGTACGCGAATTACAGAAAGCGTGTTGATCGTGATCGCATCACAGACCGCGAAGCATCTTTTGCTCTTGTCATGTTAGAACTTCTTCCTATCCTCGACAATATCGAGAGAGCGGAAGAACATGGTGAGTTAACGGGCGGGTTTAAGGCTGTCGCTGATCAGATTCTTGCCGCCACATCAAAGCTTGGACTTGAAAAGTTTGGTTCTGAAAATGAAGCATTCGATCCACAAGTACACGAAGCTTTGATGCACGAAACCTCCCCTGATGTCACCGAAACTTCTGTGTCAAAGGTTTTGCAACCAGGATACAAATTCAAAGAGAGAGTGATCCGCCCTGCTCGCGTAGCAGTTGCAGATCCAGAATAAAATGGCAGCCAAGGATTTATACGAGAAGGATCTCTATGCGATCCTTGGTGTCAAAAAATCAGATAGCCCTGACGCTATTAAAAAGCAGTATCGCAAACTAGCGAGAGAGCTTCACCCTGATAAGACAAAGGGCGATAAAAAGCTGGAAGAGCGCTTCAAAGATGTCTCTGAAGCATATGAAGTATTAAGTGATGATAAGAAAAAGGCTGAATACGACGAGATGCGCGATGCGCTCAAGTCAGGCCGCATGCCTCGCGGCGGATCCAATCCGCAAGGCGGGTTCCAACAAGGCGGAGACTTCAACGACATCTTTGGAGATCTCTTTGGTGGTGGAGGACGTCGTGGACCTCGTAGAGGGCAAGATTTACAGACTCAGACAACTATCTCTTTTAGAGATTCCATTTATGGAAGCGAAATTACGATTCGCACAGGCGCAGAACCATTTACAACACGTATTCCAGCAGGCATCAAAGATGGTGCAAAGATCAAACTCAAAGGTCGCGGAGCACAAGGTGACGGCGGTCCCGGTGACCTCTTTGTTGTTGTTCATGTAACACCGCACCCACTTTTTAAGCGCGATGAAAATAATCTTTTAATGACTCTTCCTGTGACATTTACTGAAGCGGCGCTCGGAGCCGATATTGCCGTCCCAACATTAGGTGGAGACGATGTAAAAGTTCGCCTCGCACCGGGAACACCCAATGGAAAGAAGCTCAAAATTAAGGGACAAGGAATTTCTCGCAATCACGAGCAAGGTGATTTGATTCTGACAATCGATGTTCAGGTTCCACAACGTGTCGATGGAAAAGCCAAAAAGGCACTTGAAGAATTTGCGGAAGCGACGGCAGAATTTAATCCTCGCGCAGAACTCAAACAGAGGTCACAGGCATGAACGAAGAGAATCAAATTTCAGAAGACGATGCAGTTTATGTAATTTCTGTTGCTTCCGAACTATCAGGAATGCACCCACAAACACTTCGTCAATACGATCGCATGGGTCTTGTAACACCTGGCCGCGCATCAGGTCGAGGTCGCCGTTATTCACTTCGTGATATTGCATCACTTCGAAATATTCAACGTCTTGTTGGTGAAGGTGTAAACCTTGCCGGCATTAAACGAATCATGGAACTTGAAAGCGCGGTCGCGAATATGGCGATAGAAGTTGCAAAACTTCGCACAGAAGTGGATGCTCTTATGGAGGAAAACCCTCCAAAAGCCCTTGTAAAGCGCACACCACAACCCATCGTCGTATATCCAAAAGAGTAAAGGCTAGGATTCAGACATGACTTCACGCGAAAATCTCAAAGATCAAATCCTTAAAAAGGCTGTTGTTCACGGCAAAGTAATTTTGTCTTCAGGAAAAGAAGCCGATTACTACGTTGATCTTCGCCGCATCACACTCGACAGCGAAGCAGCTCCACTCGTTGGAGAAGTAATGCTCGAAGTAACGAAGGATTGGGATTACGAAGCCGTTGGCGGTCTAACACTCGGCGCAGATCCTGTTGCAACCGCGATGATGCATGTTGCCGGTCGCCAAGGTCGCAAACTCGACTCGTTCGTTGTTCGCAAAGCAGAAAAAGCTCATGGATTACAACGTCGCATTGAAGGACCAGATGTAAAAGGAAAGCGTGTTCTCGCTGTCGAAGACACAAGCACAACTGGTGGATCAGTTATGACTGCAGTGGAAGCACTCCGTGAAGCCGGTGCAATTGTTGTCGGAGTTGCCACCATCGTTGAACGCGGTGCAGCACCTCTACTTAAAGAGAATAACCTCGAATATAAATTTGCATACTCATTGGGTGATCTAGGACTTTAAGACAAGTGCTTGCGGGTACGCCATTCTTTAATGACTTCCCAAGCAATCGGTGCAACTGAAACCACAACGATTACACCCACAATTGGGACGATGTAGTGATCAACTGATCCTTTGAGTTTTTCACCAACAAAATATCCGCCCCAAATAAATCCCTGGGTCCAAACAAGGGCGCTCACTACATTCCAATAGAAGAATTTTTTATGAGGCATCTCAAGAATTCCAGCAACTGGATTGACGAGATGTCGAACGATCGGAATAAAGCGGCCCAAGAAAATCATCTTTCCGTAGCCATATTTGGCCATCCACTTCTCCATGGAGCGAAGTCGTGAAGGGTTGAAGTATTTAGAGTCTTCTTTTTGGAAAAGCTTGATGCCATATTTGATACCAAGCCAATGTCCCAATTGGGAACCGGCAATAGCAAAGAGCGGTGCGCCAACGGCTAGTGCAGTCATAGAAATCTTCAGGTGAATTGCTGTGCCTGTGCCCGATGCTGCAACGCCGCCAATAAAGAGGAGTGAGTCGCCAGGGAGGCCAAGGACCAGTGGAAGACCAGTCTCTAGAAAGAGAATTGCGAAGATTCCGGCTAAACCGAATGTATTAATGGCCCCTTGGGCTGTCCAAATATTCATTGGTCATATCGTACCGGGCGCCCCTGAGAAAACTAGACTGTATGAACCATGAAAATCCCGCGCGCAATCATTTCTACCGCAAGTGCCCTTCTTCTTGCGCTGGGAATTATGACCCCCGTGTATGCGACAAACACGCTCGCAACATTTCAAAGTCAGAAGCTTTCATGGAAAAACTGCGGCAGCGATCTGCAATGCACATCGTTCAAAGTCCCTATGGATTACGCATCCATCGATAACAACACATTTACCCTCGCTGTCATTAGACATATTGCATCAGATAAAAAGAATCGTATCGGAACGCTTTTTGTAAATCCTGGTGGACCTGGCGGATCCGCATACGATTATGCGCAGGCTGCAACTCAAATAGTTTCTAAAACAATTGTTCAAAGATTCGACATTATTGGATTTGATCCACGAGGCGTCGGAAAATCTAATCCAGCTCGATGCCTCACAGATAAACAAGAAGATGAATATATTTCTGCAGACACTTCTGTTATTACAAAAAATGATTTAAACACCCTTCTTGCACAAGCAAAATATTTCGCCGCAGCATGTGCAAAAGCAACTGGTCCCAAAATAGGCCATTACGGCTCTCTTGAAACCGCAAAAGATATGGATCTTCTTCGAACACTCATTAAAGAACCAAAACTTAACTTTCTTGGCAAGAGCTACGGAACATATCTAGGTACTCTCTATGCCGCTTTATATCCAACAACGGTAGGACGATTTGTTTTGGATGGCGCCATAGATCCCAATGCAACAAATGCGGACCAAAACCTGACTCAAGCAGTGGGATTTGATACAGCGCTCGTGGATTACACAATAAAGACAAAAAAATTTACCGAGAAGAAAATTCTAGATTTTATAAATTCACTGCATGCAAAACCACTTGTGCTTCAAAATGGTCGCAAACTCACATCGTCTTTAGCAATCATTGGTATTGCTTCCACGCTTTATGACAATGCAACAGGCTGGCCAAATCTCAGTGAGGCCCTCGATGAGGCAATCAATAAAGAAAACCCCCGCCCACTATTAAGTCTTGCCGATGATTACAACACTCGTGACTCGAATGGTCGCTACTCAAATGAAAATGACATCGCACAAATCATTGGCTGTCTTGATCTTTCAGAGCCACGAACTGTTGCTCAAATGAGTGCAGATGGCACTGTTCTCAAGGCAAAAGCACCAGTATTTGGACCGTACCTGACCTACGCAGGACTTACATGTAAATACTGGAAGCACCCAGCATCGAAAAAACCCGCTATGAAATCTCTCAAGACTGCCCCTGTTGTTGTTATCGGAGTCTCAAAAGATCCAGCTACCCCTTATGCATGGGCGCTGAAGCTGCACAAAATTTTTCAAGGCTCAACTCTCATTACATTCAACGGCGAAGGCCATACAGGGCACAATCGCGGAAATAAATGTGTGGATTCAGCAGTTGATAAATATTTGCTCACCGGTGTGAGCGGATCAAATATTTCTTGTTCTAACTAATCGCTGCCGCAATTGCTTCGTCAATACCGCGTGAATAAATAATCTGTGCGTAATTTTCTACTAAAGAGGTAAACACCTGCGACGAAGAGAGCTCACTCGAGAAGATATTGCTTTCGGAAAAGAAGCGAGAAATAAAATTACTCAAATCTTTTGATGTTTGAGAGAGAAGAACGAGAGAGTCTTTTGATGGATCCTTCATCTGCTCTGCAATTTCTCCGGGGTTAAATCCCTTGAATGGTGCGACACACATTAACCATGCCGAAACGGTGAGCGCGAGAACCTTTGGCTCTCTGCCTTGTGCAATTGCTGAAAGAGCAGGAATAGTCAGCCGTTGTGGAAGTTTTGTAGATCCATCACTTCCTACACGCGCAGTTTTATCTCCGAGAGCTGTGTTTGACCATCGTGAATAAAGTTGACCGATATATTGATCAGCGCTTAAACCGGTTGGCATGGTGAGCGATGGCAGGTATTCATCAAAAAGTGCTTTATGAAGAGGCTTTTCGATCAATGGATCAAATCGTGAAGCTGGAATAGTTTCGCAACCTTTGAGACCGCCGAGATAAGCAAGAAGTGAATGTGCACCATTGAGCAGGCGCAGTTTCATGACTTCGAATGCTTCAACCTCATCTGTAAAGATTGCACCAGCAACCTCCCATTGAGGACGACCAGCAGCAAAATTATCTTCCAACGCCCACATCGTAAATTTTTCTGCAGGTACGGGAATTGCATCCTCAAGAGAGAGTCTTTGTTGTGCCATCTCAATATGACGCTCTTCTGTTCCAGGAACTATGCGATCCACCATGGAATTTGGAAAAGTAACTGAGCTATTGATAAATGTTGCAACATCGGAAAAATCAGATAATTGTGAGACAAACTCTTTTAAGAGGGCTCCACACTTTCTTCCATTCTCAGAGACGTTGTCACAGCTCAATATTGTTAAAGCAGCGCCACCGTTGGCCACACGGAGTTTGAGGGATTGAGCCAGGATTCCATAAATACTCTTTGGCACTTTTTGGGCTATGTCATTTTGAATATCAGGATGAGATAGATCCAAGCCATGTGTGGCTTGAGATATGTAATAACCAGCTTCTGTAACCGTAAGAGAAACAATCTTTGTTTCAGGATTTGCAATCTGCGCTATCAATTCAGGCATCGCATCTGCACCAACAAGAGAGCGGGTATGAATTCCTGGGATAACAATCTCTTCAGTATCAGGACCAATTTCGACGACGCTGTAGAGGTTATCTTGTGCATTCATCGAATCAACAAGTTTTTTATTGCGCATGGAATATGCACAAATTCCCCACTCCCCACCAGATTTCTCCATGGCGATAGCTGTATACACAGCTAAGTGGGCGCGATGAAAATTGCCGAGTCCGATATGAACAATTCCACTGATAAGTGGTTTTTGCTTCAGAATCAATTTATCCGTTGGGACAGAAGCACGTGAAAGTGCTTGCAATGAAGTCATGGGCATGAGGGTACCTGCCATTTATCTCGATGTGTAGGATGAAGGCATGAAGGCTTTTGTTATCAACGGCAAACTCGATGGATCGGTGAGTGAACTTCCAGATCCAACACTTGCACAGGATGAAGTTCGTATCAAAGTTGCATATGTTGGTATCTGCGGCTCGGATTTACATTATTACTTCGATGGCGCGAATGGTGCTTTTGTTGTTGAAGAGCCACTGGTTCCTGGACATGAGCTCAGCGGAACAGTCGATGAGGACCCTTCAGGTGAATTTGCCCCAGGGACTCGCGTGACCCTGCATCCAGCTACATTTGGAGTAAGCGAAAAAGGAATTGAAGAAAAGCCACATTTGTGGCCAAAAGGGGCTTATCTCGGAAGTGCTTCTACACACCCACATACCCAAGGTGCGATGTCAGAGTTTTTTGTTGCAAAGAAGTCAATGATTCGTCTTCTCCCTGAAAATCTTTCACTAGAAATGGCAGCACTTGCAGAACCTCTTGGTGTTGCAATCCACGCTATTAATATTGGCGATGGAGTAAAAGGAAAAGATGTTTTGGTTTCAGGATCAGGACCGATTGGTTTGTGCGTAATCGCTGCGGCAAAGATTCTTGGGGCTGCGACAATCACAGCTACAGATATTCTTCCTTCTGCACTCAAGCGCGCTGGCGATGTCGGAGCAACAACCACAATTCAAATCGGAAAAGATACTGTTCCTGATAGCGCATTCGACATTGTCTTTGAATGCTCTGCAGCACCAGTCGCAATTTCAGCTTCATTTCAATCTGTGCGACGAGCAGGAATTGTTGTTCAAGTGGGAATGCTTGGAGCGGGTCCGCAACCGATTGCAATCGCGCCATTAATTTCTAAAGAGATTCAACTTCGCGGAACATTTAGATTTAATGATGAAATTACCGATGCCGTAAAGATGCTTGCAGAAAACCCATGGATGAAATCAATCGTCACCCATGAGCTTTCCTTAAATGATGCAATCGAGGCTTTCAACATCGCTAAAGATGCTGAAGTTTCAGGAAAGGTTCTTGTAAAGGTTAATTAACCGGCAAGAGCTTCTTTGAAATCAGCGCCCAATTTTGCAGGATCTGCAAGATAAAACGGAATGTTTGGCGTATTTCCTGTCTCAATCTTTACAAAGATTAGTGAAACTGCATCAGCGTTATTGCGAGATTCGATATGAGATTTCATAGCTTCTGCAGAATCGCATTCAGCAACCCATAAACCAAGACCCTTTGCAGCGCCAGCAATATCAACAACATTTGCTTGAGAGAACATGCCATCAGCAGATGCATGTTGGCCATTATCGAGAACGACAACAATGAGATTTTTTGGCGCATACGCTTTAAGAGTTGGCAGGATGCTAAATCCCATCAATAAAGAACCATCTCCGTCGATAACTCCAACGCGACCCGAATGACCAAGTGCAATTCCAAGCCCGACAGGTGTGGTGAGTCCCATGGAATCAAGAAGTGGAAGATGTGTCTTTTTGCGAGACAAGCTGGCCATTTCGCGAGCGGTTGCACCGCACGTGATGACTAATGGATCGCTTCCAAAAACTTCATCAAGAACTTTGAGTGCATCAATTCTCTTCATTTGATTGTCTCCATTCCAGGGTGAAGCGATTCAAAGAGTGTGACGATAGGTCGACGTTGAATGACTGCGAGTTTTGAGACCGCTTCGGTAGATGAGCGCCAGACTTCGACAGAATCAGAGATTCCAAGGTTCTCAACGCGGATACCAAGCTTTTTGAGAAGTTCGGGTGAAGATTCAGAAATCGAATGGATCATTGCATTGTATTCACCGAGACCGCCTCGGGTGTTTGCAAAAATCGGAAAACCGGTGTGATACGACTGGGCAAATGTTGCAAGTGCAGTTAGCGCATTACCAAATCCATTATCTTGCATCACCATCGCAACTTTTACTCCAGTTAAAGCTAATCCGCCCGCGATGCCGACGGCTTCTTCTTCGCGATTAGCCATCACACTCTTAACTCCGTTCGCTTCTAACTTACGAATTACTGGAGCAGCATGTGATGAAGGAACATAAACAAATTGTTCGATACCCCAATCTGTTAAACCATCGACGAGCGCACTCAAACGAGAGTTGGCTTCCTTCATGTATCCCCCAGATCATTTGGTAACGGTAAGAGCAGGATGCTACTCCTTGCCTTATGCTTGCGCCATGACTCATAAAGTATGGACCCAATGGGAAGACCTCAATGTTCCAACTGGAATTGAAGCTCTCAACCCAAGTAACTTTCCATTGGATTCAAGTGATCTCTCCCAGATTACTTTCTATGTAGCTCCTTACATGAGCGGGCGCAAAGGTTTGGAGTACACAAACTCCATGTCTAGCCTCAAATATCTTCAAGTGCCCAATGCAGGTTTTGACGATGCCCTTGAATTTCTCAAGCCAGGCGTAACACTCTGCAATGCTCGCGGAGTTCATGATGCATCGACCGCTGAATTAGCCGTTGCACTTGCAATCTCATCACGTCGTGGATTTTACGATTTTGCTCAAGCTCAAGCTGCTGGAAAGTGGGCTGGAAAGCGTTACCCATCTTTTAACGATAGCAAAATTGGAATCATCGGAGCCGGCTCAATTGCAAAGACCCTTGCCGGCTATCTGGCCCCATACGATCTTGAAATCACATTCTTTTCACGTTCTGGTTCGGATGGATCAGTAAAAATTGTCGATCTTGATGCCCATCTTCCACAGTTGGATATCGTCTTTCTTGTTCTGCCACTGAACGCACAATCAAAACACCTTTTTAACAAGGAGCGCCTTGCAAAGATGAAAGATGGCGCTGTTCTAGTAAACGTTGGTCGCGGCCCCATCGTAGATACAGATGCTCTGGTTTCTGAACTTAATTCCGGAAGAATATTTGCTGGACTTGATGTCACCGATCCTGAACCACTGCCTGAAGCCCACCCGTTATGGAGTGCAAAAAATCTCATTCTCTCTCCACACGTTGGCGGAAATTCAACAGCATT
>CAINRG010000011.1 GCA_903852585.1 uncultured Actinomycetes bacterium
AGAGCCCGGTTCTCTCGGCTCTCTCAACTATATTGCCGGAAAATCAGCAATTCCATCAGAGTTAATCGACATGATGGATTCTATTGATGCCGAGTACATCCTTCTCGATGCGTCTGAACATGTTATCCAAACATCTGTTGGTATCCCCACATTCAATATCGTTCGAGATACAACTCTTCTCAATGAGCAATTACTGCGACTTGTTCGAGCTACACGTCGTTCAAGCCAACCACAAGAGACAACTATGGAACTTCCCCGAGGTCCAGTCGGTGGAGGAATGCACACACTCTTTCTTCGCGTGACTCCGCTTGGTGACGATGGTCTTGTTGCCATCTTAATCTTTGATGATTCTGAAATGCGCCGTCTTGATTCCATCCGTCGTGACTTTGTCGCAAATATTTCTCACGAACTCAAAACTCCGATTGGTGCGCTCTCAATTCTGAGTGAAGCCGTTCTTGGTGCAGCTGATGACCCTGAAGCAATTACACGTTTTGCGAGCCGGATGCAGATTGAAGCAAAACGTTTATCTGAACTTGTTCAGGAAATCATCGATCTCTCACGTTTGCAAGATGATGACCCTTTAAAAAATGGAAAAATCTTTAATCTCTCTGAGGCAATAAAGGAAGCAATCGAGCAATCGCATATGTCATCTGAGTCAAAGAGAATTTCGATTTCTTTCACACCCATTGATCAAGCGCAAGTCTTGGGCGATCGTGATCAAGTTGTCATGGCGATTCATAATCTTGTTGAGAACGCTGTAAATTACAGCCCGGAATCTACGCGCGTTGCTGTAACGCTGAAGGAAGTAGATGGCCTTGTTGAAGTTTCTGTTTCTGATCAAGGTATCGGCATTCCTGAAAAAGATTTGGAACGTATATTTGAGCGTTTCTACCGCGTTGATGCAGCGCGAAGCCGCCAAACAGGTGGAACCGGACTAGGACTTTCCATTGTGAAACATATCGCCACAAATCATGGCGGGGATGTTTCGGTATGGAGTGTTGAAGGTGCGGGAAGTACCTTCACAATTCGCTTCCCTCAAGCGAATAATCATGAACGCCAACAAGTTGGAGGGACAGTTATATGAGCAATCAGACAAAGATTCTTCTCGTCGAGGACGAGGCTTCTCTATCGGAGCCATTGGCATATTTGCTTGGTAAAGAAGGCTTTGATGTCGCCGTTGCCGATACTGGCACCGCTGCGATGGAGATGTTTTCGCGAAGTGGTGCAGATTTAGTACTTCTAGATCTCATGCTTCCTGGTATCTCAGGAACCGAAGTGTGTCGTCAGATTCGTGCAACTTCTATGGTTCCTATCATCATGTTGACTGCAAAAGACACTGAAGTTGATAAGGTCGTAGGACTTGAACTTGGTGCTGATGATTATGTAACAAAGCCATATTCTTCACGCGAACTTGTGGCGCGCATCCGCGCAGTTCTTCGCCGCCAAAGCGGCCTTGATGATAATTTTGGTGAAGATACTCAACTTTCCGGTGGTCCCGTGAAGATCGATATTGACCGACATATCGTCACAATAAATGGAACAGCAACTCCGATGCCTCTCAAAGAATTTGAATTGCTCGAATATTTAATTCGCAACTCTGGACGTGTTCTTACACGCGCTCAATTAATTGAC
>CAINRG010000012.1 GCA_903852585.1 uncultured Actinomycetes bacterium
GGCGGGATCAATAACGTGAACGCCTCTTGAGCGCAGAACTTTGACATTCGCAACCGTGGCTGGATTAAGCCACATCTCGGTGTGCATGGCGGGTACGAGTATTAATGGAGCCGTTGACGCGATGATGACATTTGTAAGGAAATCATCGGCTCGGCCTTGCGCTATACGGGCTAAGAGATCGGCGGTAGTCGGTGCAACAATTATCGCAGTAGCTCTCTTTGCCTGAGCAATATGTGGAACCTCGTGCACGTTATTCCACAAATCATCTTGAACTCTTTGACCGGAAAGTGCCTCCCACGTCGCCTTTCCAACAAAATTTAAAGAGGAGCGAGTTGGAATTACCGAAACTATATATCCATGGTCTTGAAGTCTTCGTAATAGCTCACAAGATTTGTATGCAGCAATGCCGCCGCCCACGCCAAGAACTAGTTCACGCGAGAAATTAGAAACAGGCGAAGTCATCGCTCACCTGAAATTTAAGCTGAAGCTTCGGTGCTCTTTGGTTCGAGATTTTCGATGGTGAGTAGACCCTCATTAATCTCGCGAAGAGCGATTGAGAGAGGCTTCTCATGAACGTATGTATCTACAAGAGGTCCTACGTATTCAAGAAGACCTTCACCGAGCTGGGAATAGTATGCATTGATTTGGCGCGCACGCTTTGCTGCGTAAAGGACAAGGCTGTACTTGGAGCCAGCCTTATCGAGAAGCTGGTCAATAGGCGGATTAGTGATTCCGTCATTTGTAGACATTCATACCCCTTAATATCCCTAAATACCATCCTGGAAGTGAGACAAACCTGAAAGGTTTGAGAATCTAGATAGGTCTCTCTCCTTCAGCAGTTGCCAAGGATACCATCCGAGATACAACCCCCTCGACCTGGTCATTGACGATTGTGTGGTCGAATTCCCCAGCCGCCGCCATCTCTTCTTCGGCCAGGGCCAAACGAGCTGCCCGCCTCTCGGGTGAGTCAGTTCCTCTTCCGGCCAAGCGTGCTTGGAGCTCTTCCCATGACGGAGGGGCGATAAAGATCAACATCGCCGAAGGATCACTCGCTCTGATTTGTCGAGCTCCTTCAATTTCTATCTCCAAGAGAACGTGTTTTCCCAAATCGCGCCACTCATCTACAGGAGTTCTCGGGGTTCCATATCTAGCTCCGGCAAATTGAGCCCATTCCAAAAATTCATTTTTTGAGACCATCTGGTCGAATTTATTTTCTGTCACAAAAAAATAATCAACTCCGTCTCGCTCATTTGATCGAGGTTCGCGCGTAGTTGCAGAGATGCTCACCCAAAACCGCGGGTCACTCTTGAGAAATTGAGTGATTGTGCTTTTTCCAACACCACCAGGTCCGGACATAACAATCAGAGAACCGCGACGTGGGTCCACTTTCATGATGCCCGCCTCCTTATATAGGGATCGTAATTGGTGAGGTCCAAGACCTGCGATTCTACGGGAAAAAGATATCTTCTTCTTCTCCATAACCAATTCTGCGCGAGCAGGTCCCACTCCGGGGATAGATTCCAGAAGATCTAGAACTTTCATTCTCTGAATTGAATCACGCGGGTCATTTATTGCATCAAAGATAGAGATGAGATTTTGTGAAATCAAATTCTTTACTTCTGCCCGCTCAGTCCGCGCCTGCTGGGCTTTGCGAAGATTCTCTCGACGTTCTTCAGCAGTAAGTTGCGGCGGCAACCTTCTCGATGGCGTGCCTAATTCATCCACTTCTAAATCGTATCGGTTATCTCACGAGCTTTAGCCAGCATCAAATCGGGAGTTCCCAAGGATGTTATAGGACGCCCAATAACCAAAAGCGTTGATCCTGCAGCTATCGCCTCGCGAGGCGTCATCACTCGTGTTTGATCGCCCAGTGGGGAACCGGCAGGCCGAACACCGGGTGTGATGATTGTTGGCCCATTACCAACAGCGGATCTAATAGCAGAAACCTCAAGCGGAGAACAGACAATCGCTCTGGCTCCAGATTCGACGGAAAGCTTTGCAAGTCCCACTGCCGAATTCAATGCGCTCTGGCCAAACCCAATCTCGGCGAGTGACTCCTCTGAAAGAGATGTCAAAATAGTAACAGCAGTAATATCCACGTGTGGAAGCGCTTGAACTGCAGCGCTCACCATATCCCTGCCACCTGATGCATGCACGGTAAGAAATTTTGGATTGATGGAGTGCACGCTCTTTGCAGCTGACGCTACAGTGTTTGGAATGTCATGAAGTTTAAGATCGAGAAAAAGATCGAAATCCCCTGCCTCTCGAAGCTTGGCAATGCCTTCCGCTCCGTGAGCAAGGAAAAACTCAAGGCCAGCTTTATAGACTTTAATAACTTCATTTGTTGCACGAATCCATTGGCGTGCCAAATCAATCTCGGGGGTATCTAGGGCAAGGATGATGGGTGAATTCTTCATATTCCTCCTAATTGCTCTCCGCGCGATGGGCAAAACCAACTGCATCGCTAAATTTTTCAAATCCTCGTTCTACAAGCAAACTCTTCAACTCTTCCTTCACCTTAATGACTGCAGTTGGATTTCCAAATGTTGCTGTGCCTACAGAGATTGCGCTTGCACCTGCAAGAACAAGCTCAAGAGCATCTTTGCCAGATGCCACTCCCCCCATTCCAATAATTGGAATTTTTGGTAGAGCGGCATGAACTTGATAAATAGCACGAACAGCGATTGGTCGAATCGCTGGACCAGAGAGTCCGCCAGTTTTCTGAGCGAGTTTTGGGCGCATGGTATTTACATCAATCACCATGCCTAGAACGGTGTTAATAAGGGCCAATCCATCGGCCCCAGCGCTGACCACTTCACGTGCAATCAATGAAATGTCAGTAACGTCCGGTGACAATTTAGCAATTATGGGAAGATCATTTCCCACATTACGCCGCACATTCTCAATGGCGGCTCTTGCTGTGTCTGGTTGGCATGAGAAAACCATTCCCCGATTTTCTACATTGGGGCAGGAAATATTTACTTCAAGACCAACAACGTTTGGAAGAGATCTCACTCTGCGAGCAAGAGCTGCATAATCATCTACGGTCTCACCGGCAATGCTTACGATGATTTTGACGCCGGCTTCTTGCAGCCAAGCGATGTCGTTCTCAAGAAAAAGATCGATCCCTGGACCTTGCAATCCGATCGAATTGAGCATTCCGCTAGGTGTTTCTGCCATACGTGGTGTTGCTCGGCCACTTCGCGGTTTGAGCATGATTGATTTTGTAACGATTGCACCAAGTTCAGTAAGTGGAAAAAATTGCGAAAGCTCTTTTCCCGAACCTGCACACCCACTTGCTGTCAAAATCGGATTTGAAAGAGTGCTCGAGGATAACTTTGTTGAGAAATCAAACATTATGCACCCCATGTTCCTTCCGGAATTCTGCGCTGACTATCCCAAATCACATTGGAGCCATCCATAACAGGGCCATCAATGCATGTTCGAGACATGCGTACAACGCCATCACTTCCACGTAAGGGAACAACGCAGGTCATACAAACGCCAATTCCGCACGCCATACTTTCTTCAACAGATGCCTGATGAAGAAGGTTGTACTTATCGGCTATTGCCTGAATTGCTTGCAACATTGCCATTGGTCCACATGAGTAAATAATTTCTGATTCGTTCTCTTCAATGAGTTGTGGGAGTGCATCGCTGACCCGTCCCTGCAAACCAGCTGATCCATCATCGGTTGTGATAGTCATAGAAGAAACAGATCGCTTACCCTCGAGTGGGGCATAAATTTTGCCCGCAGAACTTGCCCCAAGAACCATATCAACACGACATCCTCGAGACTTGAGAAGCTCTGCCAACCCGAAGAGTGGTGCCGAGCCGTAACCGCCACCAACAAGAAGTGCTCGAACCGGTTCTGTTGGGATTCCAAAGGAGGTTCCAAGTGGTCCAACCATATTTACTTTCTCGTGAACTTGCCTCGAGGCAAGCCAGGTACTTCCTTGACCATGAGGAGCAATTACTAACTCGATTAGCCCGTTCGATCCGGCAGGAAGAGATTTGTCGGTCGCTCGATAAATTGCGAATGCTCGGCGCAGAACCAGTCCCGTCGATTCACCGCCGACAGAAATCGCAACAAAGTTTCCGGGACGAGCAGAAGCAGCCATGCCCTCAACAGAAAATACCATGTGGTGATAGGCGCCGACTTTTTTATTGCTGACTACCTCAGCTTCTATCTGTACAGCTCTAGGATTTATGGAACTCATGCCGACCACTCCTGGACCGACTTGATAGAGAAAGCGTTCTTAGTGATCTCAGAAATTCCGGCGACCGCGGCTTTGAATCCTGCAATGGTTGTAATAATAGGAATCGAACGTTGTACCGATGCTGTCCGAATCAACCATCCATCATGACGGGTACCTCGACCGAGTGGTGTGTTGATAACGAGCTGAACAGTTCCATTTGCGATGATGTCAACTGCAGATAATCCAGTTGAAGTTTCATCGCTATTTTTGCGAACAAGCGTTGAAGCGACGCCAGCCTTTAAGAGGTAATCATGGGTTCCTGAAGTTGTATAGAGAGTAAAGCCAAGTTCGACCAACTCGCGTGCAGGTTCTACGGAGCCTTCTTTATCGCGCTCGCTGAGTGAAAGAAAAACATTTCCACTCTTGGGAAGTGCCCCAAATGCTGCGCTCTGGCTCTTTGCATATGCCTCACCGAATGTGTCTGCTATTCCCATTACTTCACCCGTTGATCGCATTTCAGGTCCGAGAACAGAATCAACCCCCGTTCCATCAACTCTGCGGAAACGGTTCCACGGAAGAACTGCCTCTTTTACAGAGATTCCATGCGCGACACCGTCACCCACTTTCGGAAGCACTCCTGATTGACGAAGCTCATTTATATTTTGACCCATCGAAATAAGTGCAGCAGCCTTTGCTAAAGGATTTCCGGTTGCCTTGCTCACAAAGGGAACAGTTCGTGAAGCTCTCGGATTTGCTTCAAGAACAAATAAAGTTCCAGTTTCGCCCGGATTTGTTCGAGTGATTGCGAATTGAATATTAATAAGTCCGCGTACTCCCACGCCGGAAGCAATTTTTAACGTTGCTTCTCGAATGTTGTTTAGCATCTCTGCGTTCAGGGATGCGCTAGGAAGAACGCAGGCTGAATCGCCGGAGTGAATTCCAGCTTCCTCAATATGCTCCATCACGCCAGCCAAAAAGAGTTCTTCTCCATCGTAGAGAGCATCAACATCGATTTCGATTGCATCATCAAGAAATCTATCAATGAGAACTGGGTGGTTTGGCGTTATCTGTGTTGCTCGCTCAATAAAACCTTTGAGGGACTCATCGTCATAAACAATCTCCATGCCACGGCCCCCGAGGACAAACGAAGGACGCACTAAAACGGGATATGAGATCTCATGAGCAATGGTTAACGCTTCCTCATAAGAGTGCGCCATTCCATACTTTGGTGCAATTAAGTGAGCCGCATCAAGTACTGAACCGAATTGCCCGCGATCTTCAGCAAGGTCAATTGCATCCGGAGATGTACCTAGAATTGTTACGCCCGCGTCCTTTAATCCGCGTGCAAGACCCAGTGGCGTTTGACCACCTAGTTGCGCGATAACACCAAGCACAGGACCGGCCAAAGTTTCAGCGTGAATAACTTCAAGAACATCCTCTAGCGTTAAAGGTTCGAAATACAACCTATCTGAGGTGTCATAATCAGTGGAGACCGTCTCAGGATTGCAGTTAATCATGATCGTTTCATAACCAGCAGCTTTGAGGGCAAATGCAGCATGCACGCATGAGTAGTCAAATTCAACTCCCTGCCCGATGCGATTTGGTCCACTTCCCAAGATGATTACCGCTGGTTTTGTGCGCGCGTTAACTTCATTCTCAAGATCATAAGCTGAGTAATGATAAGGAGTATGGGCTTCAAATTCTGCTGCGCAGGTATCAACTGTTTTATACACTGGGATAATTCCCAGGCGGTGACGAACTCCACGAACTTCCTCTTCGCTGACCTGACGAAGTTCGCCGATCTGGATGTCAGAAAAACCGTAGCGCTTCGCCCGAGAGAGAAGCTCTGAACTCAGATCAGAGGAATTGCGAATCTCATTGGCCATCGAGTTTATGAGTTCTATCTGCGAGAGAAACCACGGATCAATCTTTGTCAAAGAATGCACTTCCTCGACGCTCGCCCCTAAAGTCATTAACTGCTGCACCTGTTGGAGGCGAAATTCTGTTGGAATGCATACGGCCGCTTCCAACTCTGACCGCGTCAAAAGTGGACTGCCCCAGGAAAAGGATGTTCCTTTCTTTTCCACAGATCGGAGAGCCTTTTGAAGTGCTTCAGGGAAGCTTCGGCCAATAGCCATAGCCTCCCCCACCGATTTCATTGTGGTTGTCAAACGAGGATCAGCTTCAGGGAACTTTTCAAAAGCAAAACGCGGAACTTTAACGACGATGTAATCCAATGTGGGTTCAAAGGATGCGGGGGTGCTTTGAGTAATGTCGTTCTGTATCTCATCGAGGCTGTAGCCAATGGCAAGTTTTGTTGCGATCTTTGCGATCGGAAAGCCAGTAGCTTTTGATGCCAGAGCAGATGAGCGAGAAACCCGAGGATTCATCTCGATGACAATAATGCGGCCATCAGTGGGATTAACTGCAAATTGAATATTACAACCACCTGTTGCAACACCGACCTCGCGAATGATGTCGATGGATAAGTCGCGAAGTTTTTGATATTCAACATCTGTGAGCGTTAGCGCAGGAGCAACGGTGATTGAGTCTCCTGTATGTACTCCCATCGGGTCAACATTTTCAATTGAACAGACAATAACAACGTTGTCCTTATGATCGCGCATTACCTCAAGTTCGTACTCTTTCCAACCTAAAATAGATTCCTCAAGAAGAACTTCCGAAGTTGGACTGTGTCGCAAACCAGCGCCAGCAATCAAATCAAGTTCTTCGCGATTGAATGCTATGCCTGAACCCAACCCTCCCATGGTGAAAGATGGACGAACTACGACTGGATAATTGAGAGTTTCCACTGCCCCATAGCAATCCTCAAGAGTGTGGCATATAACCGAACGCGCTGACTCTCCCCCAACTTTTTCAACAATCTTTTTAAAGATGTCTCGATCTTCACCGCGTTTAATCGCAGGAATATCAGCACCTATCAACTTCGTGCCGTACTTTTCAAATATTCCTAATTCGTTGAGCGCCATCGCTGCATTCAGCGCCGTTTGTCCTCCGAGGGTCGCTAGAACTGCATCAGGTCTCTCTTTTGCAATAATCTTTTCAATAATTTCCGACGTAATCGGTTCAATATAGGTCGCATCTGCAAATTCTGGATCGGTCATAATGGTTGCGGGATTAGAGTTGATGAGAATTACTCGTACTCCCTCTTCGCGAAGTACACGACAAGCTTGCGTTCCTGAATAATCAAATTCACATGCTTGACCGATAACAATTGGACCACTGCCAATAACAAGAACGCTCTTGATGGAATTATCTTTGGGCATGGCGTGCCGCCTTATCTTTTGCCATCATGTCAGCAAAGTGATCGAAGAGATAGGAAGCATCGTGTGGGCCTGCAGCAGATTCTGGGTGGTACTGCACGCTGAAGGCGGGGCGTTCTAAAAGCTCAAGACCTTCAACAACTCCGTCATTAAGACAAATGTGGCTAACATAACCGGCCCCAAAAACTGTAGTGAAGTTGGAATCAATAGGTGCTGCAACTGCAAAACCGTGATTGTGGGCAGTGATTTCAACCGTTCCATCGCGAAGATTTTTCACAGGTTGATTTATGCCGCGATGTCCAAATGGCAATTTATATGTTTCAAATCCCAATGCGCGCCCCAAAATTTGGTGACCAAAGCAAATTCCAAAGATTGGCATGCCATCAAGGAGGAACTCTCTGACCAGTTCAACAATCTCTACCATTGTCGCTGGATCACCAGGACCGTTAGAGAGAAAAACACCATCTGGAGCTATTGCCAGTATCTCCTCTTTTGTTGCAGTGACTGGAAAAACGTGAGTTTCGATACCACGATCAGACATATGCCGTGGAGTGGCTGATTTTATTCCTAGGTCAATAGCCGCAACGGTGAAAAGTTTTGTTACGCCCGGTGGCACAGGGACAATATATTTTTCCTGGGTCGAGACGTCCGCCGCTAAAAAAGCGCCAGACATGAGCGGGGCTTGACGTACTTTAACGACCATCTCTTCGCGAGAGTGTTCTGAACCAGAGAAGATTCCTACTCGCATTGAGCCGCGATCGCGAAGATGTCGCGTAATTGCACGTGTATCAACGCCTTGAATTCCCACTACTCCAGCATCAATCAATGAATCTTCCAAAGAATTTTCCGAACGCCAATTGCTGACGCGAGGGGATGGATTTCGTACAACAAAACCAGAAACCCAAATCTTTTTCGATTCTTTGTCAGAAGAGTTCATTCCTGTATTGCCGATGTGAGGCGCCGTCATCACGACAACTTGTTTGTGATAAGAAGGATCGGTGAGTGTTTCTTGATAGCCGGTCATACCTGTAGAGAAGACAGCTTCCCCGAAAGTTTCACCAGTGCATGCCCATGATTCACCTTCGAATATCGCACCATCATCGAGCACCAAATATGCTTTACTCATGCTTCATTCCTGTCAGTTCTGAACCTTGAACAACTAAGACACCTTCGAAAATCGTATGTATTACTTTTCCTGGAAGTTTCTGACCATGGAAGGGAGTATTGCGACTCTTCGACGCTAAGAGCTCACGATCCACAGTCCAATGGGCAGTGGTGTCAATCACCGTCAAATTTGCCAGAGAACCTTGTGCAATCTCCTGTCCCTGTCGGGCATATCCCCCAATGCGCGCAGGATTAATCGATAAGACCTGGGAAACCTGACCCCACGTCATGAGTCCAGTCTCAACCATTGTCTTTGCAATCACCGAGAAAGCGGTTTCAAGACCGAGCATCCCAAAGGCGGCCGCGCTCCACTCGCACTCTTTATCTTCGGTTGGATGAGGTGCGTGATCTGTTGCAACAATATCGATTGTTCCATCTGCTAGCCCAGCGCGAAGCGCTAATACATCCTCATTCGTTCGTAGAGGCGGATTCACTTTATAGACAGGGTCGTAACTTTCAACAAGAGAATCTGTCAAAAGAAGGTGGTGCGGTGTTACTTCCGCCGTGACATCAATACCCTGTGATTTCGCCCAACGAACAAGCTCCACTCCTCCTTTTGTCGTGAGGTGGCATATATGCAATCTGCTCTTCACATGATCTGCAAGGAGGATATCTCTGGCAATAATTGCTTCTTCAGCAACAGCCGGCCAACCTGCAAGACCTAATCGCGACGAAACTTCACCCTCGTTCATCTGTGAATTTTCCGTTAATCGAGGGTCTTGAGCATGTTGAGCAATTACGCCGCCAAAAGCTTTTACATATTCCAGCGCACGTCTCATAACAAGCGGATCACTCACACATTTTCCATCATCAGAAAAAACGCGAACTCGCGCTGCCGATTCAGCCATTGCGCCAATCTCAGAAAGTTTCTCTCCTTGTAAGCCAACGGTGACCGCGCCGATTGGAAAGACCTCACAAAGCCCGGCCTCTTTCCCTAATCGAAAGACTTGCTCCACAACGCCTGCCGTGTCGGAAACCGGTGAAGTATTGGCCATAGCCGAAACAGCTGTAAACCCACCTTTCACTGCGGCGCGAGATCCCGTCAAAACAGTCTCTGAATCTTCCTTTCCGGGTTCGCGAAGGTGTGTGTGAAGATCGACAAAGCCAGGCAGGACCATCAGCCCTGAACAATCGATAACTTCCCCGTCGACTTTTGCGCCCACAGAAACAATGGAATTGCCTGAGATCACTACATTTGTCACTTCGCCATTTGCTAGTGATACACCTGAAAGCGTATAGGTCATGAAGAAACCTCCGAAAGCGGAACTCCGCCAAGTAGTAGATATAAAACTGCCATTCGCGTTGAGACTCCATTGCCAACTTGATCAACAATCACTGAGCGAGATGAGTCTGCAGACGCAGCGGAAATCTCTAACCCTCGGTTCATCGGTCCAGGATGCATGACAATAGATCCATTCTTCATTCGGAGAAGTCTATTTTCATTTAAACCATATCGTCGTGAGTACTCTCTCTCGCTTGGAAAGTAGAAATTGTTCATACGTTCCAATTGGATACGAAGCATCATAACAACGTCGAAACTTTCAAGGCTTTCATCAAAATCGTAGGAGGTTCTTACTGGCCAAGTATCGATACCCACCGGCAAAAGAGTTGGAGGTGCAATCAATGTCACCTCTGCGCCCAACTTAGCAAGCAGGAGAACGTTCGACCTTGCCACTCGAGAGTGCAAAATATCGCCGACAATCGCAACTTTGAGTCCCGTGAAATCTCCATTTCGTTCAGGAAAACTTTTCGACATTGTGAATGCATCAAGGAGAGCTTGGGTTGGATGTTCATGCGTTCCATCACCAGCGTTGATCACAGAAGCACTTATCCACCCAGAGTCGGCTAATCTTTGGGCAGCACCTGAAGATCCATGTCTGATGACTACTGCGTCAGCTCCCATGGCTTGAAGAGTTTGCGCAGTATCTTTAAGGCTTTCTCCCTTGCTCACCGAAGAACCTTTAGCAGAGAAATTAATAACATCTGCAGATAATCTCTTTGCGGCTGTCTCAAAGGAGATACGCGTGCGAGTTGAATCTTCAAAGAATAGATTGACGACGGTGCGACCGCGGAGAGTTGGGAGTTTCTTTGTGGGCCCGCTTGTGATTTTTTCCAGTTCTGCAGCAGTTCCTAAGACATTCAATATCTCTTCGCGCGATAAATCATTGATTGATAAGAGATGGTTATTCATCGAGCACCAGTTATCTCTACGCAGTCGATATCGTCAACTTCTGAGAGCGAAACTTTAACGCTCTCATGAGAGGAAGTGGGCAAATTTTTTCCAACAAAGTCTGCACGAATCGGAAGTTCGCGATGTCCGCGATCTACAAGAACTGCGAGCTGTACAGTCTTGGGCCTACCAAGTTCGCCGAGTGCATCGAGAGCAGCGCGGATAGTGCGACCAGAAAATAGAACATCATCAACAAGAACGACATCCTTGCCTTCTATTCCGCCAGCCGGTAAAACGGTTGAAAGAAGCGGGCGCGGAGGACGAAGTCGAAGATCGTCTCGGTGCATAGTGATATCCAAGGTTCCGAGGGGTACTTCACTCCCCAAATCCTTCAATATCGAAGCGATGCGCGCGGCTAAGTAGGCTCCTCGAGTGGGAATACCGAGCAAGACAACAGAGCTCACTCCGTGATTTCGTTCAATTATTTCATGAGAGATTCGTTTTAAGGCACGATCAATGTCGGCCGACTCCAAGATAGCGCTCATCTAAGCTCCTTCGCTGCCTCACAGGACAGATCGTTAAAGGTTTGCAGGGGCAAAAATACCACCTGTGGATAGAAAAAGCAGAATCGCCACCCACCCCTGTAACTTCACCGGCATGAATACTCCACAGATAACGAGCAATCTAGATAATCCACCCACAATCGAGGCGGTAGCCGCCTCCATTCGCAGGGTACGAAAGAGCAAAGGCTGGACCCTCAAGGATGTTGAAAACGCCTCGAACGGGATTTGGAAGGCAGTCGTCATCGGCTCATACGAGCGGTGCGATCGTGCCTTATCTCTCAATAAAGCAATCTCCTTAGCAGCCTTCTACAAAGTTCCACTTGATGAGCTTCTTGGCATCACTGCCCCTGGCGAGGTAAAGAGTGATCGAATTACTTTCGATATCCGAAAGATAAAAGAGTCTCCAGAGCCTTCACTTGCCCCACTGCAACACTTCATAACAGCGATCTGCACAGCGCGAAGGGATTGGAACGGGGAGGTGCTCTCGGTTCGAGCTAGTGATTCTCTTGCATTAGCCGCCGCAATGGCGATACCCATCTCGCAACTTGCGGCGGGTCTAGAAAGTTACGGCTTAATCTTTACAACGCCAAAGAAGGTTTGAGGGCGATCAAGCGCCCAAGAACTCCATTGATATAGCCCGCCGAATCATCGGTAGATAACTCCTTAGCAAGTGCAACAGCCTCGGAGACGGCAATCTTGTCATCGATATCCTCATTGTAAAGAATCTCAAAGAGTGCAATTCGTAGAAGATTGCGATCAATCGATGGCATGCGATCAAGATCCCATCCTTGCGCATACGTAATGATCAATTCATCAATTTTGGAAATATGATCTGCAACCCCAATGAGTATGGATCGAACATATTCGCCCTCAGACAATTCTTCAGCTGGGCGCAGTTCAAATATCTCTAAAGCTACACTCTTTCGCATATCAGCTTCGTAGAGAAAATCCAAAGCCCTTTTTCGCGCTTTACGACGAGCACTCATAAGCAGCGCTTAGTTCGCGCGGCCGAGATATGAAGCGTTACGAGTATCGACCAAAATCTTCTCATCCTGCTTGATGAAAAGTGGAACCTGTACGGTGATGCCTGTTTCAACAGTCGCAGGCTTTGTTCCGCCTGAAGAGCGATCGCCTTGAAGACCAGGCTCTGTATACGTGACAACTAGCTCTACCGAAGCAGGCAGTTCAATATAAAGAGGGCTACCTTCGTGCATTGCAACAATAGCTTCGCAGTTTTCAAGCATAAAATTTACGGATTCACCAACTACTGATTCTGGCACTGAAATCTGATCAAAAGTTTTTGCATCCATAAACATAAAGTCATCGCCATCACGGTAGAGGAAAGTCATATCGCGCTTTTCTAGAACTGCTACTTCTACCTTGACGCCAGCGTTGAAAGTTTTTTCTACAACTTTGCCAGTGAGAACCTGACGCATCTTTGTGCGAACAAATGCAGGACCTTTTCCAGGCTTTACATGTTGGAATTCGATAACAGTCCAGAGTTGACCCTCAATATCAAGAGTCATGCCGTTCTTAA
Organism: uncultured Actinomycetes bacterium; assembly: GCA_903852585.1. Classification (GTDB taxonomy): domain Bacteria; phylum Actinomycetota; class Actinomycetes; order Nanopelagicales; family Nanopelagicaceae; genus PALSA-747. The sequence continues at coordinate 12,918 of CAINRG010000012.1, forward strand.
GATCATTCGTTGTTGCCATGATGTAAACCCATTCTTATATAAATTCTCTACCAGCCGAGAAGGATACCCGAGATTAACGGTCTATTTGAGCAAGCCGACAAGCGCTAATAGGGCAAGTCGATAAGAATCTGGTCCAAAACCTGAAATTGTTCCGCTTGCGATTCCAGAAATAACGGATGTATGGCGAAACTCTTCTCGGCGAAGTGGATTACTCAGATGTACTTCAATGAGCGGAACGGTGAGCATTTCTGCCGCATCTCGAATCGCATACGAATAATGAGTGAATGCAGCCGGATTGATTATGACCGGAATCTTTTTCTCTGCTGCCTCGTGGAGCCATTGAATAATTTCAACTTCACTATCACTTTGTCTCACGTCAGTCTCTAATGAGCACTCTTGGGCTGCGTTTTCAATGAACTTTTTGAGAGCGGGAAAATCCATATCTCCGTAAATAGAAGTGTCGCGAAGATCAAGCCGACCAAGATTAGGCCCATTGAGTACGAGAACTTTCATTGGGCAATTCTCTCATACACAGCCTCGATATCGCCGGCAGATACATTTTCTAGCCAATGAGGACTGCCAATGCTATTTAAACCAATAAAGCGAAGGTTATTGCCTCGTGCCTTCTTATCCGATCTCATTAACTCCATGAGAGGAGGCAAGGAAAGATTTGTAGAGGTCGGAAGATTGAATTGTTCGAGCAATTGGCGATGCAAGGTGATGACATCGCTTTTGAGCCCAAGAAGTCTTCCGCTGAGCTCAGCTGCGAATACCAGACCAATGGATACCGCTTCCCCGTGACGAACTTCGTAGTGACCATATTTTTCAACAGCATGACCAAACGTGTGGCCATAATTCAATATCTCTCGAAGTTTGCTCTCCTGAAAGTCTTGGGAGACAACATCGGCCTTGACGAAAACACTTCTAAATATCAATTCCTCTGCTATTTCGCGTGCCGATGCAATGGAAGTGTGTGTCTGTAAAAGATCTAAAATGAGTGAATCTCGAATGAATCCCACTTTGATGACTTCTGCAAGTCCGGCGGCGAAATCACGATCGGAAAGAGTCTTAAGAAAACGCAAATCAACGTAAACCCCAAGTGGCGAGTGAAATGATCCAATCAAATTCTTTCCCGATTGACTATTGATTCCAGTCTTTCCGCCCACCGAGGCATCCACCATTGCAGCGAGAGTCGTAGGGATTGCGTACCAGGAGATGCCACGCAACCACGTGGCTGAAGCAAAACCACCTAGATCTGTTGTCGCTCCCCCGCCGATTGCTACGAGTGCATCTGAGCGAGTTATTCCCGCCTCTCCCATGGATTGCCAAATTTTTTCGAGGATTGAAATGTCCTTTTGGTGCTCCCCATCGGGCACTACAAAGAGAGAGGCGTTTTCAAGTGGATGCAAAAACTTCTCAAGCTGGTAATTGTCAACAATATATTGAGGCGCAACGACAAAGACCTTGTTATGAGATTGGCTGACTTCATGAAGTACGCCCTCGAAATGAGCGTCGATATGAACTTTGTACTCATGTTCGGCTCGTACTTCTATGTGCTTCATAAGGCCTCCAAGTATTTCGCAATTTCTTCTGCAACCTCTTGCGGCTTCATCGAGTCGGTTGAAATTTCAAATCCCGCTAAAGATTTATAAATAGGAGCTCTCTTTTCTGCAAGAAGCTGCCATTGTTGTCGAGGATTCACTGCAAGAAGGGGTCTTTCTCTATTAAAGCCGACTCTTGGCGCGGCTTGAGAGATGCTCACATTGAGCAGAATCACAGAGGCGCGGAGTGGGGAAAGAAGTTCTTGAGTAAGAGGACTCAGCACAGCCCCTCCGCCCAGAGCGACGATGCCATGTGCAGATTGAATGCAGCTAGAAACCGCGCTCTCTTCCAACTTACGGAAAAAGGGCTCGCCATCTTCTATAAAAATCTCCGAAATCTTCTTTCCGGAATCAGCTTCGATCACTGCATCTGTATCCACAAAGTCACATTTCAGACGCTTTGCCAGAGACTTTCCTACCGTTGATTTTCCCGATCCTGGGGGCCCAATCAAAATTGCGCGAGGCATAAATATCTCTTTATCTGATCTGTAGATTTGCCATATAGGACTCGAAGTTTCGCTTTGTTTGGGCTACCGAGTCACCACCAAATTTTTCAATAACAGCATCTGCGAGAACGAGTGCACACATTGCCTCCGCAACGATTGCTGAAGCAGGTACAGCGCAGACATCAGATCGCTGGTTAATTGCTTTTGCTGGCTCCCCTGTTGTGACATCAATAGTGTCCAGGGCCCTAGGAACTGTTGAAATCGGCTTCATCGCAGCGCGAACGCGAAGGATCTCACCGTTTGTCATGCCGCCTTCAGTACCTCCTGCACGGTCTGTTCGTCGAACAATCTTTCCATCAGCTCCAGGTTCAATTTCATCATGGGCAACAGAACCGCGACGCTTTGCTGTTCGGAAACCATCGCCAAGCTCAACGCCTTTAATTGCTTGGATACCCATCATTGCTCCCGCAAGTCGAGAGTCCAATCGTCGATCCCAATGCGTGTGTGATCCCAAACCTGGAGGGAGGTTGTAGGCAAGAACCTCAACCACTCCGCCGAGAGTGTCACCATCGGCATGCGCAGCATCAATTTCAGCAACCATCAAAGCACTTGTCGCAGGGTCCGCGCAGCGAACGGAATCGGCGTCAATTCTTTCACTATCTTCAAAAAACGGAGTTGGGAAATCTTCTGGAACTTCAACAGTTCCAATGGAAATCACATGCGAGGAAATCCTCACGCCTACGGTTTGCGCAAGAAATGCACGTGCGACCGCACCTAAAGCTACTCGTGCAGCAGTTTCGCGCGCACTCGCTCTCTCCAATATAGGACGGGCATCGGAAAAATCGTACTTCTGCATTCCAACCAAATCAGCGTGTCCAGGACGTGGTCGGGTTAATGGCGCGTTACGAGCAAGAGAAGCCAAAACTTCTTCATCAACTGGATCAGCTGACATGACCTTTTCCCACTTTGGCCATTCTGAATTACCCACTTGAATAGATATTGGCCCACCTTGAGTTAATCCGTGTCGAACCCCACCAAGAATACTGACGACATCTGCTTCAAAATTCTGTCGAGCACCTCGACCATAACCCAGTCGTCGACGTTTCAAGTCCGCATCAATATCAGCAGAGGTGATGTGAACATGCGCTGGAAGACCTTCGAGTATTGCTGATAGTGCAGGACCATGGGACTCGCCTGCTGTCAACCAACGTAACATTCTTCCCCCAAAGCTTTCCTATGTGAATGCTCATATTCTCTCAGAAAAGTCGTGTTAGATGCTGCTGATTTCACTCCATGAGACATGAGCCATCGCGACTACCAAGCAAGCAAATAGGCGTGCAATTAAGCAAGGAATTGGGAGATGAGAAATCCGACTGAAATAGGCAGGGCAAGCGGGATCGACGTTTCTACTGTCCGAAATACACATATATAGATGATTGCCCCAAAACAGCTCAGAAGGATCGAGAAAGTAAGGCCATGGAAAAATATTCCGGGATTTGAACTGAGCAATGCAAGAACTACCAAATATTTTGCATCTCCCATTCCCATGACGCCGGCGCTCACCCATTGGAAAAGGGCCATCGAAAGCGCAACTTTCACTGCGAATATCAGGTGCGGTGAAAGAGTGCCGCGAAAGAGATAGTAGGTGAGAAGAAAAAGCGCCGTAGATAGAAGGAGAAGATTTGGGATTCGATGGCGCGTGATATCACTATAACTAGCAACCATAGAGCACAATAAAAAGAGCGCAAGTAGCATCTTCCCAGAATAGAGAGGGCGAAACAATCTTGATTTCCAAAGCCCTCAAAACTTTTTAAAGAGAGCGTAAATTCGCAATCAGTGAAGCTCGCATGGACGCAAAGTCAAAATTTAATGAGGTCATGAGGTGAATCTGATCCAAGGCCTGCTCCACAAGTAAATCCAAACCATCCACGACAAATCCACCCCGCTCTTTCCAAGCTGCAGATAGCTTTGTTGGCAAAGGTTTGTACAAAACTTCGATAAGAGTTCCCGGATTCTCTCCAAGCGAGGAAATAAAAAAGTCTGAGACGCCAGCAGGTGTTGTTGATATGACCAAGTCATAATTCTCCAAAGATGCACCCATATCTTTGAAGTTGATTCCGGAAGAAATGAGAGCTTGAGTCAGAAGGTCGTTGCGATGGCTGGATCGTTGAATGACATCAATTCTTTCGACAACTCCATCGAGAGCGCCAAGCGCTGCGCGCGCCGTTCCCCCTCCCCCAATGACAGCCACGGAAGAAAAAGTGAGGCCATCTATCAAGCGATCAAATGCACGAACGTCGGTTGAATAGCCAACAAATGTTCCATTTTGATGGATCAGGGTATTCACTGAATGTATCCGACGCGCACGATCTTCACACTCGAAGCCGATTGAAAGCGCAGACTCTTTAAGAGGCATTGTCAACGAAAAACCGGTCCAACCGTTTTCACTTTCACTTTGAATGAAGGGTATGAAATCTTCACCATTCATCTCTATCTTGGAATATTGACCTTCAATGCCAAGAATTTCATAGGCTTGATTGTGAATTAGCGGAGAAAGTGAATGCTCAATGGGTGAGCCCAAGACAGCAGCTTTAATCATGCGAAAAGCCCAGCCGCTCGATTTTTATTGTATTCAGTGACCCAGGCATCAAATTGAGTGTAATCTTTTGTAAAACGTGTGTCGTGTGGCTTGACCGTTATGAAATAGAGGAAATCATGGTGAGCAGGATGTAGCGCGGCGGTGATTGCAGAGATAGAAGGGTTTGAAATAGGTGTTGGGGGAAGACCTATATTTCGATAAGTGTTGTATGGCGAATCAATCTTGGTTGCCGCGGTTGAAAGCGCGATCTGCCCTCGTAAACCGGCCGCATATTGGACTGTGGAATTGAGCTGAAGTGGCATTCCAATTCTTAGTCGGTTGTAAATAACCCCAGCGACTTTAGGATAATCAGCAGGATCGCCTTCAATCTGGATTAATGAGGCAATAGTGAGAACTTGATAAGCAGAATATTTTTCAAAGCCCTTGGACAAGCCGATTGTGGATGTTGTCTGCGAAAACTTTTCAATCATCGCCGCCAGCGCCTGAGAGGTCGTTGTTCCTTTTGCGAAAGTATAGGAAGCTGGAGCTAGTTGACCCTCAAGACTATTTCTCCCATTTACTAGAGCTGGCTTCACCGATTCACTCGACGATCGCTTTATGGTGGAATCTTTTGCGAGGATCCTCTTTACATCTCCAAATGTTGAGCCTTCAATGACATCCACCATGTGCGTGAATCTCGTACGATCCAAGAGCTGCGCCAGAGCTTGCTTTGAAGTTATGCGCGTCTGAATTTTGTGATTACCGGGAGAAATTCCCTGCGCTCCGGATGATGGTTGGTTTGCCAGATCGATAAATGTTCGCGCGGTCTTAATAACACCCTCTTTATACAAGTCTGCTGCGATTGCTGCGCCAAACTCCCCATTAGAAACTTCAATGAGAACTTCAGGTCCCGGATTGTTTCCAGCGAATTCATCGTGAGGTCGAGTTGCTGTATAAACACTAAAGCCAAGGGATATGACGAGTGCTATCAAAATGTATTGACGTGTCTGTTTTTTATAACTCATTAATAACCGCCCTGAGTTTTTTCTTGAGAGAGCGCCATTTCAAGAATCGTGGCAGCAGCTGCTGCATCAATCAATCCTTTTGTCTGGCGCGTGCTTTTGCCAGAGCTCTGAAGCGCTCGTGCCGCCGAAACCGTGGTCAGGCGTTCATCAATCCTCACAATTGGTAAGGAGAATTCGTTCTCGAGTTGTGAAATGAATTTTTCAACGGATTCCATTTTTGAACTGGCCTTACCTGAAAGGTGTTTTGGTACTCCTACGGCAAAGTAGAGTGGTTCGAATTCTGAAACGAGCTTTCTAATCTCAGCGATGAAATCTTCCTGGGCTTGGATGTATGAATGAGGGGACGCCAAGAGTCCTGAGGCATCCGAGACGGCTACACCGATTCTTACATCGCCAAAGTCAAAGGCAATTCTTCGACCACGTTGCATCATTTACCTAGCGTGGACCTAAGGGCTGCCTTCATCTCACGAATCGCATCGGCGATATTTGCAGCATTGACACCGCCGCCTTGTGCGTAATCGTCTTTTCCTCCTCCGCCTCCTCCAAGCACTGTGGATCCAATTTTCACAAGTACCCCAGCTTTAGCTCCGGCTTCCCGAGCCTGATCGGAAACTGCAACGACGAGAGTGATCTTCTCATCATTTTTTGAGATCAATCCAACAACAGAGAGCGGGTTACGATTTCTCAGATCAAGAGCGATTGTTCTCAAATCATCGCCACCGATTCCAGAATCTAACTCCGCCATTATGACGCTCACTCCATCTACGAGTTCTACGTTCTCCATGAGAGCTGAAGCTCCTGCAAGAGCCTGAGCTGACTTAAGTGTCGCCAGCTCCTTCTCGAGAGATTTCATGCGTTCGAGCAAATCTGAAATTCGCTCCGGCAACTCCTCTACGCGCGCGCCTTTGACAATTTCCGTGAGTGAATTGAGAAGTACATGTTCTTTCGCTAAGAAGTTAAAGGCATCAAAGCCCACCAAAGCTTCTACGCGTCGAACCCCGGCTCCGATGGAAGATTCTCCGAGAAGTTTTACTAGTCCAAGTTCTGCCGATGATTTAACGTGAGTGCCACCGCAGAGTTCACGAGCCCAGTCTCCGACGCTGACAACGCGAACTGTATCGCCATACTTTTCACCAAAAAGTGCCATTGCTCCAATAGCTTTTGCTTCTGGTTGTGTCATCTCCTGCGCAGTGACGGCGAGATTTTCAATGAGAAGGGCATTCACTCGATCTTCAACATCGCGCATGACTGACTGCGGAACCGTCCCTGAGGATGGAAAATCAAAGCGGAATCTTCCAGGTGCATTCTCTGAACCAGCCTGCGTTGCGGTCTCACCAAGCGCCTCACGGAATGCCTTGTGGACCATATGTGTTGCGGTGTGCGCGCGAGAAATAGCCAATCGACGTTGGTTATCAATAGTTGCAAGAGCTGAATCATTCAGAATCGCATGACCACTAAGGATTCGGCCTCTATGCACATAGAGTCCTGGAAGAGGTTTTTGAACATCATCTACTTCAATTATTGCGCCATTGGATAAGGTGATACGACCGCCGTCGGCAAGTTGGCCTCCACCTTCAGCGTAAAACGGAGTGCGATCGAGAACAATCTCAACTTCTGTATCTACATTTGCTTCTTGGACAGCCTTTCCATCGACAAGAATGGCTTTCAAGAGAGCTTCTGATGAAATTTCCGAATAACCGAGGAATTTTGTTTCTCCAACGGAATCAAAAATCTTACGAAATTCACTGACATCAGCATGTCCAGTTTTCTTAGATTTTGCATCCGCTTTCGCGCGATCCTTCTGCTCCGTCATCAGACGACGGAAACCATCTTCATCAACGTTGAGACCTTGCTCTGTAGCCATCTCGAGAGTCAAATCAAAAGGGAAACCATATGTGTCGTGCAATTTAAAAACAGTATCACCAGAGAGCTTTGCACTCTTTGACTTCTTTACATCCCCCACTGCAACGTCAAATATCTGCGTTCCTGATTTGAGGGTCTGCAAAAATGAATCCTCTTCACCCGCCGCAACAGCCAAAATCCTCTGTGAATCTGAGACTAGCTCTGGATATTGAGGGCCCATTGCACCTATTGCTGCTGTGATTAATTCGGACGTATTGTGATCAGGAGCTCCCAAGATTCTCATATTTCGAATTGTTCTACGCATCATTCGTCGCAGAACATATCCGCGCGCCTCATTTCCAGGTAAGACTCCATCGCCTATTAACATCATTGCTGTGCGGGCGTGATCTGCAACAACCCGAAGAGAAACATCACTCTTTTTATCTTTTCCATATTGAACACCCGATAGCTCCGATGCCTTGTTGAGAATCTGCATCGTTGTGTCAATTTCGTAAATATTTTCAACACCTTGCAGAAGCGCTGCCGTTCGCTCTAATCCAAGCCCTGTGTCGATACTTTTTGCGGGAAGTTCGCCGAGAATCGGATAGTTATCCTTTCCTCCGCCTGCCCCTCTTGTGTTCTGCATGAAGACGAGGTTCCAGACCTCAAGATAGCGATCTTCATCGGCGACTGGTCCGCCTTCTTTTCCATATGCGGGACCTCGGTCATAATAAATTTCAGAACATGGTCCACAAGGTCCAGGAACGCCCATCGACCAAAAATTATCTTCCATTCCGCGGCGTTGAATTCTTTCCCGAGGAACACCTACTTTATGGTGCCAAATATCTGCGGCTTCATCATCGTCGTGGTAAACGGTGACCCAAAGCTTTTCTTCAGGGAATCCATATCCACCGTCAGAGATTGGCTTTGTGAGAAGTTCCCACGCCATCGAAATAGCACCTTCTTTAAAGTAATCACCGAAAGAAAAATTTCCACACATTTGAAAAAAGGATGCGTGGCGAGTCGTCTTGCCCACTTCATCAATATCGAGTGTGCGAACACATTTTTGTACTGATGTAGCGCGTGCATAAGGTGCTTTTACCTCACCCAGGAAATATGGTTTAAAAGGAACCATTCCTGCGTTGACGAGAAGTAGATTGGGATCATCAGCAATCAATGATGCCGAAGGAACAACGGTATGAGTCAGTCCTTGACTGTTTCCACTCTCAAAGAAGCGCAGCCATCGTGCGCGAATATCTGCTGAGTTCACGGATCAGTTGTGATCCTTTTGGGAACGGCGCCCTGCAAAACTTGCGACAGTTCCCAGAAGCTTCATGACACTGCTCTCTTTATCGAGGATGCTATTGATAGCTCCTGATACCTTGCCCGTGAGGGCCTCGGCTGTAGAGGTAATCCTGTTTACGCTATTGACTGTCTTTTTAACCTCATCAATAAGTCGCGATACGCGGATGATGAGATACGCAACCGCAATAGCGATAATCAAGAGCGCGCTAGCGGCAATAATCGTTGCAATTCCTCCTGGACCCATATGCCCAGACTACCCGAAAGTTGGAATTTGAACGGCTGGTTTTTCGTGTCCCTTATGTGCTGCGAGAGCGGCTTCATGATATTTCTCTATCGCAAGCAAGTTTTCAGCCTTTTGATATGGCTCACCATTCACTAAAGGCCCTTTTCCACCTTCCATAACAGCAATCACATCCTCACCCGATATCGTCTTATGGATTTCAAGAGCATGGGCAAGTGAGAGAACTTTTCCACGATTATCGGTGAGGATTCCTTCAGCCTTTGCAAGCAAGGTTGAAAGATTGTCCTCAATTCGATCGGCAAGTGCACGGCGAAGTTCTTTGTTGGAATCTTCTTTTCCTTTGCCACTTCCCTTTCCTCCGCCAGGGGCGCCTACTTCAAATCGGCGATTGGATGCATGTGAGCTAATCGTCGAGCCCATACCCCAATGGCCTTCCATAAAACTTGCAACTGTCGTAGCGCTCTCCAGATCGCCGGAAACTCCCGACGAGTTATCTCCATCAAAGAACATCCGCTCACCAGCCAGGGAAGCCAATGAAACGAGAATGTCGGCTTCGTACTCGGTGCGCCAACGAGTGAATTGGTCATCTGGTGGAATGGATGCGACCATGCCTAAATAATCCGATCCCTTTTCAATGGTTGCTAAATCAATAGACATATGATGGCGAACCAAATATGCCATGACACCATGACAAGCTTCATGAACTGCTACCGCATGACGCTCGCGTTCAATGTATTCAACATCCTCTGCTGGCCCAAGTTCTTTCAGTTGCTTTGCCTTGATGACATCAGTGAAGGAGATTGCCACTCGACCATCACGAATTGCGATAATGAGCGCTTCGTTAATCGTATCTTTAATCGTTGCACCGGTTGCATAAGGAGTGATTGTTGCTAACTTATCAATCTCCTCCTCAGTGAGGCTATGTGAAACTTTATCCAAATACCCCTTATATGTTCGGATACGTCCAGCCTTGCTTGGATATCCAACACGGTACATACGATCGATGCGACCTGGGCGGAGCAGAGCTTCATCGAGCGCTTCGGGAAGATTTGTCGCCATCACAACAAGAATTCGATATTTTGGTGGCAACTTGGGACGTAAGCCAAGAGTTCTACGTACAACGCGATTGAAGAATCCGCGCGGCTTCTTCAGGCCAGAGAGTTCGGTAAGAAGAGCTTGGAGCGTTCCCATTCCTCCCCCGCCACCCATTGCTGAATTAGCTACAAACTTCTCTGCGCTCAAACGTTGAGTCAGAATCAACGAAGTGGCTGACTCGGAAAGATAGTTCCCTCCATGACAAGAAGTGTCTGAATGAGAGAAGGCTCCCTGTTGGGTAGAAATTCCTCGATTTCCCAATGAATCTGCTTCATCAAAAAATACAACAACACCGCCGTAGCGAAGAGCGAGTTTGCGCAATTTACGAAATAGAGATTTAACTTTGAGAACGCCAACACCAAAGAACATGTTGTTGAATGCCCCTGGATCAACAAAAACAAAGGGCTTTCCGGTCTCCCCGGCCATAGATTCAGCCATCAGGGTCTTTCCAGTTCCCGGAGGTCCCCACAAGAGCAAGCCACCTGGTACATAGCCTCCGTGCTTTTCAATCTCTTCAGGAGATTCTAGGAAGAGAAGGTTTTCACGAATTCGATTGAGAACATGATCCTGACCCCACACATCAGAAAAACGGGTACGAATGTCATCGGGGAAATATGTATCTATGCCACCTTTGCTCAAAAACCAAAACATCGCAAAAAATTGAATCAGCACAAAGAAAACAGCGAAAGCTAATTGCCCCAACATAGGCATTGCACTCCATAGCGCCTTGGGGGCTAGGAAGAGAGCAGTGACCGGGGTTTGCTTGTAATAAGCCCCGAGAATTATTGCTAGAAGAACAATGTAAAGGCCAGCTTTGATGACTCGAGAGAGGCGATAGCGATTCCAATCGCTCAGTCTCTTAAGAGTCGAATCAACAGAAGCAAAGTAGCGAAGCCACGCACCGTGGTAAGGAGCGAGTGATTCAGCTGCAAGAAAATGAAGTTGGCGGATTATTTCAACGAGAGCGAGAGCAAGTAACCACCAACGACTGTTGAGATTTTCTTTCGTCGCATCGGTGAAGCTGAGGATGGGGTTGTTGGACATGTCAGCCCACACCAAAAGAAGGAATGTGGCAGCGAAGAAGATCAGGAACTTGAAGCGATCAAATGTGGATAGATGAACTCGCGTCGTGCGATCTGTGTCGCGAAGTCGACTCTGTGATTCAATCTCTGACATTACTTGCCCCTTACTGTGAAGGATGCTGCGATCTTCTCAAGCGCAGTCCTCTGCTTGTCGTAACATGTGGTTGAGCAGCGAATCAGAAGGATATAGATCTTTGAATGATCATTTGAAAGAAGTGCTGTCTGATCAAATGTTTGCAAGACGCCATCTCCTTGGCTAAATTGAAAGACGCTGTGCACTCCTCGGGCACCCTTTTCTACTCTTTCTTCGTCATTTGAAATCTCAAAATGAGGCGCTTGATTCGTTCCATTTGCCCAAGCCGTGACTGGGACGATGAGATCTCGAAGTGAGTTGTATGAGACTGAATTAATTTCATCACCAAGTAGGGAGCGAACTCGAACATAAACGATGGGAGCCTCTGGAGTCTTTAAACTTAAGACAGTCTTTGCATCATAAAGTGAGCTTGTTGAGTAGGCCTCTTGCCAAATAACTGAGGCTGCACGTTCGGCGGCGCCGCTGACTTGAGAAGTAGCCTCTTGAGCGCTGAGCGCTTTTTGAGAAATTTTCTGCCACCCCTGGGGGAGGGCAAAAAAGACCCCTTCTTTTTTATCGGACGGGTAAATCTTCGATGGCTTTGCGCAACCGGTGAAAAGAAGCGAGATGGTTGCAAGCGCAATGACCCGAAAGAGGAGTGAGCGCTTGTGCATTCTTACTTCTTCTCTTCTCCAGATTGAGAATCAGGTACAAAATCAACGCCAGCTTCCTTACGTTGTGCAGCTGTGATTGGAGTGGGTGCACCCGTAAGTGGATCTCCACCGCTCGCTGTTTTTGGAAAGGCAATCACTTCGCGAATCGATTCAGCGCCTGCCAAAATCGCACATAAACGATCAAGACCAAGAGCTATTCCACCGTGCGGAGGTGGTCCATATTGAAATGCCTCAAGAAGGAATCCAAATTTACTTTGCGCCTCTGCTTCACTCAGGCCGATTGTAGAAAATACTCGTTGTTGTACGGCACGATCGTGAATACGTATCGATCCACCACCTATTTCACTTCCGTTAAGAACGATGTCATAGGCATAGGCCAACGCACTTTGAGGATCGGAGTCAAAAGTTGCTGCAAATTCTGGTTTTGGTCCGGTGAAAGGATGGTGAACGGCAGTCCAACCAGACTGAGGATTTTCTGCATCCACGCGTTCAAACATGGGAGCATCTACAACCCAGAGAAACTTCCATTCACCTTCTTCAATGAGCTTGCAACGCTTTCCTATTTCAAGTCGTACTGCTCCAAGGAGCGCTTGCGACGTTGTCTTTTCTCCTGCGGCAAAAAAGATTGCATCTCCTGGTTGTGCACCAACATGAGCAGCAATTCCAGCACTTTCTTTCTCTGAAAGATTCTTAGCGACTGGTCCAGCAAGGGTTCCATCTTCTTGCACCAAAATATAAGCAAGGCCCTTTGCGCCACGAGCTTTCGCCCA
>CAINRG010000013.1 GCA_903852585.1 uncultured Actinomycetes bacterium
GAGATGTGAGGAGCCAGGCGATGGCGGCCAAAGAGGACACCAGAGATATATGCAAATGTGTCATTGCAGGCAACCAAGATAACAAGCATCAAAATACGAGCAGGTCCATCTTTATCGTGAGCAAGCAAGACGATAAAACCGGCAAGAAATGGGATATAGAAAATCGCCAAACTTGCAGCAGATACTCGCTTAATAAAATCTGCAGGTGCCAGTGCAAGAAGGAATACAAAAAGATTTGGGATTGCAATAGCAACCGCCACAGAGAGGCCAGATACACGACCAAGATAAGCGGCAGAAATTACTCCAATGGATGCAATTTGCAGAAAATAATCAGGAATGATGATATTTGCGATTTTAAATCCATGATTAAGTTCGCGAATTGCAAGGATCACTGCAACAAGGACAAGCCCTGTGAAGAGAATCGGGTGAATTGCGAGTGTGCCGAATACAACCGCAAGAATTGCTACAGAAACGATGATAGAGGGCAGAAGTTTTCTTCCCGCCTTCTTATTAATAGCCTCGTTGAGAGAGTGAATATCATCCATAGTCGTAGAAGAGGTTAAACCTCGAGAAGCTCAGTTTCCTTATGCTTCAAAAGCTCGTCAATCTTTGTGACGTGGTCGCTCGTGACTTTTTCCAGATCCTTTTCAGAGCGGGCAACATCATCTTTACCGACATCGCCATCCTTCTCCATCTTTTCCATCGCTTCTTTGGCAGTTCGTCGGATATTGCGGATCGAGATACGGGAATCTTCAGCCTTTGTACGGGCCACCTTTATGTAATCCTTGCGACGCTCCTCTGTCAGCTGTGGGAAATTGACGCGGATAACACCTCCATCAGTTTGGGGATTCACGCCCAAATCTGAATCACGAATTGCCTTTTCAATAAGAGTAATAGCGCCTTTATCGAATGGGCTTACGACGGCAAGACGGTTTTCTGGAACCTGGATAGAGGCAAGGGAGGCAAGCGGAGTGAAGGAGCCGTAATAATCAACCATGATCTTTGCAAACATTGTTGGGTGAGCACGCCCGGTACGGATTGCACCAAAGTCATCCTTCGCTACTTCAATAGCTTTTGCCATCTTTGCTGTGGCATCAGCGAGTAGTGCGTTTAGATCTGACATTTTTAGTGCTCCTTATATTCTTTACGTTTACTTAGACCCGGAAACAAGAGTTCCGATTGATTCACCCTTTACAGCGCGGGCAATATTTCCTTTATTTTTGAGATCGAAGATAACGATAGGAAGGTTATTTTCTCTGCAGAGACTAAATGCTGCAGCATCGGCGACAGCGAGGGATTTTGAAAGAACATCGTCATAGCTGACTGCATCATATTTTGTGGCCGCTGGATCCTTGCGGGGATCTGCGGTGTAGACGCCGTCGACTCCGCTTTTTGCGAGAAGAAGACATTCGGCGCCAATTTCAAGAGCACGTTGTGCTGCGACAGTATCGGTTGTGAAAAATGGCATTCCTGCTCCTGCACCGAAAATAACGACTCGACCCTTTTCAAGGTGACGTATTGAACGACGAGGAATATATGGTTCGGCAACTTGGCCCATAGTGATGGCGGTCTGCACTCGAGTATCAATTCCAGCTTTTTCAAGAAAATCTTGGAGGGCTAAACAGTTCATCACTGTTCCGAGCATTCCCATATAGTCTGCGCGCGCACGATCCATGCCGCGTTGTTGGAGCTCTGCTCCGCGGAAGTAATTTCCTCCGCCAACAACAATTGCTACTTGGGTTCCGCCTCGAACAACATCTGCAATTTGTGAGGCAATATCTTGGACAACATCGGGATCTACACCGATTCCTTTTTCTCCACCAAATACTTCTCCAGAAAGCTTAAGGAGCACTCTCTTGTAACCTTTGCGGGCCATGAGAAGTGCTCCTTTCGCTAACTGTTATAACTTCTAGTAGGCGAGATTACTGCCCAACCTTGAAACGGTGAAACGCCGACACAGCGGTCTTTGCCTCGTCGAGGATTTGTTGGACTGTCTTCTTCGCATCCTTGGCAAAAGCCTGCTCGAGAAGGCTAATTTCCTTCACAAAGCCAGTAACGCGACCTTCGACAATCTTGCTGAGAGAAGCTTCTGGCTTACCCTCCGCACGAGCTGTCTCTTCAGCGATACGACGTTCTGCCTCAATGTGCTCAGCAGGAATATCTTCACGGCGAACAAATTGAGGAGCAAATGCTGCAATATGTTGTGCAACATCCTTTCCAGCCTCAACTGCATCTGCTGTGAGCTGTACCAAGACTCCCAATTGTGGTGGGAGATCAGGGTTTGTGCGGTGCAAATAAAGAGAAACTGGTGATCCCTCAAGAACTGCAATGCGGCGGATTTCAATCTTTTCGCCAAGCGTTGCATTTCCTTCATCAACGCGCTCTTGAACAGTCTGGCCACTTGGAAGCTTTGTAGCCAAGAATGCAGTCAGATCATTTGTTGAGGATGATGCGAGTTGGTTCAAAAGCTCTTGTGCAAGCTCTTGGAAACGATCTCCCTTAGCTACAAAATCAGTTTCGCAGTTAAGTTCGAGCATTACTCCACGAGTGCCTTCTGCCTTTGCAATAACCAAACCATTTGATGTTGAGCGACCTTCGCGCTTTGTAACGCCCTTGAGTCCCTTAACGCGAATGATTTCAACAGCCTTATCGAAGTCGCCATCGGCTTCATCGAGTGCCTTCTTGCAATCAAGCATTCCTGCAGCGGTTTGTTCGCGCAGCTTCTTTACATCTTCAGCTGTGTAAGCCAATTCCAATTACTCCTTTGTTTCAGTAGCTGGTGCAACTGGTTCAGCTGCAGCGAGGATCTCTGAAGCAAGCTTGTCTGCATCAGTTGTTGGTGCCTTATCTGGGTTCGATGCAGCGTTTGCAGATCGAGCAGCAAGACCAGCAGCTGCAGCATCAGCAATAACGCGTGTAAGCAGACCGATTGAACGGATTGCATCATCGTTACCAGGAATCTTGAAATCAACTTCATCTGGATCGCAGTTTGTATCCAAGATTGCTACGACTGGAATTCCAAGCTTGTGTGCTTCCTGCACTGCTAGGTGTTCCTTCTTTGTGTCGACAACCCAAATTGCTGAAGGCAACTTAGTCATGTCGCGAATACCTTCGAGGTTCTTTGTGAGCTTCTCGCGCTCGCGGCGGAGTACGAGGAGTTCCTTCTTTGTGAGAACCTGATCGTTCTTCTCTTCGAGAAGTTCCAACTCCTTCAAACGCTGAATACGCTTGTAAACGGTTGGGAAGTTTGTGAGCATTCCACCAAGCCAACGCTCTGTAACGTAAGGCATGCCTACGCGAGCTGACTGTTCCTTGATAGGTGCATGTGCTTGCTTCTTGGTTCCAACGAAAAGTACGTGGCCACCCTTAGCAACTGTGTTCTTAATGAATTCGTAAGCACTATCGATGAGAGCAAGTGATTGCTGGATATCGATGATGTAGATGCCGTTGCGCTCTGTGAAAATGTAGCGCTTCATCTTTGGATTCCAACGACGAGTCTGGTGTCCGAAGTGGACTCCGCTGTCGAGGAGTTCTCGCATTGTTACAACCGCCATGGCGGCACGCTCCTTTATTGCAGCTGCTCACGCAGATGCACTCGGTTAATGACCCAACTATTTGTTGAATCTCTAACGTCTTGTCACCGACCTAGTTTTTACATTTCTGCACAGACCAGGACCGAAATGGCTACTTAATAAATTAAGTAAGACGTGTGAAGTCAGGAAAGTTGCCCTTCCTGCTGGGTCAATCCTATGAGAGCAGGGCGATTAGCCCAAATTACGCCCAATCACGCACGAGGATGGGCTTGCTCGTAGGCTTTCTGGAGTCTTTCAGGCGAGACATGTGTGTAAATCTGGGTCGTCGATAATGATGAGTGGCCCAAAATCTCTTGGACTGTGCGAAGGTCTGCCCCACCTTCCAACAGATGAGTCGCGGCTGTATGGCGCAATCCGTGTGGACCCATCGAAGATCCAATTGCAGCCATCGCGTCATAAACAGCGCCACGAGCGGTTCGTTGATCAATGCGCTTTCCTCGCGAACCGAGAAAAACTGCGCTGCCAGACTTTTCGTTTGCAAACTGTGGGCGAGCTATCTTTAGATAGTTTTGAAGTGCCTCCATGGCTGGAATTCCCAATGGAACAACTCGCTCTTTGTCGCCCTTTCCAATGACTCTTAACGTATTTCGCGATGTATCTATCGAAAGAATATCGAGCCCACATAATTCAGAGATACGGATGCCCGAAGCATAAAGAACTTCTACCATTGCAAGATTTCGTAGATTAACAGGCGTTGGCTCCTCGCCCGCTTTGAGTTGGAGGGCAGAAAGAACTATTTCGGTGTCGGCTATATCTAAGACTTCCGGAAGATGAGGCTGCGGTTTTGGAATCGCCAAAGCTGCGCCATAATCGGCAGAAATCCAATTATTGCTTGCTGCCCAATATGTAAATGCTCGCATTGAAACTATGCGACGAGCAAGTGTTGAACGGGTTGCGCCATTTGTTTGAAGTTCGGCCAACCACGAACGGATGTGTGAAAGATTAAGGTCTTTAAATTCGCCAACTTTCAGGGTTTCAAGGTGCTTCAAAAATGATTCAAGATCGCTGACGTAGCCGCGAATTGAGTTATCTGCCAAATTTCGAACAAGAGCAAGATGCTCTTCATATTGTGCAATCAGCGGCGAGCCCATGAGAGAACTCTAGTGAATTATTCGGGCTTGCGACCTTGGCGCAACAAACCAAATGTCACAGCATCTTCAAGAGCCATCGCCGATGCAGCAATAACGTTTTCGTGAACACCGATCGTGCTCCACTCGCCCTCGCCATCGCTTGTTTCAACGAGAACACGGGTAACAGCGCCTGTACCTAAGCGACCTTCAAGAATGCGAACTTTGTAGTCAGTCAGCTCAAGCTTTGCTAATTCTGGATAAATTGTTTCAAGTCCGGAACGGATGGCCATATCAATTGCATTAACAGGACCATTTCCAGATCCTGATGCCTGTATTACTTCACCCTTTGCCTTGATGGTGACGGTTGCAGTCGAAGTTACAGCAGCGTCATCTCCGCCATGAACACTTGTTGTCCAATCATCAAGTTCAAAGAATTGTGGACGCTTTCCGTGAAGTTCTTCAAGCAGAAGAAGCTCGAATGAGGCATCAGCGGCTTCAAATGTAAATCCTCGAGATTCCATCTCTTTCACGCGAGCAACAACGCGAGTAACAACATCCTTATCGTCACCCAAATCGATACCGAGTTCTTGGGATTTCAATTCGATGGATGCACGTCCAGCCATATCTGAAACGAGCATGCGCATATCATTTCCAACAGATGCTGGATCCTCATGTTGGTAAAGGTTTGGATCGACTTTAATCGCTGATGCGTGAAGCCCTGCTTTATGAGCAAATGCAGAGACGCCGACATAGGGTTGGCGAGCACTTGGAGCAACATTTGTTACTTCAGCGACGGCGTGAGAGATTCGGAAGGATTCACGAAGAGAACCCTCGGGGAGGACAATTTTTTTCTTCTTTAATTCAAGGTTTGCGATAATTGAAACGAGATCAGCATTTCCCGTCCGCTCTCCGTACCCGTTGAGAGTTCCTTGTACATGGGTGACGCCAGCATCAACAGCTGCAAGTGAGTTCGCAATCGCACACCCGGTGTCATTGTGGCAATGAATACCAAGCCGAGCAGAAGAGCTCTGCAAAACATCATGAACAACTTGTTGTAACTCATCAGGCAACATTCCGCCGTTTGTATCGCAGAGTGCAGCCACATCCGCGCCCGCCTCCATTGCAACTCGAATAACTTCTAGGGCGTAATTGCGGTTGGACTTATAGCCATCAAAGAAGTGTTCTGCATCAAGAAAGACTCGCTGGCCATTGTGCTTGAGGAATTGGATTGAATCCTTAATCATTGCAAGGTTCTCATCAAGGTTTGTTTTGAGGGCAAGATCGACATGGCGATCATGGCTCTTTGCAACCAGAGTTACAACCGGGGCTCCGGAATCAGCAAGAGCTCTCAAAAGCAGGTCATCGGCTGCCTTAACATTTGGGCGACGTGTAGCTCCGAATGCAACAAATGTTGCATTTTTTAATTTTAATTCACTTTGAGCGCGCTTAAAGAATTCGGTGTCTTTTGGATTTGCTCCCGGCCATCCGCCTTCGATAAATCCAACACCCAGGTCATCGAGATGACGTGCAATAGCAAGCTTGTCGTGAACTGAAAGATTAAGACCTTCTTGCTGAG
The DNA here is from genome assembly GCA_903852585.1 of uncultured Actinomycetes bacterium. Classification (GTDB taxonomy): domain Bacteria; phylum Actinomycetota; class Actinomycetes; order Nanopelagicales; family Nanopelagicaceae; genus PALSA-747. The sequence continues at coordinate 6,240 of CAINRG010000013.1, forward strand.
CGCCATCGCGAAGGGTGGTGTCATAAATATGGAATGCATCAGAAATTGTCATTATTTAACTCGCACATTCCAGCCGTGTGTATCTTCGATTGTTCCATGTTGGATACCAAGAAGGTGATTGCGAATTTCCATCGTGATTTTTCCTGGCTCGCCATCGCCTGTTACCCAGGTACCGGCAGCACTCTTTGCTGCCCCGACCGGTGAAACAACAGCGGCAGTTCCACATGCAAAAATTTCTGTGATCTCTCCGGAGGCAACGCCATCGCGCCAATCATCTGTCGAAATCATTCCCTCTTCAACCTTGTAACCAAGATCCTGTGCAACGGTTAAAATTGAATCTCGAGTGATTCCGGCAAGAAGTGTGCCAGTAAGTTTTGGGGTAAAAATTGTTGCATCTTTGCCCTCTCCCTTTACGAAGTAAAGGTTCATTCCACCCATCTCTTCAACCCAACGATGCTCAATTGCATCAAGCCATACGACCTGGTCGCACCCTTCAGCTGCTGCCTGCTTCTGTGCAAGAAGTGAACCTGCATAATTTCCGCCGGTCTTTGCAGCGCCTGTTCCACCTTTTGCTGCGCGCACAAATTCAGTTGAAATCCAGACCGTCACCGCTTTGCTGGGATCGAAATATGCAGAAGTTGGGGTTGTGATGACAAGGAAAGTTGCATGGTTCGATGGGCGAACGCCAAGACCAATTTCTGTAGCAATCATAAATGGACGAATATAGAGAGACTCTCCTACGATCTTTGGGACCCACTTGATATCTTGCTTCACGAGTGCAACGACAGCTTCAACAAAATCGTCCACTGGAATTTCAGGAAGTGCCATTCGAGATGCACTTCGATTAAAGCGTTCTGCATTTGCCGTTGGGCGAAAGAGGCTCACTCCCCCATCAGGTTGGGTGTAAGCCTTCATTCCTTCAAAAATTTCTTGTCCATAATGAAGAACAGAAGTTGCAGGATCCAAGGAAAGCGGACCGTACGCCTTCAATTCTGCATCAGACCAACCCTGACCCTCGATCCATTCAGCAACCACCATATTGTCGGTGTAATACTTGCCGAAACCTCCAGCTGCAATCTTCTCTTCACGAGATGCATCGCTAGTGGGGTTTGAATTTGGATTGAGGATAATCTTCATGGTTACTTCAACGCCTCCGCTAGCGCAGTTCCAACTTCAGCAGTGGAGCGCTTTGTTGAACCACGATTCTCCAAATCCTTTGTGACTGCTGCAGCGATTTCTGCCGCAGCGTCATTGTGGCCTAGATGAGAGAGCATCATGCCGACAGAGGAAATTGTTGCAGTTGGGTCTGCAAGTTGTTTTCCAGCAATATCTGGTGCAGAACCGTGAATGGGTTCAAACATAGATGGGAATTTTCCTGTTGGGTTGATGTTTCCTGAGGCAGCAAGCCCAATACCACCGCTTATTGCAGCTGCAATATCAGTAATGATGTCTCCAAAAAGATTGTCTGTAACGACAACATCAAAACGGTGCGGTTGGGTGACAAAAAACATCGCTGCGGCATCAACATGGATGTAATCAGTTGTAATTGCAGGATATTCCGACGCAACCTCATTAAATGCTCGAGTCCACAAATTGCCGGCGCGGGTAAGAACATTGTTTTTGTGAACAAGAGTTACTTTTTTGCGAGGGCGATTCATGGCTGTCTCAAACGCATAGCGAATGGCTCGTTCAGCGCCACGACGCGTATTGATGCTCTCTTCGGTTGCAATCTCATTTTCAGTTCCGTAGGCGAGCACACCACCGGCACCAATGTATGGACCTTCAGTGCCCTCACGTACAACAACGAAATCAACTTCCCCTGGATTTGCAAGTGGTGACGAAACTCCAGGATAAAGGCGAGTTGGCCGAAGATTGATGTAATGATCAAAGGCAAAACGAAGTTTGAGAAGCAATCCACGCTCAAGGACTCCACTGGGAACCGTTGGATCGCCTACAGCGCCAAGCAAAATTACATCTGCTTTCGCAAGATCGGCCATGACTGAATCTGGAAGAGTTTCCCCTGTCTTGTGCCAATACTTTGCGCCAAGCTCGTATTCTGTTTTATCAAATGTAAGGCCGTGTTTAGCGGCCACAACATCCAGAACCTTAAGCCCTTCAGCGATTACTTCTGGTCCAATACCATCACCAGGAATTACCGCTAATTTGTATGACGACATTTAGGAAACCAGCCCAACTGCACGAACGAGAGTCGCTCCGGTCTCCTTGGAGATGGATGCAACAAGATCTGCAGATACCGAGCTGTCCACAGTGATAGCCATGAGAGCTTCTTTTCCATCATCGCTTCGAGCAACCTGCATTCCTGCAATGTTGAGACCAGCCTTACCAAGAATATTTCCGACAACTCCTACTACTCCAGGCTTATCGCCATATTGCAAGAATATGAGGTTTTCTGTTGGTGGAAGATCGAGGTCGAAACCATTTATAGCAATGATTTTTTCGACCATACGAATACCCATCAGAGTTCCATCGACGGTCACTGACTTTCCATCAGCAAATGCTGCGTGGAGAGAGATCATGCTGCGATAGAAAGGCGAATCAGATTGAGTGGTAACTGAAGCCGACATACCCTTTTCAGTTGCAAGTGCAGGGGTGTTTACATATGTAACTGATTCCGCACCCGCTCCTGCAAGCGCACCCTTAAGAGCGCTCGTTGCAAGGATTGATGAATCGTGCTCGGAGATATCTCCACGTACATTCACTGAAAGTGTGACAGGGGATTCACCTGCAATTGCCGTTGCAATCTGAGCCATTTTTTCAACAAGTGGAAGACTTGGGCGAATTGTTGGATGGATAGCTCCGCCCTTCACATTTACTGCATCTGGAACGAGTTCGCCTGCAAGTGCTTTGCGAACAGATACCGCTACAGCAATTCCTGCACGTTCCTGAGCTTCATCCGTTGATGCCCCAAGGTGCGGTGTTGCAACAACGTTGTCGAGTTCAAAAAGTGGTGAATCTGTGCAAGGTTCTGTGACATACACATCAAGCCCTGCGCCGGCAACGCGACCTTCTTTGAGTGCGTTATACAAAGCTGTTTCATCAAGGACTCCACCACGGGCAGCATTAACGATGCGAACAGTGGGTTTTACCTTTTTGAGAGCCTCTTCACCGATCAGGTTTGCAGTCTCTTTTGTCTTTGGAAGGTGAATTGTGATGAAGTCAGAGATACGCAGAAGTTCATCAAGTTCAACTAAACGGACATTGAGCTGTGCAGCACGCGCAGGTTGAAGGTATGGATCGTAGGCAACAACATCCATACCAAACGCTTGCATACGAGCAGCAACGAGCTGACCAATACGACCAAATCCCACAATTCCAAGAGTCTTCTCGAAAATTTCAGCACCGGTGTACTTCGAACGAGCCCACTTGCCATTTCGAAGTGCTGCATGCGCTGGTGATACATGGCGCGCGCTTGCTAGAAGAAGCGTAATCGCAAGTTCAGCAGCGCTAACAATGTTGGATGTAGGAGCATTGACAACCATGACACCCGCTGCAGTTGATGCAGGAATGTCAACGTTATCAAGGCCTACGCCGGCACGCGCAATGACCTTCAGGCCTTTTGCTGCCCCAATTGCCTCTTCATCCATCTGTGTTGCAGAACGAATGAGAACAGCATCTACTCCTGCTGCAAGTGCAGCGAGCAACTCTCCACGATCTGCGCCATTGCAGTGACGGACTTCAAAATCAGGACCAAGCGCCTCCAACGTGGCAGGGCTTAGTTCTTCAGCAATTAGAACAACAGGTTTAGCCACGCGCTGCGTTACCTTCCTGATAATCCTCGTTCTTATTGTTTCCGCGGACCCATGACATCATCTTGCGAAGTTCACGGCCAACAGACTCGATTGGGTGAGACTCTCCCTTTGCGCGAAGAGACTTAAATTCTGGTGCTCCAGCTTCTTGATCTTCAACAAAGCGCTTTGCAAATGCTCCATTTTGGATGTCAGCGAGAACTGCCTTCATATTTTCCTTTACACGTGGATCGATAACGCGTGGTCCTGAAACATAATCGCCAAATTCAGCTGTATCTGAGACTGACCAACGTTGCTTTGCAATTCCACCTTCGTACATCAAGTCCACAATCAACTTCAATTCGTGGAGACATTCAAAGTAAGCAACTTCTGGCTGGTATCCAGCTTCAACGAGAGTTTCGAATCCGTACATGACAAGCTGTGAAGCTCCGCCGCACAGAACTGCTTGCTCTCCGAAAAGATCTGTTTCGCATTCTTCTGTGAAGGTTGTGAGGATTCCGCCTGCGCGAAGTCCACCAATTGCCTTTGCATAAGAAAGTGTGAGTGGCCAAGCAGCACCAGTTGCATCTTGCTCAACAGCTACAAGTACAGGAACACCGCGACCTGCAGCATATTCACGACGAACAAGGTGTCCAGGACCCTTTGGTGCAACCATTGCAATATCAATATTTGCTTCTGGCTTGATGTAATCAAAGCGAATGTTAAATCCATGTCCAAAGAACAATGCAGCGCCAGCCTTGAGGTTTGGCTTGATTGATTCTGTGTAGATATGGCGCTGGACGTGATCAGGAGCAAGCAACATAACAACGTCTGCTTCCTTCACTGCATCTGCAACTGAGAGGACACGTAATCCTTCAGCTTCTGCCTTTGCGCGTGATGAAGATCCATCCTTGAGACCAATGCGAACATCAACACCGCTATCGCGAAGACTGAGTGCGTGAGCATGTCCTTGGGAACCGTAGCCAATGATGGCTACCTTCTTGGATTGGATGATTGAGAGGTCTGCATCCTCGTCATGATATTGAGTTGCCACTTATTTGCCTTTCCCTGGTTTAAGCCCGCGCTCCATTGCGACAAGACCTGATTGCACTAGTTCTTTTATGCCATATGGCTCAAGCACTCGCAAAAGAGCCTGAATCTTTTCTGCATTACCCGTCGCTTCAATTGTGACTGCATCTTGTGCCACATCGACAACCTTTGCGCGGAATAGTTGGACAGTCTCAAGTACTTGAGAACGAGTTTCAGCTGTTGTGGTCACTTTGACGAGCAAAAGCTCGCGCTGAACCGATGTGATGGGATCGAGTCGATCTGTATTGATGACATCTATCAACTTATCGAGCTGTGCGATAACTTGATCAAGGGCGTGATCCTCAACATCAATAACGATTGTCATGCGAGAGATATTTGCATCTTCTGTAGGACCAACCGCAAGAGAATCAATGTTGTAACCTCGACGTGAAAAAAGTGAAGCAACGCGAGCAAGCACTCCGGGGCTATTTTCAACGAGAACTGAAAGTGTGTGAGTGGCCATTAGAGCTCCTGTGAATCCCAGACAGGCGCAAGTGAACGCGCAAGTGTGATTGAGTCATTAGATGTTCCAGCTGCAACCATTGGCCACACCATTGCATCGCGGTGGACGCTAAAGTCCACAACAACAGGTTGGTCATTAATTGACATTGCCTTTTCGATAACAGCATCAACTTCATCGCGACTCTCAGCGCGAAGTCCAACACAACCCATTGCTTCGCCAAGCTTGGCAAAGTCAGGAATGCGCTTTGAATGAAGATCGGTATTTGAATAACGTTCGTTGTAGAAGAGTGATTGCCATTGGCGAACCATTCCAAGACTTTCGTTATTAATGATTGCAATCTTTACGGGGATGCCATTGAGAGCACATGTTGTGAGTTCCTGATTTGTCATCTGGAAACAACCATCTCCATCAATCGCCCAAACTGTGCGATCTGGTGCGCCAACTTTTGCACCCATTGCAGCGGGAACTGCATATCCCATCGTTCCCAAGCCGCCTGAATTCAACCAGCTGCGAGGGCGTTCGTATTTAACAAATTGTGATGCCCACATTTGGTGTTGGCCTACGCCGGCAACATAAATAGCTTCAGGACCTGCAATTAATCCAAGGCGCTCAATTACATATTGTGGTGAAAGCGAGCCATCAGAAGGGTGGTCGTAGCCCAAAGGATATATCTCACGCCATCCTTGTACTTGCTTTACCCAACCTCCGATATCAGGCTGGCCCTTTTTGAATTCAGCTTTAAGCACAGGAAGAAGTGCATCAATAGTGTTCTTCAAATCTCCGACGAGTGGAACGTCGACGCGACGAAGCTTGCCAATCTCGGCAGGATCAATGTCTGCATGAATTACTTTTGCATTAGGTGCAAATGTTGAAAGTTTGCCAGTAACACGATCATCAAAGCGCGCTCCAAGTGTGATGAGCAAATCTGCTTTTTGAAGTGCGGTAACAGCAGCTACTGTTCCGTGCATTCCTGGCATACCAAGATGTTGTGGGTGACTATCTGGGAATGCGCCAAGAGCCATCAAAGTGGTGACAACGGGTGCGCCAGTAAGTTCTGCAAGCTTCATTAATTCCTTACTTGCATTTGCCTTGATGATTCCACCACCAACATAAAGAACTGGCTGCTTAGATTCTGCAATCAATCGTGCGGCATCGCGAATGTCATTCTCATTCGGATCAAGCTTTGGCTTGTATCCAGCAAGATTGACTACAGCTGGGTAATCAAATGTTGTCTGTGCAGCGAGCGCATCTTTGGAGATATCAACAAGAACAGCGCCTGGACGCCCCGTGGATGCGATGTGGAATGCTGATGCAATCGCATGGGGAATATCTTTCGGATTCGTGACCAAGAAATTGTGCTTTGTGACAGGCATTGTGATTCCGCGAATATCTGCTTCTTGGAATGCATCTGTTCCGATTGAGGATGAATTGACCTGGCCGGTGATGGCAACCATAGGCACAGAATCCATTTGGGCATCAGCAAGAGGTGTTACAAGATTTGTGGCACCCGGACCTGATGTTGCGATACAGACTCCAACGCGGCCGGTGACTTGCGCATAACCTGTAGCGGCGTGGCCGGCACCTTGTTCGTGACGAACCAAGATGTGGCGAATCTTTGAGTCGAAGATGGGATCGTATGCAGGAAGAATTGCACCGCCGGGAATTCCGAACATAACATCGACGCCTGCATGCTCCAAAGATTTCACGAGGGATTGTGCCCCTGTTACGTTTTCATTACTTGTCATGTTCATCTCCTTCCGGTTTCCTTGATCTGATTTCTCTTATGCGGTGAAATGAGAAAACCCTCAGTTTTTCCACTGAGGGTTAGCGCACGATCGTCTTGCTTAGATCGCACGCTCTCGAATCACCACTGATGACTTCATAGGCCTATTCTCGCCGACCTATTCGGGGCAGTCAACCCCTGAGACTCAAGTCTCATTATTTAGGACGTTACTGCACCTTGGGAGGCAGAGCCAACGACCTTTGAATACTTTGCCAATACCCCGCGCTTGTACTTGTGGGGAACTGGAGAGAAACTCTTTCGGCGCTCGGCCAAAGTTGCCTCATCAACCAACAAATCAAGTTGGCGCGTAATGGTGTTGATGCGAATGCGATCGCCATCCTTGACGAATGCGATAGGTCCGCCGTCGACTGCTTCAGGAGCAACGTGGCCGACACACAACCCTGTGCTTCCTCCGGAGAATCGACCATCGGTCAACAAGAGAGTGGATTTACCAAGACCGGCACCTTTTATTGCTCCGGTGATCATCAACATTTCGCGCATTCCAGGTCCGCCTTTTGGACCTTCATAACGAATAACGACAACATCACCTGCTTGGATTGTTCCATTTTCTAAAGCTTCCATCGCAGCTTGCTCACGTTCGAAAACACGGGCAGGGCCTTCAAACTCTTCAACTCCTACGCCGGCTGTCTTACATACCGCTCCTTCAGGAGCAAGTGAACCGCTAAGAATTGTTATTCCTCCCCCGAGAGAGAGTGGGTTTTTGATGGAATGGAGAACTTCACCATCTGGATCAAGCGGCTTCACATCTGCAAGATTTTCAGCCATGGTCTTTCCGGTGACGGTCAATACATCTCCATGTAATAAACCTGCATCAAGAAGTGCGCGGAGAACGACTGGAATGCCGCCGACTTTATCCACGTCAGACATTACAAATTTTCCAAATGGCTTCACATCTGCAAGAAGCGGAACCTTGGAACTAATGCGCTGGAAATCTTCCAGTGTGAGGTCAACTTCTGCCTCATTTGCAAGTGCCAACAGGTGAAGAACAGCATTTGTTGATCCACCGAGCGCCATGACAACAGTGATGGCATTTTCAAAAGCTTTCTTCGTCAAAATATCGCGAGTTGTAATTCCTTGGCGAATCAATTCAACAACAGCGGCGCCAGATTTGATGGCGTAGTCATCGCGGCGACGGTCAACTGATGGAGGTGAAGCAGAACCAGGAAGAGAAAGACCGATCGCTTCCCCAACTGCTGCCATGGTGTTGGCGGTGTACATGCCTCCACACGCACCTTCACCTGGGCAGATTGCTCGTTCAATACGATCAACTTCTGCTTCGGTAATAAGTCCACGAGCACATGCACCGACTGCTTCAAAGGCATCAATAAGCGTCACATCTCGTCCATCGATATTTCCAGGAAGAGTGGATCCTGCATAAACAAATACTGCTGCAACATCGATACGAGCTGCCGCCATCATCATTCCTGGAAGTGACTTATCACAACCGGCAAACATCACCATTCCATCAAGGCGTTCTGCTTGCATCACAGTTTCAACTGAATCAGCAATAACTTCGCGAGAAACAAGACTGAAGTGCATTCCTTCATGTCCCATAGAAATTCCATCAGAAACCGAAATAGTTCCAAATTGCATAGGGAAGCCGCCACCCTCGATAACACCTTTGCGAGATGCCTTTGCGAGGCGATCAAGTGAGAGGTTGCATGGTGTTATTTCATTCCATGATGAGGCGATTCCGATTTGCGGCTTCTTAAAATCTTCATCTTCCATGCCAACAGCGCGGAGCATTCCGCGGGCCGGGGAACGTTCTAATCCGTCGGTGACAAGAGCAGAACGTGGCTTCATATTTGTCATGCTTCTTACTCCTGACCTAGGTGCTTAAGTAGTAATTCTCGAACGCGTGCAGCATCTGCTTGTCCGCCAGTTGCCTTCATTACTGCGCCAATCAGTGCTCCGGCTGCAGGAATATTTCCGCCACGAACGCGGTCGGCAGTCTCAGGTTGGGAGGCAATTGCGCCTTCAATCGCTGCCATCAAAGCTGAATCGTCAGATACAACTTTAAGCCCACGCTTTTCAATAACCTCGCGAGGTGTTCCTTCTCCGTTAATGACTCCTTCTACAACTTGGCGAGCAAGTTTGTCAGTAAGTTCACCGGACGCGACGAGCAAAATTATTTCTGCAACTTGATCTGGGTTCATCAACGACGTTGCTTCGACTTCCTTTTCATTTGCAACTCGAGAGATTTCACCTAACCACCAAGTGCGTGCTTTCGTCGGATCAGCACCAAGTTTTACAGTGGCTTCAACGGTATCCAGAAGTTCGGCATTAATCATTGCTGTCATCTCTTTATCCGGTACTGCCCACTCGGCTTGGAGGCGCTTGCGGCGAACCGATGGACGTTCTGGAAGTGTTGATCGAATTTCTTCAATCCACGATGCATCAGGTGCCACAGGGACAAGATCTGGCTCTTGGAAATAACGATAATCCTCAGCTGTCTCTTTCGAGCGACCAGGCCGAGTCTCTCCACTTTCCTCGAGGAAATGTCGAGTCTCCTGAATAATGCGCTCTCCATTTTGAAGAAGATTTGCTTGGCGAATCATTTCACCGTGAATAGCACGTTCAACCGAGCGAAGTGAATTCACATTCTTTGTCTCGCTTCGAGTGCCAAGAATTCCGCTTCCCATGGGAGAGAGCGAAACGTTTGCATCGCAACGAAGAGAACCTTGTTCCATCTTTACATCAGAAACACCCAGCGAGCGAAGAATGTCGCGAAGCTCGGTGACATATGCGCGTGCTACTTGAGGTGCATATTTACCGGTTCCGGGAACCATCTTTGTCACGATTTCCATCAATGGGATGCCGGCACGGTTGTAATCCAAAAGTGAATATTCAGCACCATGAATTCGACCAGTTGCGCCTCCGACGTGTAAAGACTTTCCTGTGTCTTCCTCCATGTGGACGCGCTCAATCTCAACTCTAAACGTCTTTACGCCTTCGTCAGTATCGATTTCAACATCGAGGAATCCGTTTACACAGATTGGCTCGTCGTATTGGGAGATCTGGTAATCCTTTGGCATATCTGGATAAAAGTAATTTTTGCGAGCGAAACGACTAAAAGGTGCGATTGAACAATTGAGCGCAAGACCAATTTTTATAGCTGATTCAATTGCTACTTCATTCACAACGGGAAGTGAACCTGGAAGTCCTAAGCAAACAGGGCATGTTTGAGTATTTGGTTCTGCACCAAACTCAGTGGAACATCCACAGAACATCTTTGTATTTGTGTTTAGTTCAACGTGGACTTCAAGACCAAGCGTTGGCTCGTATTTTTCTACAACATCGTCATATTTAAGAGCCATTACTTTGCTCCCAATGCTGGTGCCTGAGACATTAAAGAAGAACCCCACTTTGAGTTGAGGGCTGCTTCCAAAGTTCCACCTACTTGATACATCAAATCATCCTTCATTGCAGGAGTCATGATTTGAAAACCGACGGGCAAGTTATCTTCTGAAGCAAGTCCGCACGGAAGGCTCATTCCGCCGATGCCGGCCATATTGACTGGGATTGTTGCGATGTCGTTGAGATACATAGCGACAGGATCATCAGCTTTCTCACCGATTTTAAATGCTGTTGTGGGCGCTGTTGGTGAGACTAAAACATCAGCCTTAGCGAAGGCAGCCTCGTAATCGCGCATAATGAGAGTGCGAACCTTTTGAGCAGATCCGTAATATGCCTCGTAATATCCAGATGAGAGCGCATATGTGCCAAGAATGATTCGGCGCTTTACTTCCTTGCCGAAACCAGCCTGGCGGGTAAGGCTCATAACCTCTTCAGCACCGTGCGTTCCATCATCGCCGACGCGAAGTCCATAACGCATGGAATCAAAGCGAGCTAGGTTTGACGAAGCTTCGGAGGGAGCGATTAAGTAATAAGCAGCGAGAGCATATTCAAAATTAGGGCAGGAAACTTCAACAATCTCCGCGCCGGCCTTTACCAGCTCATCAAGTGCTTCGTTAAAGCGTTCACTGACGCCTTTTTGGAATCCATCGCCACCAAGTTCCTTGATGACACCAATCTTCATTCCTTTTACATCAAGTTTTTTTGCAGCGGCGACAACGGCCGGAGCCGGTGCATTGATAGAAGAAGAATCTTTTGCATCATGCCCAGCAATAACTTCATGAAGAAGGGCAGTATCGAGAACTGTGCGCGCACATGGCCCTGCTTGATCGAGTGAGGATGAAAATGCAACAAGACCGTAGCGAGAGACAGCACCATATGTTGGCTTTACGCCAACAGTTCCTGTAACAGCAGCAGGCTGACGGATCGATCCACCGGTATCTGTACCAATTGCAAGCGGTGCCTCAAATGCAGCAAGAGCAGCGGATGAACCACCACCAGAACCGCCAGGGATGCGTGAAAGATCCCAAGGGTTATGTGTTGGCCCATATGCAGAATTTTCTGTTGATGAACCCATTGCGAACTCATCCATATTTGTTTTACCAAGAATGACGATGCCCGCATCTTTGAGGCGAGTTACGACAGTTGAATCGTAAGGTGGGCGCCAATTTTCCAGCATCTTGGAACCACATGTGGTTGGAATGCCACGTTGTGCCATGACATCTTTAAGTGCAAGTGGGACACCAGCAAGCGGTGAAAGCTTCTCCCCCGCAGCACGTTTTGCATCAATGGTCTTTGCCTGTGCAAGTGCGCCCTCTTTATCGAGGTGCAGAAATGCATGAACATCCCCGTCAACTTTTTCAATGCGATCAAAATGTTGCTGCGCTAAATCAACGGCGCTTACTTCCTTGGAGGAAAGAGCTGCTGACATTTCAGCGGCGCTTTTGAAGATAAAACTCATTCTGCATCCCCCAAAATTTGAGGAACCTTGAATCGTTGCTCATCAGAAGCAGGGGCGCCTGAAAGAGCATCTTCAGGAGAGAGCGAAGGGATAACTACGTCAGGACGTGTCACATTCTTCAACGGAAGTGGGTGCGAGGTTGGGGGAACATTATCTTTCGCTGCTTCTTGAACGCGATCTACCGCATGAAGGATCTGGTCTAATTCAGAGGCCAGGTGATCGAGTTCATCAGAACTCATTTCGATGCGAGCTAGACGCGCAAGGTGAGCTACTTCGTCACGTGAGATTGCGGCCATGGCCCAACCTTATCGGATTTGGCCGGTGCCCCACACAATCCAAGTTGTGGTCGTCATCTGCTCAAGACCCATTGGCCCACGGGCATGAAGCTTCTGATTTGAGATACCAATCTCTGCTCCAAATCCCATCTGCTCTCCATCTGTAAATCGTGTCGATGCATTTACCATCACGGCTGCGCAATCAGAGAGGGCAATAAATTGATGAGCGCGTTCCATATTTTCAGTAACGATTGCTTCAGTATGTTGGGTGCCATATTTTTGAATATGGTCAGCAGCGAAAATCAAAGAAGGGACAACGGCAACATTCATTTCAAGGGCGTTGTATTCAGTCGACCAATCTTCTTCCGACGCCAAATCAACGTTTTGAGCAGATCTCTTAGCAATTTCTTTTGTTTCAGAATCAGCGTGAATCTTTACACCCGCATCTATGAGCGCCTTAAGTGCTATCGGTAAAAACTTTTCTGCAACCGCTGAATGAACAAGCAAGGTCTCTGCGGCATTACAGACACTTGGGCGATGAGTCTTAGAATTCATAACAATGGGAAGTGCCTTGTCGAGATCGGCAAATTCATCGACATATACGTGACATACCCCTGCGCCAGTCTCGATGGTCGGGACAGAGGAATCATCCACGACGCGACGGATGAGTTCGGCGCTTCCGCGTGGAATGACAAGATCAACTTTTCCTCGCGCGTGAAGGAGCGCTCCAACTGTTGAGCGATCTTGCGAAGGAACAAGTTGAATAACATCTGGGGAGATTGGACCGCGGGAGAGTGACTCTCGCATAATTTCAACAAGAACTGCATTGCTCGCTGAAGCACTTGATGAGCCACGAAGAAGTGCAGCATTTCCTGATTTCAAAAGAATCACGGCTGCATCGACGGTTACATTTGGACGTGCCTCGTAAACCATTCCTACAACGCCAAATGGAACGCTTACTTGTTTAAGCTTTAGCCCATTTGCAAGTGTACGTTCATGGAGAATCCTGTTGAGTGGATCTGGAAGTTGCGAAATTTGTCGAGCGCCATCTGCCATACCTTGTATGCGATCGGCGGTCAGAAGTAAACGATCGACCATCGAACTTTGCATTCCCGAGCTCTTTGCCCGTTCAATATCAAGAGCATTTGCCCGAAGGATTCGCTCTGTTCCGGCGACCAATTCCTCAGCAATCTGATTGACGGCAGTGGATCGTTCAGCAGCAGATGCAGCAATAAGCGTGCGCGAGGCAGTGCGGGCACTCTCAGCCAGCTGATTGACCAGCGAAGTTGCTTCCATTGAGTAAGCGTAAGGGCAATAATCTCTCTCATGAAATTCCTACGTAAAACCTTGGTCAGCGTCTTTGTTCTCTACTTTGCTCTCTGGGGCTTTACGCTCGTAATCCACTATCCAAACCCTTATCAATCGATTCGATTGGGTTTAGCACCAGCATCAAAAACTCCTGACCTCATGCCGGCACACACCATTGCACCATCGAGCACACCCCTGACTTTCACAACTGCAAACGAGAAGATGCCGAACTCAGTTTCATGGAATGGCAAATCGATTTCCTGGCAAGAGTTTCTTGACACAGCACATACAAATGTTTTCTTAGTCCTTCGAAACGGTGTTCTCACCTACCAGTACTACCGCGACGGATTTACACCTACAACTCGACTCCCCTCCTATTCTGTAGGAAAAACAATGACTTCCATCATGGTCGGGCAACTTATTGCTGCTGGCAAGATTAAAGAGAGCGATAAATTCGTTGATTACTTCCCAGAGTATAAAAATGGAACATCTTTTGATCGCGTGACAATCGGCCAACTTCTGGATATGCGAAGCGGTGTTGGGGTCAGCGACAACTACCCAACTGGGCCTCAAGGCTGGGGCGTTGGAATTGCTCAAATGTATGCAACTACAGATATGAATTGGTTTATCAAACACAACAGAAAGATGGCATTTGAACCCGGCACACAAGGTTTGTATCGAAGTGTGGATCCTCAACTAATCGGCATGATCATTAAAAAAGTAACTGGCATGTCAATTAGCGAATATTTTAGTAAAAATGTATGGCAGCCAGTTGGTGCCCTCACTCCCGCGACGTGGAATGTAGATCATGTAGGAGGAATTGAAAAAACATTCTGCTGCTTCAATGCAACAGGTGAGGATTATGCAAAGGTTGGCATGATGCTTCTCAATAATGGAATGGTCGGCAAGACTCGCGTTCTTGATCTCAATTGGATAAAGCGTATGAGTACATCTGTTGAACAACTTGAGGGTTGGGGATATAGCGCCTACACATGGCATCCATACCCAGGAATCGACATGATGGATGGGTTACACGGTCAATATGTCTTTGTTGATCGTGCTACTCGAACAGTCATTGTGAAACTCAGTGATGTTCCAACTGGACTCGATATATCTCGCCCAACAGCTCAGGTGATGATGGGGATATCTAAGGCTTAGATACGAAGGGTTTAATGTCCTCGTGTGAACTTGCTGGCTTTTGAACGACAGAGGTCTTAAAGATTGTTCCTTCATCATCTCCGTCGAGGGCCACAGAAAGTTTTTCGAGGGACGTTAACAGCATTGTGATTCCAACACTCGTTGCTATGCGCGCTGCATCAATTTTCGTCACCATTCCACCGCTGCCGACGCCAGAACTTCCTACGCCACCAATTTGAATATCTTGGAGCTCGGCTACATTCTCAACTTGAGAAACACGTGCTGCGCCAGGCGTTGAGGGAGGAGCATCATAAAGAGCATCGATATCGGAGACGAGAACAAGTAAATCTGCGCCAATAAGATATGCCACCAAAGCGGCTAGTCGGTCATTATCTCCAAAACGAATTTCTTGAACTCCAACTGAGTCATTTTCATTAATGATAGGAACTACATCGAGCTCAATCAATTTAAAAAGTGTTCGTTGGGCATTTGCATAATGCTCTTCGCGAGTGAAGTCATCAATTGTGAGAAGAACTTGTGAAGACAAAAGTGAGTGGCGTGCGAGGGATTGGCTGTAATGGGAAATAAGAAGGCCCTGTCCAACAGATGCTGCAGCCTGTTGTGTAGCCAGATCTGTAGGCCGCGTATGCAATCCAAGAGGTGCAAGTCCGGTTGCAATAGCACCAGATGAAACAAGTACAACTTCACTTCCGCGAGATCGTAGAGTTGCTACGACTTCAACTATGGCGTCAACATTTTTCTTATCGAGGCGCTCACCAGCTTTTCCTGTGAGGGTCGAAGACCCGATCTTGATTACAACGCGCTTTGCGTTACTAATCTGATCTCGGTTCATTTCTTATCTTCCTCGATGCCGACTACCTGTGGGGTGTGTGGATCTGCAACGTTATATTCCCATTGTGCTTCAATTTCATCATCACTGAGAACATCTGCTTTATCTTCCACATAGCGACCAGCCCATGGGGATTCAATACGTAGATCACTTCCGCGAGGTCCAGCAAGAAGTTCTGCACCTGCTTCGATGGTTGGTTCCCAATCGAAGATGACGGCGCTATCTCCTTCACCGATACGAACTTCATCCTTAGCCTTCGCTCCTGCTTTAAAGAGAGCTCGCTCAACACCAAGTTGTGCAAGGCGATCGGCAAGGTAGCCGATTGCTTCTGCGTTACCGAAATCTGTTTGGCGGACAAAACGTTCAGGCTTGTCGCCTCGAACAGAGAATGAACCATCTGCATTTGCTGTGACTGTAAATCCCCCATCATTGACGGGAGTTGGTCGAAGAACAATGCGAGTCTTTTCTTCTTTAATTTCATTCTTTCGGTATTCCTGAATGATGCGTCCCATCGCATATGTCAGCTCTTGCAATCCAATACGCGCTGCGGCGGAGATTTGATAAACCTCATAACCCCGAGCTTCCAAAGTTGATTGGACCATGTCGGCCATTGTCTTTCCATCAGGAAGATCGACCTTGTTGAGAGCGATAATGCGGGGGCGATCTGAGAGGCCGCCGTAGTGAGAAAGTTCTTCCTCGATGACATCAAAATCTTTTATTGGATCACGATCTGTTTCAAGCGTTCCGCAGTCGAGCACATGAACAAGTGCTGCACAACGTTCGACATGGCGAAGAAATTCAAGACCAAGACCTTTTCCTTGCGAAGCACCGGGAATGAGTCCAGGAACATCTGCGACGGTAAAGCGTGTGTCACCAGCTTGTACAACGCCAAGGTTAGGAACCAGCGTTGTGAATGGATAATCGGCAATCTTTGGTCGTGCGGCAGAAATCGCTGCGACGAGTGAAGATTTTCCAGCGCTGGGGAAACCAATTAACCCAATATCAGCAACGCTCTTGAGTTCAAGAATAAGTGTGCGCTCTTCACCTGGTTCACCTTTAAGAGCAAAACCTGGAGCACGCCGCTTTCGTGAGGCAAGGCCTGCATTACCGAGGCCACCCTTACCGCCTTGTGCAGCAATAAATCGTGTTCCCGTTCCGACGAGATCGGCAAGAGTATTTCCGTCGCGATCTTTTACAACAGTTCCGTTGGGAACAGAAAGAATTAAATCTCCACCATCTGCGCCATTGCAATAATCGCCATAGCCAGGTCGAGCACTTGATGCCTTGCGATGTGGAGAATGGTGAAAATCAAGAAGTGTTGTGACGCCAGAATCAACGACAAGAACGATGTCGCCACCGCGACCACCGTTTCCACCATCAGGGCCACCCAGTGGAACAAATTTTTCACGGTGAATGGAGACACAACCGTCTCCCCCGCTACCAGCAGAGGCATGGAGGGTTACACGATCTACAAATGTCGTCATGTTTACTCACCAGCCTTTCTTAAAATAAAAAAGCGGGCCCGCAATTCGCGGACCCGCAAAGAAATATCCGCTATTAAGCGAGTACCGGAACGATGTTTACAACCTTACGACCGCGTGCGCGACCGAACTCAACTGCGCCTGCAGCGAGTGCAAACAAAGTGTCATCTTTACCGATGCCAACATTTGCGCCTGGATGAAAAACTGTTCCGCGTTGGCGAACGAGAATCTCGCCGCTCTTTACTACCTGACCGCCAAAGCGCTTGATACCGAGGTACTGAGCATTTGAATCGCGACCGTTACGGGTAGACGAGACACCTTTTTTACTTGCCATTTTTTATTCGCCCCCTTAAGTAGTTACTTGTTAATTCCGGTGATCTTGACCTTGGTCAAGCTTGCACGAAAACCTTGACGACGGCGGTAGCCGGTCTTGTTCTTGTAGCGAAGGATGTCGATCTTTGGACCCTTTGTCTCTTCAAGAACTTCGCCTGCAACCTTTACGGATGCGAGCGCCTTTGGATCTGATGTCACTGTTGCGCCATCGACCAAGAGAACTGCAGGGAATGACACTGTTGCGCCAACTTTTGCATCAATACGATCCACAATGATGGTGTCGCCAACGGCAACCTTCTCCTGACGACCGCCAGCTTTTACAACCGCGTACATATCTTCCCTACTTTTCTTTATCTCATGAATACTGCTGATGTGCTCGAGATCCCGTGTGGGGCCCGAGGGCAGACGCTAAGGGTACGGAAAACCGCCCCATAGGGTCAAACTGAGTTATTCGGGCGTAATAATCCCCGTACTTACTGCTCGGCGACGCTTACGAGGGGCTGATTTCTGGACTGGAGCCTCTTCATCGGGGGCTTCGATTTCAGGGGTTTCGGCCACTTCTTGTGTGGTTTCTTGTGTGGTTTCTTGTGTGGTTTCTTGTGTGGTTTCTTGTGTGGTTTCTTCAGCCTGTGATTGTGGAACAAATTTCTGGTCCATATCCTTATCAAGAGCAACCTTGCGGACAGGCTCTGTATGAATATGAATACCGCGACCACCGCATGATTCACATGTAGTCGAGAATGCTTCAATTAATCCCTGGCCAATGCGCTTACGCGTCATTTGAACAAGTCCCAAAGAAGTTACTTCAGCAACTTGGTGCTTTGTGCGATCACGGCCAAGACATTCAACGAGACGTCGAAGGACTTGATCACGGTTTGATTCCAACGCCATATCGATGAAGTCGATAACAACGATGCCGCCAAGGTCGCGAAGTCGAAGTTGACGAGCAATTTCTTCAGCTGCTTCAAGGTTGTTCTTTGTGACGGTCTCTTCGAGATTTCCACCCTTACCAACAAACTTTCCAGTGTTAACGTCAATGACAACCATCGCTTCTGTGCGATCGATAACAAGAGATCCGCCAGAAGGTAGGTACACCTTTCGATCAAATGCCTTAGCCAACTGTTCTTCGATGCGGTGTTCTGCAAAGAGATCACGTGGGCCAACCCATTTTTCAATCTTGTTCTTCAGCTCTGGGGCAATCGCTCCAAGATAATTATCAATGTCATCCCATGCCTGATCGCCTTGAACAATCATCTGATTGAAATCTTCATTGAAGATATCTCGGATAACTCGAACAGTCAGATCTGGCTCGCTGTAAAGAAGTGATGGAGCCGATGTACTTGGATTTTCTGCTTGCTCCTGAATATCTTCCCATTGGGTCTTCAGACGCAAAACGTCATTTGCAAGCTCTTCTTCAGAAGCTCCTTCAGATGCTGTACGTACAATCACGCCAGCTTCATCAGGAACAATTCCCTTGAGAATCGTCTTCAGACGTGAGCGTTCTTGATCTGGAAGACGGCGGCTGATGCCACTCATCTCGCCACTAGGAACATAAACAAGGTAACGACCGGGAAGTGAAATCTGGCTTGTCAGGCGTGCACCCTTTTGGCCAATCGGATCCTTTGTTACCTGAACAAGGACAGATTGACCTGTTTTGAGAACATGCTCAATCTTGCGATTAGCACTTTCTGCCATGCCAGCTGCATCCCAGTTAACTTCACCGGCATATAAAACAGCGTTACGGCCCTTACCAATATCAACAAATGCTGCTTCCATTGATGGAAGAACATTTTGCACCTTGCCGAGATAGACGTTTCCAACATAGGAAATATTTGAGTTTCGATTGACGTAATGCTCAACCATGATCTTGTCTTCAAGAACTGCGATCTGGGTACGGTCACCGGTCTGGCGAACGAGCATGATGCGTTCAACATTTTCACGACGAGCTAGGAATTCACCTTCTGTGATGATGGTTCCACGGCGGCGAGTAAATTCGCGAGGTTCACGGTCGCGACGATTGTTGCGATCTCTTCCTCGATCGTTTCGATCACGACGATTTCCGCGATCTTCACGTTGATTGCGCTCCCTAGGCTCTCTAGGCTCCCTTGGCTCCCTAACTTTTACGACAGTCTTTACACCATCTTCATCAATGATCTCTTCTGCTGCGCCCGCATCACTGCCTGTTCCGCGCGCACGACGGCGACGGCGACGGCGATGATTTGGTGTTCCATCGGCATTTGTCTCAGATGAATCATCGGAGGAATCACTCTCATCACCAGATTCATCCTGGCCTGCCTCATTATCTGAATTACCTGAATTCTCACCGCTGCGATCACCTGGGCGACGACGACCTCGTCCACCACGACGGCGACGACGACGTTCTGCACTCTCTGGTGACTCATCCTTATCTACCGGAGCTTCAACAGCCTTGGATGAATCCGGGGCAGATTCCTTTGTAGGAGCTGCTTTCTTTGAACTCTTTTTAACAGCCGCCTTTGCGGGCTTTTCAACAATAGGAGCAGCTTGAAATACGGGAACGGGAATTGCAGCTGCCTTTTTTGTTACACGCTTTGGCTTTTCAACAGGAGTTTCTTCTGAAGCAGCTTTTGGAGCTTCACTTACTTCTGATGTCGATTCAGATCGTGCTGCTGACTTTTTGGTAGCGCGCTTGCGCCCACCTTTTGGCTCTGGAGCCATAAGATCAAATCCTTTTCATGTACCCCACGAGCTGGTACTTCGTTTGGGCTTCAATCACTTTCGTGTGAAGCGGTGCTCTTAAAAACCTTCTTGAAATATTCTTTGCCTTTCGGCGAAAAATTTAGCTTCGGACGTAATTTGAGCTATTAAGGCCGCACCCTGAGGGGGCCACTCGAGTAATCACGCGCGCGAGCGCTGAGAGAAGTATTGCAGAAGGCGCCGGGAATCGGCAATCGGGGCTAATTCACGCGTGTTTTAGCGGGTGCGTACATGAACATTTTGAAGCAGCCCAAAACCCACGAGATTGGCAAACATGCTTGATCCGCCGTAGGAAATAAATGGAAGAGGCACGCCCGTCATGGGAACCAGCCCCATACACATTCCAACATTTTCAAATGTTTGGAATGCAAACCATGCAATGACGCCCACACATACCAGTCGCCCAAATAAGTCTGTTGTACGTCGTGCAATCATGAAGGCTCGAAGAAATATGACGGCAAAACATAAGAGGATAAAACCTGCGCCGAGGAATCCGAGCTCTTCGCCTGCAACTGTAAAAATAAAGTCAGTCTGTTGTTCTGGAACAAAGCGACCATTTGTTTGTGGTCCTTTAAAAAGTCCACGTCCAAGAAATCCACCCGAACCAATAGTGATGCGAGATTGACGAAGTTGATAACCGCTTTGTTGTGGATCGGCAGTGGGATCAACAAATGCTTGTAAGCGCTTAACCTGGTAGTCACTTACGGCTCCCACTTTAACTGCAGCAAATCCGCCCAGGAGGGCAACAAGAAGCAGTCCAATAACCCAACGCGAGGGAGCACCAGATACAGCAATCATTGCAAGAATTGCGGCGCTGATAATTGCAACAGTGCCAAGATCGGGTTGGAGCAGAATCAGGAGTACCGGTATAGCTGAAAGGACCAGCGCCTTCACAACATCCTTATCAGTGGGATTTGCATCAATGTCTCGCTTTTCGGCAAGCAACATTGCAATACCAACAATAATTGAAATCTTTGCAAGCTCTGCGGGTTGAACTTGGAATCCACCTGGGAAAGAAATCCATGCTCGAGCACCATTGACTGTGGAACCAACGCCAGGGACAAGTACAGCAATAAGTCCAAGTACGCCTACTCCCCACACTATTGGTGTGTATGCACGGAGCAATCGATAATCAATCATCGTGGTTCCGTAAGCAAGAAGGAGACCAATAACAATGTTGAGGACATGGCGCTTTAAATAATATTGAGGATCAAGTCCCTGAGAGGCAAACCAAGAACGTGTTGCAGCCCAGACCAGGAGGGTTCCAACAAGAAGAAGAGAAGCTGCGGCGAGGGTGAGCCACTTATCAAACCCTGCAAGATTACGGCGAATTGAATCTGTGCGCGAGCGAGTACGAATCGTTGGGTTGAGTGATGTCATTTCTTCGCCTTTTTCGCTACTGCACTCTTTGTATCAATCTTTGGAATCGTAGAGACAGGGCCGCTCGCTGGAAAGATTGCTGCAGCCGGATCAACTGTATTGCCTTTAACGCCAAAAAGTGCCGTATAGATATCTTTAACACCTACGCCAGAAACGGATGCACCAAACCCGCCTTGGCTTACCATCATGACAACTGCATATTGCGGCTTATCACTTGGCGCAAATGAAGCAAACCATGAAGTGTCATCTTTTGCCGAACCATTTGCGTTTCGTCCAAGAACCTGACCAGTTCCGGTCTTGCCGCTGATAGCCACTGGGAAATTAGCGAAGAGTCCTGCAGCAGTACCACGAGTGGCAACAGAGCGAAGTGCACGGTGAAGAAATTCTAGATCCGAGGAAGTTGCAGGAATCTTTCCATTGACCACTGGAGTAAATTCTTTAACAACTTTTCCTGTCGGAGTCACGATTGCTCGTGCAACTTCTGGCTTATACAGAGTTCCCCCGTTTGCAATAGCTGCGTACATTGTTGCAAGTTGGAGCGGTGAGACCAAAGTATCACCTTGTCCAATTGAGAAGTTAACCGCATCGCCTGCTCGAACTACATATCCGTCAACACAGTTTTCATGCGCGATGGCAATGAGGTAGGGAGTGAGATCTTTCTTTTGCGCACGCTTTTGATAATTGCAGAAGAAATCCTTATTTGCTTTCCAATAATTCAGCTTCCAATTTCTATCAGGCAATCGACCTGCGGCCTCATCAGGAAGATCGATGCCAGTCTTTTTGCCAACGCCAAATTCTTTTGCATTGAGGAAGAAATAATCTTTGAGGTTTGATTTTGGGCTAAGGCCACCATCGCGAACCCAGTTGTCATACGCTATTTGATACCAAATTGTGTCGCAGGAAACTGCGATGGCAGTCTCCATGTTGATCTTTCCTTCGTTTTTTGCTTCAAAGTTTTTAAATTCGCGGTTACCAATTTGTACCGTTGAGGGACAGTTGTAAGAAGCGTTCAAGCTGTAGCCGGCCTTTGAAGCAGCGACGATTGAAAGTGCTTTAAAAGTGGAGGCTGGTGCATAAGTTCCCTGAATGGCGCGAGAGAGCGCAGGGACTCCTGTTGCTTCGCTAAAGAGATCTTTTGCTTGTTGAACAGTGAGACCTTTTTGAAACATGTTGGGGTCATATGTTGGCCAAGAAGCCATGGCAAGAACAGCGCCAGTCTTTACATTCAAAACGATGGCCGCACCTGAATCGGCTTTGTATCCCATCGAACGTGAACTTCGAACGGCTTTATTGAGCGCCTTCTCTGTGGCAGCCTGCAGGGCCGCATTGAGATTTGTTACCAAATTATCGCCAGCGATTGGTTTGGAGTTTTCCGATGTTTGAGTAACGGATTCTTTACGGTCAACAATGACTGTTTTAATACCAGGAGTACCTCGTAAGTACTTGTCATAGAGAAGTTCAAGACCAGACTTACCAACATTCTCATTTCGGTAAAAACCCTTTGTTGGGTCGTTGAGATCATTCTCTGAGACGCCACCTACATAACCAAGGACGTGAACCGGAAGTTCACCTTCAAGTGATGGATAACTTCGGACAGGGAGAGTCTCTGCATTGATGCCCGCATAGACATCTGAATTCTCTAGAATCACAAGAGCTTGCGCTTGCGTGGCCTGTTTTGTAACTGGAATTGCTTGAAAGCGTGTTCCATTCCAGCAACCGGAACGACTTCCAATGGGGAGTTCTCCGCAAAGGCGCGTTCCTTGCCACAAATCTATATATGGGATTTTAAGAAGATTACTCACTCTGGTTAGAACGGCAACGCCTTTGTCGGGTTGCTTATCAATTGCACTTCTGTCGACAGTGATTGCAAGTCCTGGGCGATCCATTGCAAGCGGCAATCCCGCGCTATCTGTAATGGCTCCTCTCAAAGCAGGCGTGACTATGTCTCGACTTTGGATGCTCAAGGCCGCACTCTGATAAACAGAAGAATTAGCAACTTGCAGATAAAAGAGTCGACCAAGAAGTGCCAGCATTAATGAGATCACTAATGTCTGGACAATCACCAAATTAAGACGAGAACGTTGCGAACTCACAAGCGCTCCCTTGAAGTCAACGTTGCCTCACGAACTCGTCGAATCAAAGGCAGGAAAAGAGGAGTAAAGAGAAGTGTCCACATGAAATTGCCAAAGATGACAACAAGTGCGCGAGAAAAAGAACCCACATTTTGACCCAGCATCAAGCCAGCACCCAAATAAATACTGAGCGCAAGGGCGGCACCTGATGCAATAAAGATAACAAATGAAATTGGTTCGGAAGTGAAATCCCCGACGCTCTCCATATTGCTTGAAATCAAATATCCAATGACGGTAAAAATTAGCGCCCACTGGCCGAATGGACTCTGCGATGTTGGTGCAAGGTCTAACACAAGTCCCCCGATGAATCCCATCACAACAGCACCGTTGCGATCCTCGAGAGCAATCAAACAAATCAGGACAGCTAGATAAAGAGAGAAACCTGTGATGGGAAGGTGAATACGAGAAATAACAGATTCCTGAATCGCGAATATAAGAAAAAGAAAAGCGGTACTAATGCTGAGTCGAACTGGACTCACTTCTTTACCTTAATTTGTGATGGAGAAGGCGTAGGTAGTGGTGATCCGGGAGCAGTTAGATTCGGGGTTGGATTCGGGGTTGGAGTAACAAAAACTGTAACTGTTGGGCGTGGAGTTGGGTTGATAGCCTTATTGGGAGCTGAAGTCGGCGCTTGCACGATAACTGAAACAACACCGAGGTCATTGAGATTTGCAAAAGATTTTACGGTTGCTCGTTGTGTCAGAGAGGTTGTTGTGTGATCAACTTTTGTCACTGCACCAACAGGAAGTCCTGGAATAAAGGGGCGATTATTATCGCTACCTATTGAAATCAGCGAATCCCCAACTTTGAGAGATCCTGCAGGATCGAGCAGTTCAACAGTGTAGGAACCTGTTCCTGCTCCCATGAGAACTCCGACACTTTGTGATCGAGCGACGCGTACCCCGATACGAAATGTTGGGTCGCTCATCAATAAGACAATTGATGAATTGGAGGTTGAATCCTTGATGACGCCTACGAGTCCATTTTCAGAAATTACTGTCATATTCTTTTGAATACCGCTGCCAGTTCCAGCATCAAGAGTGAGAGTCTGGCTAAATGTCGAAGCCGATCCGCGGCCTATAACTCGAGCCGAGACAGTTTTGTAACTTCCACGTCCAGCTAAATCTAAAACATTGCGAAGTTGAGCAAGTTGGCCTTTTACATCCGCTGAGAAGGCAGCTTCCTTTTTGAGTGCTGCATTCGCGCTCTTCAAGTCGGCGATTTCAGCTTTTGTTTTTCCAAAATTCTTTACATCAGACATAAACCGACCTACTGGGGCGAAAATATCTGAAGCAGCTTTTTGAATTGGCGAAAGAACGGTCTGAGTTATGTTTCGAGACCCAGCTGTAATTCCAACGCCACGTAAATCTAGGGTGATGAGAAGGAGTGATGAGACAAGAAGAATCACGAGCAAGAGTCTGGAACGATTGCTCCCGCCACGTGCCATATGAATCTCCTTGCTGTCTTACATCAAATCAATTGTGAAGGATTTAACGACGAGGTTCTGAAATCAATACCTTCTCGAGAGCTTCAAACTCTTCAATACATTTTCCTGAACCTTCAGCAACGGCATTGAGTGGACGTTCGCAGATATGAACAGGCATTCCTGTTTCCTGACGAAGGCGCTCATCAAGACCACGAAGAAGTGCACCGCCGCCAGTGAGAACGATTCCACGATCCATGAGATCACTTGCTAGCTCAGGTGGTGTCTTATCCAATGTGCTCTTTACCGCATTAACAATCTGATTTACAGGCTCTTCAAGTGCCTTACGGATATCTTCTGCAGATACCAAGATGGTCTTTGGAAGACCGGTTGCTAGATCGCGACCACGGATTTCAGCATCAGGCTCATTTGGAAGGCGATAAGCCGATCCAATTGCCATCTTAATTTCCTCAGCAGTGCGCTCACCAAGAAGAAGTGAATATTCGCGCTTTACCCAGTCAATAATTGCTTGATCGAGCTCATCTCCACCAACGCGAATTGAGAGAGCCGTAACGATTCCGCCAAGTGAAATAACTGCAACTTCAGTTGTTCCTCCGCCGATATCAACGACCATGTTTCCTGTTGGCTCGTGAATGGGAAGTCCAGCACCGATAGCTGCTGCCATTGGCTCTTCAATAATGTAAACCTTTCGAGCACCAGCTGCGTATCCAGCATCTTTTACTGCGCGTTGTTCAACGCCTGTAATACCTGATGGAACGCACACAACGATACGAGGCTTTGCAAGATAACGACGCTTATGAACTTTCTGGATGAAGTAACGGAGCATACGTTCTGTTGTGTCAAAGTCAGCGATAACACCATCCTTCAAAGGACGGATTGCGACGATATTTCCTGGAGTACGGCCAATCATTCGCTTTGCTTCAATACCGACAGCAAGGATTGCACCCGTATCTTGGTTAACTGCAACGACAGAAGGCTCGTTAAGAACGATACCGCGACCACGTACATAAACAAGTGTGTTAGCTGTTCCAAGATCGACAGCCATATCACGCCCGATGAAATTCATACGTGATGGATTCTTCTCGCTCATTACTTCACTCTTCCTTATTCTCATTACATTGCCACTTCAGGGAACCAGATGCTGATTTCACGATTTGCTGACTCGACAGAATCAGAACCGTGCACAATATTTTGTACAACCTTTGTGCCTTGATCGCGGGCGAGATCGCCGCGGATGGTGCCAGGTTCTGCGGTTGTTGGGTCCGTTGTGCCGGCCAACTTACGGAAACCTTCGATGACACGATTTCCTTCTGCAATGATTGCTACGACAGGACCGGAAAGCATGAACTCAAGAAGTGGTTCGTAAAATGGCTTTCCTTCGTGTTCGGCATAATGCTGTGCAAGAGTTGCGCGATCTGGTTGAATCATCTTGAGAGATGAAACAACATAACCTTTTCGCTCAATGCGAGCAATAACTTCGCCAACCAATGAGCGTCGAACGCCATCAGGCTTTACGAGTACGAGAGTGCGTTCCTGTTGTGTAGTCACGAGCGCATTCTATTGGCTCGGCAGGATTCCCTTAAATCGAGGGTTTTGAATCCCGTTCAGCCACCAATTTCGCACGAATAGCCTCACCCTTGCGTCCAAGGAAATAGGCCACAATCCAGAGCCCAGCGAATAGAGCTCCGATGAAATACATCGAGGGAACCGCAACGCCGTAAGAAATGAGGGCGATTTGTAGAACGCTGCCGAGAATCCAACCTGTTCGCTTCTTCATCATTCCCGCTGTGAGAAGGCAGAGAATTGCAATTACCCCGCCCAATGAAAGTGCGAGAGCGCCGTGATCTTGCATCGCAAGAAGGAGAGCAAATCCCATTACAAGCGATTCCATGGTGATGACCGCTGCGCCAAGAATTCTCATTCTTTTGTATCCGAAAGTCTGCGCAGGATTGAACGGCTCTCTCCAGCAGTCACAACAGAACCGGTGATGACTACTGCCGATATTCCATCACTTGTCTGATTAATCAAAGTGCATTGTTCAATAGATGTTGTGATTGCAGTTCGGAGATCTGGCTCTTTGAAGACGCGCTCCGCGCCAAAAACAGAGACTGCTTCGGCGAAAAGTTTATCTACCGGCATAGCTCGGTCCGATGAATTTTGAGTTACTACAAGGCGATCGATGACGGGCTCGAGTTCGAGAAGAACTCCTCGAACATCCTTCTCCCCTAAAATCGAAAGAACTCCGAAGATTGTTTCAAAATCGAATTCAGTTTTAAGTGTCTCGGCAAATGCATGTGCACCATGTGGATTGTGCGCGGCATCGACTATGACCGTTGGGTCACGATAGAGAACCTCGCAACGTCCTGGTGATGTGACGTTTGCAAATGCATTTCGTACAAGCTCTTCATCTAGTTTTACTCCAGCAAATGCTTCCACTGAAGCTAGAGCAAGTGCTGCATTTGATGCTTGGTGAGCACCGTAGAGTGGAATGAAGATATCGGTATAAATTCCATGAATTCCATTGATGGCAACCATTTGGCCACCCACGGCAATATCGCGACGCGCGACGGAGAATTCCAAACCTTCTCGGTAAGGGATTGCGGCCTTCTCGAGAACCTTTGCAGTCAAAACTTTTGCAACTTCGACTGGTTGGGCTGCAAGGACAACATGAGATTCTGGTTTTATAATTCCTGCTTTTGTTTCAGCTATCTCTTCAAGAGTTTCGCCTAAATATTCGGTGTGATCAAGCCCTATTGGAGTGATCACTGAAACTTGGCTAGAAACAACATTTGTTGAATCCCATGCGCCGCCCATGCCTGCTTCAATGACTGCAACATCGACTGGGTATTCAGCAAATGCAACGAAAGCCAAAGCTGTCATCGCTTCAAAAAATGAAAGCGGATGAGGTTGTCGGCTATCA
>CAINRG010000014.1 GCA_903852585.1 uncultured Actinomycetes bacterium
CTACAAACCGTGTGCTGATGCGACTGCTGCGTATGTAATTTTGCCCTCATGGGCATTGAGTCCCTTGGCAAAACCAGCATCATCAGAGAGCGCTTTTTCCCAACCTTTATTTGCAAGTGCAAGTGAGTACTTCAACGTTGCATTGGAGAGTGCAGCAGTTGATGTAGCAGGAACCGCGCCTGGCATATTCGCAACACAATAATAAAGAGAGTTATGAACTGGGAATGTTGGGTCAGCATGTGTTGTTGGCTTTGAACCTTCAAAACAGCCGCCTTGATCGATAGCAACGTCAACAAGAACGCTGCCGGGTTTCATCTTGGAAACGAGCGCGTCAGAGACAAGCTTTGGTGCAGCAGCGCCAGGAATTAAGACTCCGCCAATAACAAGATCAGCTTCTGTGCAATATTGCTCGATGGAATAGGCAGATGAGGCGATTGTTTTCACTTGACCATGGAACATCTCGTCGATTTCAACAAGACGCTTAAGATTAATATCGAGCAAAGTTACCTCTGCGCGCATTCCGATAGCCATCGCAGCAGCCGATACGCCAACACTTCCGCCTCCTAGGATCACAACCTTTCCGGGTTGGACTCCAGGAACGCCGCCGAGAAGAACTCCGCGACCACCATTTGGGCGTTGAAGAGCAGCTGCACCAACTTGAATCGACATACGTCCTGCAACTTCAGACATCGGAGCAAGAAGTGGAAGACCGCGTCCTTCCTCCACAGTCTCGTATGCAATTGCTGTTATCCCACTTTTAATGATCGCATCGGTACATTCGCGGGAGGCGGCAAGGTGAAGATAAGTAAAGAGAATTTGTCCACGACGCATACGGTGATATTCAGAAGCGATGGGCTCCTTCACCTTGATGATCATGTCAGCCTTCGCCCACACATCATCTGCAGTATCAATAATTGTTGCCCCAGCTTTTACATATTCATCGTCGGTAATTGCAGATCCAAGACCAGCACCCTTTTCGACCAGAACAGTGTGATGCGCAGCAAGTGCATGTACTCCAGCAGGGGTCGTACTGACGCGAAATTCATTATTCTTTACTTCTTTTGGGATACCGATAATCATGCAGAGGAGATTACTCCCCAAATAACTTTGCACAAACTTTTGGATGCAAGTCAGCCCTCATGGTGGCAAATGATGAGGGTGGCCACCCTGCGGCAAAGGAACGGCGGAGCAATTTTGCAAGCGGATACTGGGGGTCGTCCTCAAGCGCTCTTTCAAGAGCTCTCTGCGCAAGTGCGCCATCGCCTCTTTCATAACTTGCTACAGAGAAAAGGGTTGCAACAGGTGCGATATATCCACCCGGAGCTAGTCGCATTAACCAACGCCACATCGACCATAGCGTCTCTATATTTTCTTCGCTACATATTCCCATCGCATAATCGCGCACTTGCAGATCATGGAGACGAACCAAAATCAAAGCAATAAGATCCTTATCCCCGCTGATTCCTTTTTCCGCAAATTCAGATGCTAAATCATTGATGGCAAGAGCACCTTCTCGTTGCATGGACACAACAAAATCACCGTCGTAATCAATCCCCTCAACTTGATCCAAAGCCTTTGCAAGCTCTTCATCTATAGGTTGTGGTGAAATAGAAGCGCGAAGCTCCTCCATAGATTCATACGGAAGAGGGCGGCCCTGCGCGACTTGTTCGGCAACCACGCGGGATCCATCCTTAGAAGGCATCACATTTCCCTCCGGTGGGCAACAGCCATGATCCATGCAAATTGTTGAACGCCACCGATCTCCACGAACCTCTAAAGATTCGCGGAGCCTGATACCTCGCATTGCGATTGCATCGCGAATGGGGCCAAGCAGAAATTCACTATCAAAAACTGCTTCTGGAACATATGCAATCAAGAGAGCAGAATCAGCGCCTTCTTGGACTAGGTGGGATGCCAATGTATCGATTTGATCAGGGTCCACATCGTCAGGAAAATCGATGCGCATCGCCATTCCGATTTCTTCTTCTTTCAGCGCAACAAGAACGATGGAGTTTGTTGGGTGATATCCCAAAATGAAAGGTACGCTTGCTAATAAGTCCTGAGGTGATGTCAATGTTGTCATGCCCAAAGAATCGAGTATTTCCTCTAGCATTTTCTTTGCTTTTAATAAATCTGTGGGTAATTGCATCTGTGGTTACTTTACGAATTTCGTAGGTGCATTTGAGACGACAAACGTTGAGCTGTAATTTTGAACAATATTTCCTCCAAGAACCGGATATGTGTTGCTCTCTGCAGACCACGTACCAGACCATGAGATAGTTAAGGAAACCTTGTATGTTCCGGCTTTTGTATATGTATGGGAGATTGTGGAATTTGGATAGGGGGCGCTAGGAGAGGTTGTCGAGAAGAGAGTTCCGTCTCCAAAGTTCCATGTGAAAAGTGGCATCAGCGTCACTCCAACGTTTATCCCCAAAATCATTGATGTTGTTTGAAATTGAGTCGTTGCATCGGTCCAGAAATACATCGGAACCTGAACGACAGAGCCAGTTTTTGGGGCATAGAAAATATTTCTTTGTGGCAAAAGCTGGGTGAGTCGATCTGAAAGTGAGACCGCTGCTACAACCTTCGGTACTGGCTTTTTCGTCACCTTGGGGCGAGGTGTAGAAGGCCTTGGTGTGTAGGGCCTTGGTGTGTAGGGCCTTGGTGTGTACTTGCGAGTGCTCGCTGGCTTTGGTTTTGGCTTAGCAGTTGATCCTGGCTTATTTTGCATCGCCGTAATAACAATTTGATTTGTCGTTGGATCGGTGACGACTTGAACGCAGACTTTTGTCTCACAGGGAGCGGCAATAGCAATATTTGGGCTAAAGAGTGGAATAAGAAGTGGAATAAGAAAAAAGAAAGTAACCAATTTCTTTTTCATGGCGTCACCGATGTTTGGTGGATTCTCCAGATATTTTCACGATTAACAAGAGTGAAATATGCGTTTATGTCAGTACCTTTCCATAACTCTTTTGCCCCCGTTTTTCTCACGATATGGGTCGTATCACTCATATGGATAACCACTTTCAATTGAATGCTCGATGAGTTCTTTTTAATTACAGTTGAACGTTTCAATGAATACGCTCCCCCGACAAGATTCGCCTTTGTATAAATGGCTTCAAAACTATCTCCGATAAATCGACATGCACATCCACTATCGCTGACCGCCTTTATCGCCACAGCTGAGCCGGTATGTAGTCCATTCGTGAGTGCATCGATATATTTCACAAGAACGGTATTTGCGGCAGATGGAATATCACTCATCACACCTATCGGACTATCGATAATTGTTGTTGCAGGTGGCGAAGTCGTTGTTGCTCCCTCATGTTTTCCCATGCTGAGAG
>CAINRG010000015.1 GCA_903852585.1 uncultured Actinomycetes bacterium
ATTGCAGCCGTTCACGAAGCGTTGAAATTTGATTCTAAAGTCATGATTGAGAGCGCGGTCATTGGGCGAGAGATCGAATGTGCGGTTTTAGAGATTGAAGGAAAGGCAACTGCGTCACCATTGACAGAAGTAAGAATTTTGGGCGATCACGAATTTTATGACTTTGAGGCAAAATATCTTGACGGATCCACAGAGTTCGTTGATCCCCGCGATCTACCTTCAGATGTTTATTCTGCGATTCAAGAGAGCGCTGTCTCCGCTTTTGAAGCGCTGGACTGCCGGGGACTTGCACGCGTTGATTTCTTTTACACCGGTAAGGAAATTGTTATCAATGAGCTCAACACCATGCCTGGATTCACCTCAACATCTGTATTTCCAAAGTTATGGAAGCAAGCAGGAGTTAGCTATACCGAACTTATAACGCGTCTTATCGACGCTGCTCTTTAATACTCAGAGCTAGTAACAGGGCAGGTGAGAGTGCGAGTAATCCCACTCACTGCTTGAACCTTTGAAAGAATCGCGCGTCCAAACTCTTCCATGCTATTTGCCTCAGCACGCATAATCACGTCGTAAGGACCAGTAACGCCTTCAGAGAGAGTAACGCCAGGAATGGAGGCGATTGCCTTTGCAACGCTATTTGCCTTACCTACTTCAGTTTGAATCAAGATGTATGCCTGAACTGACATGTCTAGCTCCTTCTCTCGTTGGGAATAGGCTACCGCCTATGGCAAGTGAAGCGGAATACCTCCAGACTCTCGCAGAGATCTTCGCAAGTAGCGATGACGCA
Organism: uncultured Actinomycetes bacterium; assembly: GCA_903852585.1. Classification (GTDB taxonomy): domain Bacteria; phylum Actinomycetota; class Actinomycetes; order Nanopelagicales; family Nanopelagicaceae; genus PALSA-747. The sequence goes on from CAINRG010000015.1 coordinate 788, forward strand.
CTTCGTGTTGGAATCGGTGATGATGGCGCTGTCGTTGATGTAAAAAATGGATCCCTTGCACTTTCTACCGATATGGCAGTGGAGGGAACCCACTTCAATCGCGAGTGGTCAAGTCTCTACGAAATTGGCGGAAAAATTACTGCCGCAAATTTGGCGGATATTTATGCGATGGGCGCAACTCCAAGGTATTTAATGGTCGCCGCAGCAGTCCCAAAAGGATTTTCGATCGATGAGATTTCACAACTTGCGCGAGGAATTCACGATGAAGCTTCAAAGGTTGGGGCAGTTGTGGTGGGTGGAGATCTCACTCACTCTCCTCTTCTCACAATTTCGATAAGCGTTTTTGGTGAAGTAGAAAATCCCATTCTGCGATCTGGCGCCAGGCTCGGAGATATTGTTGCAATCTCTGCTATGCCCGGCGCATCCTCACGCGGGCTAGAATTGCTCAAAAGTGGGGTTCGCGATGAACGCACTGCTCAGCATAGATACCCAACAGTTGATTACTCCAAGATTGAAAAGCTTGATAAAAAATCCTGCCATTGCCTCACTGATGTAAGCGACGGCCTCGTGGCTGAACTGGAATCGCTTGCGAGCGCTTCACGAGTTTCCATAGAGATTGAGTCAGCAAAAATCGCGAGCGATTTTCATACTCTTCACGGGGGAGAGGATCATATTTTTGTGGGGACTTTTACAAAACTTCCTGAAGGATGGATTGACATTGGTTTTGTTCATTCAGGCGAGGGCGTAAGGATTGATGGTAATCACATTACCCACCAAGGATTTACACACTTTTAGCAAGCAGGACATCATCTGTAATGATGACGCTTACTCCAGCTTCCTTGCACAGCGAAATATCGCTTGAAGTATTTGCCGTCCACACCAGAGTCCGTGAAGGATCCCTAGGAATAAAACCATTTCGAATCATTTCTATATTGATCCCCATTGTGGCAAATCGTGCGAAGGGGATTGCTCTCCGATTGTGAATGAGATATGTCCCAATATACGGCGTCTGCGAATTTGCACTTGTTGCCCACCAAGAAAATGACATAAGAAAGATTTCAATTCCAGATTTTTTTATCCCTTCTTTCTTTGAGAAGAGTAGTTTTGCCAGAGCCCGTTCTATGGCATGTCCAAAACGAACTGGATGCTTTGTTTCGATCGCTAGATCTTTTTGATTTTCTATTGCAATGTTGAGCAGATCTTCAAGTTTCATTACAGGCCAAATCTCTTGTAGTTCTTCAAGAGTGGAAGTGGAGATCCGAGCGTTATTTCCTGAAATACGTTTCATGGTTGGGTCGTGCCAGATGACAATCTCTCGATCGCGCGTCAATCGAATATCGCACTCAAATCCGTCGGCGCCGTCGGCGATAGCCTGAAGATAGGCCTCGCGGGATGATTCAGGGTGTGATGAATGGGATCCGCGATGAGCAAATATTCGCGGGGCGCTCACGGGAAATGCTGAGAGCAGAAGCGCCGGGTTAGCGGACTGCCTTACCAGCCTTCATGCATGATGTGCAGACGTTCTGGCGCTTTGAAACTCCGCCGATGAAGGTGCGGATGTTTTGGATATTTGGGTTCCAGCGACGACGTGTCTTGCGCATAGAGTGCGAAACATTGTTGCCAAAGCTTGGGCCCTTGCCGCATAGATCGCATGTAGATGCCACGTGGAACTCCTTTATAAAAACCGATAAAAACTAGACCCCGAAGGTTACCGAAAGGGGCCCGGGAAGGCGAATTCAGGCAGACTGGTGCCTGTGAATCCCGCATCAGCCAGTTCGGCTCTCTCGTCGAACTCGTCGAACTCGCCACTAGAGACCCCGCTCAAGGCGGTTATTGGCGATCGAACTGCCGCGGTCTTTGAGAAAGCCTTTGGATTCACCACGGCAGGGGATCTTTTGCGCCACTACCCACGCAGATATGTCTTGCGGGGAGAGCTCACCGATATCACTGAACTCAAAGAGGGTGATGAAGCTACCGTCATTGCAGATATCAAAAAGGTCAATCTTCGCAGGGCAAGCGGTCGCGTCATCCTAGAAGTGATCATCACTGATGGAAGCGCAGAGATGTCCCTTACATTTTTCAATCAAGCCTGGCGGGAGAAACAACTCAAAGTGGGAATGCGGGGAATGTTCGCCGGCAAGGTTGGCGTTTTTAATAAGAAGCGACAACTTTCACACCCAGATTATGAAATTCTTCCCGAGGGTGGAGATGAGGAGGAAGCAACAGCAGCATTTGCAGGAAAGGCGCTTCCCGTCTATCCAGCAACATCAAAACTTCCTTCGTGGAAGATTGCTCAATCTATAGAAGTTGCACTGCATGCCATCGAAGGATTAGAAGATCCAATCCCAGGAGAAATTCTTCAAAAATTTCATTACCCAAAACTTAAAGATGCATTTCTCTCCATTCACCAACCTTCTACTCGAGAAGAGGCGGTGATAGCGCGCGCTCGCCTGACATTTGATGAAGCTTTACTTTTGCAATTACTTCTCGCACAGCGAAAAGCGGAGGCTCGCCTTCTCCCGGCCACACCTCGCCCGATTAAGAGCGATGGCCTTGTTTCTGAATTTGAATCGCAACTTCCATTTACCTTTACTGATGGCCAGCGCGAAGTTTCTGCAGAGATTGAATCGGATATGAATCAAAACCATCCGATGCATCGACTTCTACAAGGTGAAGTTGGTTCAGGTAAAACTGTTGTTGCCCTTCGAGCAATGCTTGCTGTTGTCGACAGCGGAGGACAAGCAGCACTTCTTGCCCCGACTGAAGTCTTGGCAACGCAACATTTCTCCACCATCAATCGCATTCTGGGTCCACTGGCGGCGGCAGGAACACTTGGAGGAAGTGAATACGGCACAAAAGTTGCACTTTTAACCGGCTCGATGAGCGCCTCAACAAAGCGCGAAGTTTTAGCAGAGATTGCATCTGGAAGTGCTGGGATTGTTATTGGTACACATGCGCTATTGAGCGTAGGTGTTGAATTCAAGGATCTTGGTCTTGTCGTCGTTGATGAGCAACATCGATTTGGTGTTGAGCAACGCGATGCACTTCGCGCAAAGGCCTCTACGCCTCCGCATTTGCTTGTCATGACTGCAACTCCTATCCCTCGAACAGTAGCGATGACAGTCTTTGGCGATCTGGATATCTCCACTCTTCGCCAACTTCCCGCTGGACGGCCTCTCATCACATCGCACGTTGTTCCAGCCTTGAATAAGCCTCACTTTCTGGAGCGCGCGTGGGAACGGATACGCGAGGAAGTTTCTCAAGGGCATCAGGCATATGTTGTGGCTCCTCGCATTTCAGCAACCGAAAGTGAAGACGGAAATTCCGTCATCACGCCACGAGATCGCGAAGTTGCTGCTGCGATGGGAATTACATTGGAAGAGCCGGCTGATCCGAAAACTATGTTCGCAGTGGAAGAGCTTGCTCCCTCTCTTGCAATGGGGGCGCTCAAGGGTCTGAAAGTAGCGCCACTCCATGGGCGACAGAGCGCTGAGGTAAAAGAAGAGACGATGCGCGCTTTTGCAGATGGAAAAATTGATGTACTGGTCAGCACCACAGTTATTGAAGTAGGCGTTGACGTTCCCAATGCTTCAGTCATGGTGATTATGAATGCCGATCGTTTCGGCGTCTCCCAACTCCACCAATTGCGAGGACGAGTAGGCCGTGGAAATGTTGCCGGACTCGCTCTCTTTGTCACCGAAGCAGTAGATGAATCCCCAGCAATGGAACGTCTCACTGCAGTTTCCAGCACTTTAGATGGATTTGAGCTTTCAAGGATAGACCTGCAACAGCGCAGTGAAGGCGATATTTTGGGAAGAGCGCAATCGGGAACTCAATCGCATCTGCGACTTCTTCGGGTTCTGCGGGATGAAGGTTTAATTGCGGAAGCTCGAAGCGTTGCCATTTCCATCGTGGAGGGCGATCCTCAATTAGAAAAACACCCACTCCTTGCCGCAGAGGTATTGGCCCTTAGGGCGGAAGAGGCAGCTTCCTTTCTCGATAAAGGTTAAATAAAAGTTAGAGAAAAAGTTCAAAAAGGATAATGTTGCACCAATGAGAATTATTGCCGGCAGCGCTAAGGGAAAAAAGCTGTATTCACCTGAGGATGAACGCGTTCGTCCGACTTCTGACCGAGCACGCGAGGGACTTTTCTCTTCACTCGAATCTTCATATGGAAACCTTTCGGATCTACTCTTTCTCGACCTCTTTGCTGGAAGCGGAGCAGTAGGCGTTGAAGCACTTTCTCGAGGCGTTGACTTGGTTCATGCGGTCGAGGATGAAGTCAATGAACTGACTTCCAGTAATTTTGAACTTGTTACTCACGCGAGCGGAAAATACAAAGTTTTCAAAAATCGAGCGAAGAGATTTCTTGAGTCAGAAGCTGCTCTTAAATATGACATCATCTTTATGGATCCACCGTATGACATATCAAATGAAGAAATCACAGAACTTCTAACAATCATCAAGGAACGTAATCTCATTCAGAAACGTGGAATCATCACTATTGAACGACGTTCGAAGAGCGCTCCTTTTGCATGGCCAGATGGCATGGAATGTGAAAAAATACGCTCATATGGACAAGGAAGTATCTTCTACGGCGGCTACTCTGCTAGCGTTTTGCCGTGAAGAAAGTTGTCTGCCCTGGATCTTTTGATCCGATCACTTTTGGGCACTTGGATATTATTAAGAGAGCAAGTTCTCTCTTCGATGAAGTTGTTGTTGCCGTACTTGTAAATAAGACAAAAAAGTCACTCTTCACCGTTGAGGAGCGAATGACAATGATTTCTGAAGTAACAGCAGAATATAAAAATGTCTCTGTTGCTTCTTGGTCTGGACTTCTCGTGGATTACTGCGAAGAGAATAAAATTCAAGCAATCGTAAAAGGACTTCGGGCTGTCACCGATTTCGATTACGAACTCCAAATGTCTCAAATGAATCTCCAACTCAAGGGAGTGGAGACGCTCTTTATGTCCACCGCACCAGCGCATTCTTTCCTCTCCTCATCGCTTGTGAAGGAAATCGCGGCATATGACGGTGATATCTCAGGTTATGTTCCTTCACAAATCATTGATCGGGTCAAAGAAGCGCTCTCCAGCAACTAGAATGTGCAACTTGTAGGAGTTCGGTATAGATCGGCGGAAGAGGTAAAAGATGAGCGACGAAAACGTATTCACAGTTACTGAGCGAGTCCACAGCGCCATCACCATGGTTGAAGAAGCGCGTGGCGTTCCTCTCTCGGCAAGCTGCGTAGTACATCGCGGAGAGCTTCTTGAAATCCTCGATCAAGCTCGTAGCGCCCTGCCAACAGATCTAGATAGCGCGCAACAAATTTTGGTGACACGGGACGCAATTGTGGAAGAAGCTCGCCTGAGTGCTGATCAACTTCTCGCGCATGCTCGCGAAGAAGTTTCTCAAATGGTGGAGCAGACCCAGATTGTCGCAGCAGCCCGCAAAGAAGCGCAGCGCATCATGGATGAGGTTGAAGCAGAAGCAAAGCATGAGCGTGAAGAGATTGAGGCTTACATTGACTCTCGTCTTGCAACCCTTGAAGTTATTCTCAATAAGACTTTAGATGTGGTTCAACGTGGCCGCGATAAGTTGCAAGGTGTTGAGGATAAACACATTCTCTCTGAGTTGGCAGAATAAAAATGCAGACCCAGCACGGTCCTTTCTATTTCAATTGCGTCGACCTACCTCGTCGCGCTGGCGAAATGAAAGAGTACGAACTCACATTTGATAAGCACGAGCGAGTCGGAACCCCAGTCTTGGGCGTTGAAGCAGATGAGCCGATTGATGTCGACTTGCGAATCACCTCCGTCAGCGAAGGTGTTCTTGCATCTGGGACTGTCGCCGCATTCGTCACAGGAGAGTGCACCCGCTGTCTTGAGCCCATTGAATTGGATGTGGAGCAGAACTTCACTGAGCTTTATCGTTATGAGGCAGAGAAAAAGAGCCACAAGAAGGCAAAAGAGATTGAGATAGCCGATGAGGATGAAGATCTTCATATGGATGGGGACTTTATCGACCTAGAATTTGCCATCCGCGACGCACTTATTTTGGACCTTCCACTTAACCCGCTCTGCTCGGAGGATTGCGAGGGGCTCTGCCCGGATTGTGGATTGCCGATGGCTGAGCTTCCTGAGGATCATGCCCATGAAAAGCACGATATTCGCTGGGCTGGGCTGGAAGGATGGGCCGGAGAAAAGCCTTCAGAATAGGCCGATTTCCCAATTTGGCCCCTTTCGGCCATAATTGCCGCTTACTACAAGCACGGCGCTGTTACGAAACAAAGGGGTAAAAAATGCCAGTTCCAAAGCGAAAGATGTCCCGTTCGCGTACCCGCTCACGCCGTAGCTCATGGAAAACAACTCCAGCCGCTCTTGCTACATGCGGTCAGTGCCAACAGCCAAAGTTGCAGCACACAGCATGCCCAACATGCGGTACCTATAACCGCCGTCAGGTTCTCGCTGTCTAATCTCCTTTTACAACAGTAAAAAACCCATATGTACGAGAGCCTTACAGGATCACTCGGCATAGCTGTTAAAGAAGAATTACTCGAACTCGCTTTTACTCACCGATCTTTCGCTTACGAAAACGGTGGTCTTCCAACAAATGAACGCCTTGAATTTTTAGGCGATAGCGTTCTGGGCCTAGTCATCACAGAAGAGCTTTATGCGCGCTTTCCGGAAATGGACGAGAGCAGACTTTCCCCAATTCGTAGCGGTGTTGTAAATACTCGTGCGCTCGCTGAAATTGCTCGCGAATTAAAGATTGGCACCCACCTTCGTATTGGTAAGGGCGAGGAAGCAACTGGTGGGCGTGAGAAGAATTCAATCCTTGCAGATTCACTTGAAGCCCTCGTTGGCGCGATCTATCTCCAATACGGATTTACACAGAGCGCAGAAATTATATTGAAATGGTTTTTGCCAGCTATCACCGAGGCAAGCACGGCGGGAGCATCACTCGATGCAAAAACTGCACTTCAAGAGATTGCAGCTGCTAAAAATTTAACCGCTCCAGAATATGAAATCGGAGAGTCCGGACCAGATCACGATAAGAGTTTTACAGCAATCGCTCTTCTATCGGGGGAAAGATTTCCCATGGGCTCTGGAAAGAGCAAGAGAGAAGCAGAACAAGTTGCTGCAAAATTAGCGTATGACCTCATCAACTCTCGACCTTAACTACAGGCTTCTGGTCATCAAAGTAGGGCGGAAATGGCGGGAATGCTCGCGCTAAGCCGATAGGTTTTCCCCGTGTATTTGAAGAGTTTAACCCTCAAGGGCTTCAAATCCTTCGCATCGAGTACTCAACTTAATTTCGAGCGAGGGATTACCTGCGTTGTGGGTCCTAATGGATCCGGTAAGTCCAACGTGGTCGATGCCTTGTCATGGGTGATGGGCGAACAAGGAGCAAAATCTCTTCGCGGCGGAAAGATGGAAGATGTCATCTTCGCCGGAACTTCAGGACGCGCTCCACTTGGTCGCGCAGAAGTATCTGTCACCATCGACAATACCGATGGAACCCTTCCCATTGATTACACCGAAGTTACCATCACTCGTATTTTGTTCCGTAATGGCACAAGTGAATATCAAATTAATGGTCAGACATCACGTCTTTTGGATATTCAAGAACTTTTAAGCGATAGCGGCATCGGTCGTGAAATGCACGTCATTGTTGGACAGGGCCAGCTCGATGCAATTTTGCTCGCCAACCCTGAAGAGCGTCGTGCCTTCATTGAAGAAGCAGCAGGTGTCTTGAAGCACCGCAAGCGCAAAGAGAAAGCTCTTCGCAAACTTGATTCGATGCAAGGAAATCTTGCGCGTATTCAAGATCTTACGGTTGAACTTCGTCGTCAGCTTAAACCGCTCGGAAAACAGGCAGAAGTTGCTCGACGCGCTTCGACTATTCAATCTGATGTACGAGATTCGCGCTTGCGTCTTCTTGCAGATGATTTGATTCAATTAAAGTCCCAACTAGAACTTGAAGTCGCTGACGAGACAACTCTTCGCGCACGTCGCGATGAAGTTGAGCAAGCACTTCGCGATTCTCGAGCTCGCGAGGAAGAACTCGATCGCATCAGCGCTTCAGAAAATCCACTTCTAGTCCAGGCACAAGAAAATTTCTACCAACTCACTGCCCAGCGTGAAAAATTCCGCGGAGTTCAATCGTTGGCCTCCGAACGTGCGCGTTTTCTCTCCGAAGAAATCGAAGAGGCAAGAGCCAGCGGGCGCGATCCCATTGCTATGGATCAAGAGGCTGCGACCCTTCGCGCCGAACAAGCCGGCCTTCAATCAAAGTTGGCAGAACATCAGAACGCACTTACTGCCGTCACCGAAGGACTTCGCGAACTCGAAGCGCTTCTTGCAACTGAAGAGAATCAAGTTTCTGCTGCACTTCGAGCTATTGCAGATCAACGTGAGGGAACAGCCCGCCAAGAGGGACATATCAACGCTCTTCGCTCTCGCATTGATGCAACAAATGCCGAAATCACTCGTCTAACAACAGCTCGTGACGAAGCGCTTAATCGCTTACAACAATTCAAATCAGATTTTGCACTTTTGGAAAGTGAAATTGCCGGACTAGATGCATCCGAACCAGATCTAGATGCCCAACATGAACGTGCCAAGAGTGCGATGCAAGGTGCAATATCCGAATTTGAAGCTGCACAAGAACGCGAGCAGACTGCTCAGCGCGAACGTTCTGGATTGACTTCTCGTTTAGCTGCTCTTGAAGAATCACTTTTGCACCGAGATGGTGGCGAAGCAATCATGTCTGGACGAAGCGGCGCACAAGTCCGCGGACGGCTTTCATCTTTAATCACTGTTGAGTCAGGATGGGAAGCGGCTGTAGGTGCAGCACTTGGACCTTTAGCAGACTCCATCGTTGTTGCCGATATGCGCTCTGCTGTCAGCGCTCTTACATTGCTGAAGAGTGAATCCGCAGGCCAATCTGAACTTCTTGTTATCGATGGAAACTCTTCTCCTTCATCTTTTGCCACACCATCTGGAGTTTCTCCTCTTGCATCCTTGATCCGCTC
>CAINRG010000016.1 GCA_903852585.1 uncultured Actinomycetes bacterium
GTAGTACTAACCCCTATAGAAAAATAGGGATTTTTGCGAATTTATTTTTTAATTTTCTTGAGATGCAAGAACGTTATTACTTTTCAACGTAATGTCAGTTAAAACCGCACGTTTTACAACAGCTAATGCAATTGGTCCTAATTCATAATGACGCGCAACAGTTCCTATGTAACCAATCACTTTTTCGCGATCATTTTCAGCAAAAACTGCATCTCCTGTTTTTGGAAGTTCAATTTCTGTTCCATCCAAGTGCAATAAAACCAAGCGTCTTGGGGGTTGGCCTAAATTAAAGACTTTAGCAACTGTCTCTTGCCCCGGGTAGCAGCCTTTGCGCATATGGACTGCGTTATTGAGGAAGCCCAATTCATTAGGAATTGATTTATGGTCTGTTTCAAAGAGGAGTCGTGCACGCTTTTGTGCGACACGTTCTGCTTCAAGCGCCCATGTGCCAACCTGCATGCCGGATTCATTGGGATTTTCGCTTCTTTTAATGATTTTGTAAGGACCACCAAATTGATCTGACTTTCCAGCGGTCTTTATAATCTTGTATTGACTCGTTACTGACTTTGGCTCTACGCGCAACATAAAGACCATCTTGTTTAAGAAGGTAAGCAGCTCTTCTTCTTTATCTTGCTCTGTAAAAATCCATGTCGTTGTTCCATCATCCATCAGAAACAATTGGTGAGTGATATGGCCTTGGGCGTTCAGGATTAGTGCTGAAGTCCAAGTATTAGATTCATACTTCACAAGCTCTTGCGTTGTTAAATCATTGAGCCATGTAAGTCTGTCTTGACCGTTAACAGTCAGAACTGCTTTGTGACTCAAATCTGCCCACGCGCTTCCTTCAGCAAGAGCGCGTTGTTCTTTATTTGGTTCGCCAAAATGCCAGATAGCACCCTTGTCAGGACCTTCTTCGACATAAACGGCTGTCATAGTATTTTTTACGCAGATGCGAAACAAGATTCACAACGGCCTGCAATTGCAAGGTGTGAAAGATCAGTATGAAAACCATAATCGTTAATCAAAGATTGAGTGAAGTGAGCAGTTGCCTCAATAGGTACTTCGATGAGGATTCCGCACTTTTCGCATTTAAGGTGAGCGTGGATCTCTTCCTCGGCTGCGTGATATGTGACGCCACCATGGCCAAGGTGCGCGTGTTGAACAAGTCCAACATTTTCCAGTGTTTCAAGATTGCGGTAAACAGTGGAAAGGTTGATGCCGGGATGGCTCTCGCGAACCTTCTCAGCAACCTCTTCAGGGGTGGCATGTCCTAATTCGCGAACAGCGGAGAGAACGAGCTCGCGCTGTGGTGTGAGGCGAAGGCCTTTATCCCGTAATTCATGCTGTTCAGCCATGGCTTTATCTTATTCCACCGCCGAGTAAGATTTCCCAATGGCGAGAGTCCTTCTACTCACAAATACCCTCGGCGCGAGCGCTGAAGTATTGCCGAGCCTTGGATTACTCCAACACCAGGTAAAGATTCTTCCTCCTGAAGCCTCCATTCTTATTGATATCCCTGAAATCGAATGTCTCTTTATTGATGCACGTCGAGATCTTCCTGCAGCAAAGGCACTTGCGCGTGTCATCACCGCGACAGGAATTGATTGCCCAATGATTGCAATCACTACAGAAGGTGGGCTGTCGGCCATCAACAGTGATTGGGGTATCAGTGATGTCATCCTTGATACAGCTGGACCTGCTGAAATTGATGCGCGAATTCGTATTGCTATCGGTAAAGTTTTGAATGAACTTGTTGCATCAGATCCTTCTGCTCGTGAAATTCGCACAGGCGATGTTGTGATTGATGAACAGTCCTACACCGCAAAGATTAAGGGCCGCTCACTGGATCTAACATTTAAAGAGTTTGAATTACTGAAGTACCTCGCCCAGCACCCCGGTCGTGTATTTACACGTGCTCAATTACTCCACGAAATCTGGGGCTATGACTATTTTGGTGGAACCCGAACAGTTGATGTTCATATCCGCCGCTTGCGAGCAAAGCTGGGCCCTGAATTTGAAGCAATCATCGGAACCGTACGAAATGTCGGCTACCGCTTCTCTTTACCAAATGCCGGTAAAGAACAATTTATTGACGCCTAATTAGCCCGCAACTAAATCCGAACACATGGCGCGAAATGCTGCCGTATGTCTGTCAACATCCTCCACAGTTGTATCCGGTGACATTAAAGCCATGTTGTGGAACGGAGTAATAAGGAATCCATCGTTAAGCAAACGAAGATGCACATATTGCTCTAGTTCAAAGTCGCCAGCATCAGATGCTTCTTTACCTGTCTTAGGCGCAGTTGCTTGGAAAAGATATTCTCCGCGAGCACCCAAACGTGAGCAATGCCAAGGAAGCTTGAATTCTGAAATTGCCGCATCGACACCGTCAGACCAGCGATCCCCAAGTTCAATCATGTGAGCAAAATTCTTTGCATTCAATACTTCCGAAAGAGTCGCTCGCATTGCAGCAAACGAGAGCGCATTGCCAGCAAGAGTTGATCCAATTCCGCCAGTATCAACAATTTCGCGGATGACCTTTTCTTTGATCCGATCTGCAACATCCTTAGTCATTCCAAATGTTCCCGTAGGAATTCCACCACCAATGGACTTTCCAATCGTCAACATATCTGGCTTAAGCCCTAATTGATGGGTCATTCCACCTGCACCGGCTGAAATCGTATGGGTCTCATCGATAATCCAGATGGCGCCATATTTCTTAGCAAGTTCGCCAACAGCGTGAAGATAACCATCCTCAGGTAGGACGATTCCAATATTTGTCATCGCCGGCTCCATCAGAATCGCAGCGACATCTCCATGTGCGAGAGCGGCTTCCATTGCAGCAAGGTTATTAAATTCAACAACGCGGGTTGTTTGATCAAGGGCAACAGGAGCGCCTAAGTTACCAGGACGCATCACTGTATTGCCAGCATCATCTAACGTTCCAAATGTTTCATCGACGCTGCCGTGATAACACTTATCAATAACGATGATCTTTGATTTACCTGTGATTAATCGTGCATATCGAATCGAGTGGCGATTTGCATCAGTTGCAGAGACCGTGAATTGCCATAGTGGGAGGCCAAATCGCTTTGTGAGATCTTGGGAAACAATGACGGCGTTCTCGGTTGGAAGCATCGCTGTGATACCGCGCTTCATTTGAGCCGTGACAGCATCTGTTGTTGCTTTTGGTGAGTGGCCAGTCATGGACCCGGTATCAACCAAACAGAAATCAATATATTCATGGCCATCGACGTCAGTGAAGTGTGCGCCTTGCGCGCTGTCAACGAAGAGCGGATAAGCACCGGGCCATTTCGCCATCCATGACATCGGAACCCCGCCGGGCATAACATCCTGGGCTTGCTTGAAAAGGTGACCAGACTTTGGGTGCAGTACGAGGAATCTTTCTTCCTCTTTTGCCATTAACTTCTTTAGGTGATCGCGATTAATTTCCACGTCGTGATTATTGCAGATTTAGGCAAAGTCTTCGGAGAAAGTGAAGAGTGCTTCCACGTAATGTTCACCTTCGATGCCAAGGTTTGCTGCGTCAGGCGGAGCTGTCTGGGGTTCAACCGCAATTCCTTCTGTATCTTCGTTATAGACAACCCAATACGGTGCATCACTTTCGATTGATACTCGCGCAGCTCCTGGCCAAACAATCTCAGGCACACCTTTGATATCAGTGAAGCAATCATCCCAATTTTCAGATAGCGGAGTTATCAATTCACCTGTAGGGATGCCATCTTCGTTTCGTTTAAACATTTTTCCAGCGCTGAAATTAAGTTCTGCATCTCCGCCACGACCAAGCTCACGAGGAAACCATGGGTGCATTCCAATCCATGCAGGAAGATCACAGCCATTTGGTTCGTATTCCAAGGTCCAACGAACTGCATCATCCAAAATTTCAAAGTGTTGATCAACATAGGCACCGTTATAAGGAGCGGGTAGTTCTAGACGTGCGCGCCCCTTGCCAGTCTCTTCCCATGATCCCATCAAGCCCAATCCATGAATCGCATGAGGCGGCATCACATTTGTGGGAAGGATATGTTCATTACCCTTTTTATCAACCAAGATTCCATCGGCGATGCGACCAGCCCACGGAGCCATCGCATACCAACCCCAGTTAACTGCCGTCCCGCGGTGAGATAAAACAAATTCTAAATCTCGCCATTGGAGAGAGACTAAGCGGCCACCTTGATCAAGATCGATTGCAATTGAAATTTCTTGTCCATCAATACTGAGCATTTCTTAGCACTCATCCAATTCCGCTTTTGTCGGCGGCTTTGCACCCGCGCGACTACACGTGATTGCTGCTGCCTGAGCTGCGCGATTAAGGGTCTTCTCTAATATTTCACCTTGGAGATTATCTAAACCATATCCCACAATTGCTTCGACAATAATTGCTCCAACAGTGTCGCCTGCGCCGACAGTATCGACAACATCAACTTTGACTCCTGGAACGCGAACGCTTCCATGTGTGGTGTAGCCAACCATGCCATCAGCGCCGAGGGTGATAACGACAAGCTTTGCTCCCATCGCAATAAAAGTCTTTGCAACATCCTCAAGTTCTTGATCAGGAAAGAGCCAGTGTGCATCATCATCAGAAAGCTTGATGGCATCAGAAAGAGCTGCCCACTTCACAACATTTGCACGATATTTATCGCGATCACCTTCAACAGAGGAACGGACATTGATGTCATAAACCAC
>CAINRG010000017.1 GCA_903852585.1 uncultured Actinomycetes bacterium
ATCTCATCAGCATCTGCTGCGCTAAAGGCTGGCCATCTCATCGCTATACCCACAGAGACCGTTTATGGACTTGGCGCAGATGCAACTAACCAAAGCGCTGTAAAAAGAATTTATGAAGTCAAAGGACGACCAGAAGATCATCCTTTGATCGTTCATATTGCCGCAATAGATCAGATGGCCCAATGGGCCATTGATATTCCTGAGTTTGCGATAAAACTTGCCAGGGATTTTTGGCCAGGGCCGATGACTCTTGTGCTCAGGCGCAGCGCGAAAGCAAAGGACTTTATAACGGCAGGACAAGAAACTGTTGCGCTGCGCGTTCCTGCGCACCCAATTGCACTGGCGCTCTTGAAGGAATTCAATGAAGGCATCGCTGCGCCAAGTGCAAATAGATTTGGTTCAGTCTCCCCCACAACAGCTGAAGCGGTCGAGGAAGAGCTCGGTGAATATCTAAGCCCCGAGGATCTCATCCTTGATGGCGGGCAATGCCTTGTTGGCGTTGAATCCACAATTATTGATTGCACGAAAGCGACGCCATTCATTCTTAGACCCGGTGCGGTGAGCGCGGCGATGATTGAGGAGTCCACAGGTTTAATTGCGCTGGCAAGTAATGACAAGAACATTCGAGTTTCAGGATCTCTTGATTCTCATTACTCACCTCAAGCAAAAGTTGTCTTAGATGCAATCGCAGAACCAGGAGATGGTCTTATCGCTCCTGATCAGATTCCCACACCAGATGGAGTCATCCGCCTTGCATCACCTAGCAGCATTGAAGGCTACGCACGTGATCTTTATGCAGCTCTAAGATTGGCTGACACAAAGAACCTTGAAGTTGTTGTGGTCTTGCAACCCGGAGGCGATGGATTAGCAGAAGCAATTAGAGATCGTTTAGCACGCTCAGCGTATGGAAATTAGGGGGAGAAACCACAGATACACTTAGCGCTGCACAACAATCCTTGGGGCCTATAGCTCAGTCGGTAGAGCAACGGACTTTTAATCCGTGGGTCGACAGTTCGAGCCTGTCTGGGCCCACCACATAATTACTCATCGAGGGTAAGTAGGGATTGTTGTAGTGCACTTAATGACACTAATTAGTGTTGTGAGAGTAGACTAGAAACTATTGAGACAAATTGCCAAATGAAAGTTGGAACATTTTGAATCAACGAACCCTCATCGCTCTTGGAGCTACACAGCTATCTGGGCATTCAGATAAACTGGAAACAGAAGGTGATGGAATATTTGCGCCAACTGCAACTTCATCATACTTACTACGCGCATCAAAGCAAATGATTAGGAATAATTCCCACGTTTTAGATTTAGGTTGTGGATGGGGTTTTGTTGGGCTCGAACTTGCTTTAGAGAAGGCCATTTCAATCTATTTCTCAGATTTATCTACAAATGCTGTGGCAGCTACAGAGAAAAATGCAAAGTCTCTAAATTTGGATTACAGAGCAAGGCTTGGATCATTATTCGGACCATGGATGGATACTAAATTTGACTTAATTATTTGTGATGTA
>CAINRG010000018.1 GCA_903852585.1 uncultured Actinomycetes bacterium
CGACAATATTTTCCGCTTTACTCAAGCAGGTTCTGAAGTATCAACACTTCTAGGACGTATGCCATCAGCTGTGGGCTACCAGCCAACACTTGCAGATGAAATGGGTCAGTTGCAGGAGCGAATTACCTCAACACGTGGTCACTCGATTACATCTATGCAGGCTATTTATGTTCCTGCCGATGACATCACCGACCCAGCTCCTCACACAACATTTGCTCACTTGGATGCAACAACAGTGTTGTCTCGTCCAATTTCAGAACTTGGTATCTATCCAGCGGTGGATCCACTTGACTCGACATCACGTATTTTGGATCCTCGCTACATTGGAGAACATCACTTCCGCGTTGCAAACCGTGTGAAGCAGATCTTGCAGCGTTACAAGGACCTCCAAGACATCATCGCGATTTTGGGTATCGATGAACTATCTGAAGAAGATCGAATCTTGGTTGGTCGCGCTCGTCGTATCCAGCGCTTCCTTTCACAGAACACATTCGTTGCAAAGGTCTTCACAGGTATCGATGGATCTTTCGTACCACTTTCAGAGACAATTGAAGCATTCGAAGCGCTAGCCGACGGAAAGTACGATCACGTTCCAGAGCAGGCATTCTTCATGTGTGGCGGACTCGAGGATGTAGAGCGCAAGGCTGCTGAATTGGCTAAGGCATAATTTAAATGTCATCGACATCTCACAGTCTCACTGTTGAAGTAGTCTCACCGGACAAGCGCGTCTGGTCTGGTGAAGCAACGATGGTTTCAGCCCGTACTCTCGAAGGAGATATCGGAATCCTGCCTGACCACGCGCCACTTCTTGGAGTACTGGTCGATGGAAAAGTTGAAATCAAAGTGGTGGGCGGAGAAAAGGTTGAATTCACTATTAATGGTGGATTTCTATCAGTCTCTAAGAACCGCGTTTCAGTTCTTGGACAAGCTTCAGAATAAAGTTATTCAGTAATTCGCAAAACCTCCGCACCCAAGGTGCGGAGGTTTTCTGCAAAGTGGGTATATCCACGATCAACATGGAAGCCCTCTTCTACGATTGTTGTGCCTTCACTTACAAGTCCTGCTAGAACCAACCCAGCCCCAGCGCGAATATCAGTTGCAACAACAGGAGCGCCTGAAAGCTCTGGAATGCCAGTAATAGAAGCGTGATGGCCATCGACTGTGATGTTTGCACCTAGTCGCTTCAATTCATTCACAAACATAAAGCGCCCTTCGAAGACATTTTCTGTCACCATCGAATGCCCTTCAGCAATTGCATTCATGCAAATCGCCATAGGCTGAAGATCGGTTGGGAAACCAGGGTAGGGGAGAGTCACGATATCGACAGCGGTAGGTCTGCGATCCATCTTTACGCGAAAACCATTTGTGGTTGTGGTGACAACGGCTCCGGCCTGCACAAGTTTATCGAGCGGAATTTCAAGATGATCTTCACGGCCACCGATGATGGTGATATCACCTCTTGTCATAACGGCTGCAAAAGCCCAAGTTCCCGCAACAATTCGATCAGGTAGCGTTGCGTGTGTTGTGGGAGAAAGATTTGTGACGCCGGTGATGGTGATAAGTGATGAGCCAAGGCCCTCAATCTTTGCACCCATTGAATTGAGAAATTCCCCAAGATCCACTACGTCAGGTTCACGTGCGGCGTTGTCAATCGTTGTAACGCCACGGGCTAAAACGGCGGCGGTCATAATATTTTCCGTTGCACCAACGCTTGGGAAGTTAAGGGAAATATCTGCGCCGACAAGCCCATCTGGAGCCGATGCAATGACATACCCATGTTCAGAGTGTGCTTCTGCACCCAAGTCTTG
Organism: uncultured Actinomycetes bacterium; assembly: GCA_903852585.1. Classification (GTDB taxonomy): domain Bacteria; phylum Actinomycetota; class Actinomycetes; order Nanopelagicales; family Nanopelagicaceae; genus PALSA-747. The sequence continues at coordinate 1,809 of CAINRG010000018.1, forward strand.
TAACCCTTTTATATGAAAATCTAATCCACGAGAACCAATGGCGTCGCCTCCGGGGAGTGCTACTTCAGCTCTACCGAGGCGAGTAAGAAGTGGCCCTAGGACATTGATAGATGCACGAAGTTTGCGAACAAGATTGTACTCAGCGCGATGGCCTGGTGTTTGTGGAACATCAATTGTCAGCGTTTGGCTCTCGCTGATATATTCCACGGTGCAGCCAAGACTGCGAAGTAGATCAGACATAATCTCGACATCAGCAATTCCCGGAACATTGTGAAGGGTAGTTTTTCCGGCTGCAAGAAGTGAGGCAGCCATGAGCTTCAGGGCAGAATTCTTCGCTCCCGAAAGCGTCACAGAACCCTGGAGGCGGGCAGGGCCATGTATCTCAAATGCTAAAGGCTCGCCGCTGCTCATGTGCTTATTCTAACGGCATCTAATAGGCTGGAGACATGGTTAATCTGACACGTATCTACACAAAAACTGGCGACGATGGAACTACATCACTTGGAGACATGAGTCGTACATCAAAAAACGACCCTCGCCTTGAAGCATATGCCACAGTGGACGAGGCAAATTCATCTATTGGAGTTGTGCTCGCACTTGGCGCAATCGAGGATCAATCTATCCGCTCTCTTTTGATACGTATCCAAAATGATCTTTTCGATGTTGGTGCAGATTTATGTACACCAGTAATTGATGAGCCAAAGATTGAGCCACTTCGCGTCCTTGAATCCCAGATTGATTATCTTGAAGCGCAAATTGATTCATACAATGCAGATCTCACTGAACTTCGTTCATTTGTATTACCTTCAGGAACTCCCGGAGCCGCTCTTCTTCACACATCTCGTACAGTTGTGCGACGTGCAGAGCGTTCAACCTGGAACGCAATTCATGCATTTGGCGGAGGCGTTAATCCATTAACAGCAAAGTATCTCAATCGTCTATCGGATCTTCTCTTCGTACTAGCGCGCGTTTGCAACAAAGAGCAAGGCGACGTTTTATGGGTTCCTGGAGCAAATCGCTAGCGGATTGAAGTTGGGCTGTACACGGTACTTGGAATAGTTTCGGTGGGCGAACTTATCCAGCACTTTACATTGATTCCGCCAACCGTAAGATTGTAAGAAGTAAGTTCGTTGGAAACCCGCGCCGGTATTCCCTCAATCTGATCTTGCGCTTGAGCCGATGAAATCGTTCCCGCAGCTAATCGTTGAGCGATATCTTTTTTCTCTGCTGCGGCAATCGCGCTCACCACAACGTTGATTTTTGCTCCAGCAATCTGACGAAGACTCTGCCCAAGAGCAATCAAGTTATAGAACTTGTCCTTCTTTATTCCTAGAGTTTGGAGGATGAGATCTTCATTAGGGATGAGAGGCTCGGTAGAGACGAGAAAAACTGGCGTAACAACATGTGCGCTTGTTCCCGGCACGAGAGTTCGAAGAGATCCATATGTCACATAATTTGTGATGTCGGCATAACTGGGACCAAATACATTTGCTGTCACTTCCCACCACGTACAGTCGGTTGAGGATGCGATGTAGACAGCACCGCAAGCACTTGCCTCACAAGCCTGAACAGTCTTTGCAAGGGTCGTCTTTGCTGAAAGTAGACCCACGAGTTCGGTTCCACTTGGCACTCGAGCATAAACCCCATTATTTTCAACAAATGCTTTTGGAGGCCAGACTGGTTTTGGCGACGGCGAAGGCTTTACCTTCTTTGGAACGTAAACTTTTCGCTTTACAACGGGCCTTTTTGTGCTTTTTACCGTTGGCTTTATTGTCGCCTTCGAAGTGCTTTTCGCGACAGGTTTAGGAGAGGCTTTTGTTGTTGCGGCAAAAGTAGATGTTGAGCACACGGAAAAGATGGAATATATTGAGAAGATTGCACATAAGGAAAGTAATAAAACGAGAGAGCGCGCCTTCTTCATCTATTTGTCCACTTAAATTTCTTAATCGAAAAAAGAATTCCGATAACAGTCCAGATGAGAAGTACGAGCGCAGTTCGACCAATTTCCCAAGACTTTGCCACCTCTTGGTGGACAAAACTGTCTGGGAGAAAGACTGATCGCATTCCCTGAGTGAGCCATTTGAGCGGAAAAATAGCTGCGAATTCCTGCATCCATTTTGGAAGTTGAGTAAATACAAAGAAGACTCCGCTGAAGAATTGCAAAATAATAACGATAGGAGAGACCACGGCGGATGCACCTCGACCGTTCTTTGGGACTGCAGAGAAGGCGATACCTAGCGCGGTTGTGCATGTACTACCGATGATAATTAACCAGAGAAAGCGTATCCATTTTTCAGGCGATGAAGGTGCATGAAGTCCAAACATTGCAATTCCAATTCCCATAAGAAGGGCAATTTGGATGACGGTGGATGCGGTAACAAGAATTGCTTTTCCAATAAAATAGGAGGCGGGCGACATAGGGGTTCCTCGTAGGCGCTTTAACGTTCCGGCATCACGTTCGATGGGAATCATTATCGCTAACTGTTGGAATCCAGAGTTCACAAGCCCAGAGGCAATCATGCCCGCAACAAAGTATTGACTAAATTTTACGCCAGGAGCAATCGTATTTTTAAAGACCGATCCAAAGATAAAGAGAAGCATGACAGGAAAGAGAATCGTAAATACAACAGATTCTCGCTGACGAAGAAATTGCTTTATTTCAAGAGCGCCACGGAGGAAGCCCAGACGAAGGATATTCATCGATCTTCTCCAATCATGGTGAGATAGATATCTTCAAGACTTGGGCGAATAACTTGGAGTTCAGGAATTTCTCCACCCATTCTCGCTGCAATGGTGGCTACCTCACCTGTTGGATTATTGCTGAGAAGCTCACGTTGTTGCCCGCCTTCAAGCCATGTAATTCTTGCTTGAGCCAAATGACGATTGCCGAGGGTTTCTGGAGAAGAAATCTCGAGAATCTTTCCAGCGACAATGACGGCAACGCGATCTGCGAGCGCCTCGGCCTCATCAAGGTAGTGCGTTGTAAGAAGAATCGTTGTTCCTTCTTTTCGAAGGGTGCGAATGAGATCCCAGAATGCGCGCCTTGCTTCTGGGTCAAAGCCTGTTGTGGGTTCATCGAGGAAGAGCAGTTCTGGAGAACCAATGATTCCAAGGGCGACATCGAGTCTGCGCCGCTGACCGCCTGAGAGTGTGTGGACTCTTGCATCTGCTTTTTCAGATAATCCTGTCAGAGCTATCACGCTCTCGGGATCCTTTGGATGCGAGTAGTAGCGTGCGAAGTGGTGAATCGTTTCTCGAACGCTTAAATCTTCAGAATCACTCGTGCTTTGGAGAACAATTCCGATGCGCTCTCTCCACGAATATGTCTTTTCGCCAAGGTTGCCGGGATCTTCCCCGAGTACGGTGACCTTTCCACCATCTCGGTCCCTATAGCCTTCGAGAATTTCAACCGTTGTTGTCTTTCCGGCACCATTTGGCCCAAGGATTGCAAAGATTTCTCCATAGGAGACTTCCAGATTTATGCCATCCACCGCTGCAAAATCGCCATAGTTCTTTGTGAGACCTTGAATAGATATTGCAGACGAGCTCATGAGGAAATCTTGCCCTAATTACCCCACATGGGCGAATCCCAGAATCAATGAGTGGAAGAATATGAGCGTGAGCCCCCGTCGAAATCACCCGAAAGGGTCGCGCCGTACCGAACCTGAGCGCGAGGTGGGTCATTCATTTGAATCAGTGGAAGAACACGATGAGGGAATATATACCGTCCGCAAAATCACGGGTTCTAGTTCGTCAAAACCTTATCGCTGTCCAGGATGTGATCAATTAATTCCTACCGCCACACCTCACATCGTTGCATGGATTCACGAAGATGTAGAAACCCGCAGACATTGGCATACCCCGTGCTGGAATAAGAAAGATCGACGTGCGCCGAAGGTGCAGCGCTCACGAAACGCTCCTAAGTATTAACGTCCGTAGAGAATGGTAATTATCTTCTTGATAGTTCCATCGGCAAAACGGGTTCGCTTAAATGTTGTAAAAGCCAGAGGGATTCTAAACTTTGTGGATACAACTGTCCGGGGATAAGTAAATTCGAGTAGTCCTTCATTTCCATGAATGCGTCCATAACCACTATCTTTCACGCCGCCAAATGGAACCGATGAGACGGCTGCGAAGGAGAATACTGAGTTAATTGAGACCATTCCGCATTGAAGTTGAGCGGCAATCTCGTCACCGTTTCTTTTGGAAAAGACTGCAGCGGCCAATCCATAGGAGGATGCATTCGAAAGATTTACCGCTTCGGCGATACTAGAAACTCTATTGATAGCAAGAGTTGGTCCAAATGTTTCCTCTGTCATGGCTGTTGAATCTTCTGGAACATTGAGCATTATTGTCGGAGCAACCATTCCATCGTGAACTGCATTTACTCCGCCAACTGCGAATTGAGCACCTTTTGCGGCAGCATCATTGATATGGCCTTGAATGACTTGAAGCTGCGATGGCATCGTAGCCGGACCGTAGTTCTTTCCTTCATGAATCTTCTTCGCCATTGAGGTAATTGATTCAATAAATTTATCGGCAACTGAATCAACAACATAGACGCGTTCTGCGCCAATACACGATTGACCTCCATTTGCCATGGCAGACCACAAGGCATATTCAGCAGCAAGATTTAAATCAGCATCGCTGGCAACGATGACAGGATCCTTGCCGCCGCATTCAAGGACTACGGGAATCATTCGCCCAGCAGCCGATGCCGCAACTTTCTTTGCCGTGCGTGTGCTTCCAGTAAATGAAATCTTATTTACGTTGCTTTCGGTTAAGGCGCGACCAGTATCTGGTAAGCCAGTTACTGTTGTGAAAATTCCAGAAAATGGGGCGATTTCTGCAAACGAACGAGAAAGCCAATCTCCAACAGCAGGCGTGTACTCACTAGGCTTAAAGACAACAGTGTTGCCGGCGGCAAGTGCGTATGCAATCGAACCCATCGGCGTAAACATGGGGTAGTTCCATGGCCCGATAACACCCACAACTCCGTAAGGGGATCGTTGAACCTTTGCACTCATGTTAAACATTAATAAACCAGAAGGTCTCTTTTGATCGCTGAGAATTACTCCAGCCTTATTTGCAGCCCATGAAAGTTGCTCTATTGCCAAAGATGCTTCCAAAGTTGCATCGCTTAATGGTTTCCCAGTTTCATCAGATATGAGCTTTCCTATCTCATCTATCTGGTGCGCGAGGTGAGATGCCCATGACTTCAATACTTTCTTTCGCCCGGTGTACCCAAGAGTGGCCCATGCTGCTGATGCATTGCGCGCACCTTTCACTGCTTCATCAACCTCATCGGCCGTATGATTGGGGAATCGTGCAATTTCTTGCCCAGTGACTGGGTTGATGCTCGGAAAGTCAGAAGTACTCATGGTGAAAGACTAAACTGAAGACATGGCAGAGTTAATACGTCCAAGCTCCGTGTTGCCCTCTCGACGAACCCCATTTACGCTAAAAACGGCAGATGGCCTACGCCTTATTGGAGAAACTTCTTCCCCGCTTGGGGTGCGAGAAGCAACGATCGTGGCTCTCCACCCAAATCCAACCGGTGGCGGCATGATGGATAGCCATATCTATAAGAAAGCGGCAAACCGGCTACCAGCGCTTGCTGGAATAGAAATCATTCGCTTCAACACTCGGGGAACAGAGAGTGAAGCGGGGAAATCAGAAGGCGAATACGACAACGGCGATTCGGAAAAATTTGATGTGGAAGCGGCAATCGCTTACGCCTTTGATATATGCAAGGCTGAGAATTTGTGGGTTATGGGTTGGTCATTCGGTACAGACTTGGCTATTCGCCATGCGCGCGATCCTCGTATCAAAGGACTGATTTTATTGAGCCCACCTCTGAAATATTCAAAAGTTGGAGATCTCAATTTCTGGGTTCAGGACGGCCGCCCGATTACAGCGCTCATCCCAGAGCACGATGAGTATCTTAAGCCTGCCGAAGCTGCAATTGCTTTTTCCTCGATTCCTCAAATAAAACTTATTAACGTTGATGAGGGAAAACATTTATGGCTAGGAGAGCCTCAGGTATACAGAGTGCTCACCGAAATTGTTAACGTAGTTGCTCCAGCGAGATTGCCGCTACCTACAGAGTATTAAGCCTGATTTTGCTTAGGGAAAACAACTTCTTCCAGAATGAGCATGATTGCTGCAGCAACCGGAACTGCAAGCAAGCCACCAACAAGTCCTAAAAGGCTGGTACCGAGCATTGCAGCAAGAATTGTTACCAGTCCTGGCATGGCAAGAGACTTCTTCATAATTCTCGGCATCACGAGATAATTTTCAACTTGTACGTAAAGAACATAGGAAACAAAAACGATGAGTGCGGTAAATGGAGATTTTGTTAGGGCAATTAACGTGAAGACGGTGCAACCTAAGAAGTGACCGATTAATGGCACAAGTCCGCAGACAAAAACCAATACTGCGACCGGAGTTGTGTAAGGGATGTGGAGAATTGTTCCAAGTATGAGCGCAAAGATTCCCGCAATTACTGCAACTGTTGCTTGGCTAGCGACAAACGCGCCGACTCGTCCGATTATTGCATCGGCCAAGCTTGCAACGCGCGCCCTTCGTGAAATTGGAACAAGTCGATATGCAACATTTGTCACCTGAGGAAGCGAAGCAGTGAAATACAGCGTGAGGACGAGCAATGTTAAAAGAGAAACTGCCCCCGAAAGTACGGCTTTTCCGACGCCAACAACCCCGCCAAATGCACTGATAACAAATTGGCCATCGTGAATGCTTGAATTAAGTTTCTTTTGAATTAAATCAACAATTCCAAAATGCTGATTAAGGTTGTTGATTGTTGAGTTATTTTTCAAATTTGAGACAAGCTCTGGTGCATTTCGTACAAAGAGATTGAGTTGATCCACCATGGGAGGAATGACAATCCAAGAGAAAAGTCCGACAAGAGCGAGGACTAATGTGACGATAAGGGCTACGGCAGGACCGCGCTTGAGCCCACGGCGTTGGAAAAATTCAACAGCAGGATTGAGCCCAGCTGCAAAGAAGAGGGAGATGAGAATCAAAACGAAAACTTGGCTTGCCCCAGCAAGGGCTCTCAACAAAGTGAGAGAGATGAGAGCTCCTGCGGTAGCCAGAAATCCAAAATAAAAAGGATGTCCATGATCTAGCGGAGCACCGGCTGTCCCTAAGTCCACAATTTTCTTAGGAGTTGTCGACTTTTTCATGAGCTTTATCGAAGGTTTGCGAATAGCCATAATGAGAGTTTAACGGCGGTTTTAAGACTTTTCTCACCTTTTGGGCGCCGAAATGAACCGACTCGGGGCGTATCGGTGGGGGAGAATACGCGCATGAGCGAATTGAAGATTACTGGAGCAGGCGGTGACATCTTCGCTCTCTACAACATGGCTTGGCAGAAACCGCTTGAGGATTGGGCCGAAGATCCCCAACTGACCGATATGCGTGGAATCTCTCGCCACATCGTCCGATTGGTGCGCCTGGGGCCCACCGATGAAGAAGTTTTTGCAGTCAAGGAAACAGTGACAGAATTTGCAAACCGAGAATACTCAACCTTGCGCGAACTCGCCCTGCGCGGCGCACCTGCTGTAGAACCAGCAGCCGTTGTTGAAGGGCGTTCAGATCTTCGTGGAAATGAACTCGCACCTGCTCTCGTTACGAGATATCTACCGTATTCACTTCCATATCGTGTAATTCTCTCCCGCTCGGTCACCCCACATGATGTTAACCAGATGGCGAGTGCGCTCGCTCTTTTACTTGTTCGACTTCATCTTCTCGGATTCTGGTGGGGAGATTGTTCCCTCTCCAACACCCTCTTTCGTCGCGATGCAACAGAATATGTTGCATATCTTGTTGATGCGGAAACCGGAGAGTTTCAGGAGAGGCTCAGCGATGGACAAAGAGAACATGATTTGGAAATCGCACTCTTTAATGTTGCTGCTGAGCTCGACGACATCATCATTTCCGGCGTGGAACTTCCAGGCGTCGATCCCATTCGTTCAAGCGAGGCGGTTATTCGCCGCTATCGTAGATTGTGGGCGATGCTTAAAGAGCCACAAATCCTTGACCCGAATGACCGTCACGCAGTCGAACGAGCAATGCGTAATCTGCAAGACCTTGGATTTGCCGTTGAAGAAGTTGAAATCGCCTTAGATGGAGAAAAGGGCGTGCTCAAATTTTCACCAAAACTTGTTGCAGCGGGGTATCACACTTCACGATTGAAAGAACTCTTAGGGATTGATGCAGAAGAATTTCAGGCGAAGAGATTGCTCGCTTCCTTCGATCGTTTTCGAGGTCGCCAAAAACCTCCCCGCCCTATCGAGGAGAGCACACGGATGTGGCTCGCGGATGTTTATGAGCACGTTCTGAATATGATTCCTGAAGATTTGCGGGGCCGAGTTGAGCCCGCACAAATGTTCCACGAAATCCTGGAGCATCGCTGGTATCTTGGCGAAAAGAATGGCGTTGACCTCGGTCTTGAGAATGCGGCAATCAATTACATCACATCAATTCTTCCCACGCGAAGTGACTCCGGTTCAACTGTGCTTGTTGGCGATGAAGCAACTAACATATCTTCATGAGTCGAAATCCCTTTGGCGAACTTCCTAAGAATCTTGCCCAAGCAGTAGATTTAAGCTCCCTGGGGAAACCACAAGTTGCTGCCCCCCAAATAGGTATAGCAATCACACAAAAAAATCTTGTTGAAGAGATTCTCCCTGCTTCAAATACTCAAGTTGTCATTGCTCTTTGTTGGTCACCTCGCAGCGCTCAATCACAAGATGTCTTGGCAATTCTTGATGAATACAACAAGTTTGATTCCAATGGGAACCATCCGTGGATTCTTGCAACCGTCAACGTCGATCAAGAAACTGCCGTTGCTCAAGCACTTCAAATCCAATCAGTCCCAATTGTGATTGCAATTATTCAAGAACAACTTGTCCCGCTCTTTGAATCAGTTCCACCCAAGGAACAAGTTCGAATGGTCATCGACAAAGTTATGACGCTCGCAGCCGAACGAGGCATAGGAACGCCTGTTGAGACCCCCGTAGAAGGCGATGAGGCCGAGATCCCAATGGAGGCCGAAGAATTAGCTGCTATGGACGCACTTGAGAAGAATGACCTGGCAGGTGCCATTGATGCTTACAACGCATGGCTTGCACGTTCGCCGGGAAATTCCATGGCCCAACTCGGACTGGCGCAAGTACAGCTTATGGCACGAATTGAAGGAAGCATTCCGAGTGAAATATTTGCGATTGCCGAAAGTCAGAAAGAAAATATAGATATCCAATTAAAAGCAGCTGATATAGAAGTTGTGCAAGGAAATTACGAAGTTGGATTTTCTCGTCTCATAGATTTAGTGAGAGCTACAACAGGTGAGGATCAGAAAAAGGTACGAGATCATCTTCTTGAACTTTTTAAGCTCGTTGATCCGGCTGACCCACAACTCATTAAATCTCGCCAAGCGTTAGCAAGTGCACTCTTTTGATAAAGGCTGTGAGTAAATCTGAGCGAATTCGTTTGCAGCTCCTCTTTGGACTTTTTGGAATTGGTCTTATGGCACTTGCGCCACGTTCCCCAGATCTCAAGCACAATCTCCATGTATCCAATGGGCTTTATGGACTCCTCGTAAGTCTTGGAGCGTTGGGATCAGTCGTAGCACTTCTCTATATCGGTCGCCTAGTGCAAAGAGTTGGTGTTCGTCGAACACTGTATATAAGCACAACTTTTCTCTACATTCTTATGGGCTCTGTCCCACACATTCACAACCCGTGGATATACGCGGGCACAAATGTCTTTATCGCCCTTGCTTTTTCCTCACACAATATTGCTTTACATACCCAGACTCTTCAACGTCAGGATGAAAGCGGCGAGATGCTTTTGCCGAGAATGCATGGCTCGTGGAGTATCGGTGCTCTCATCACAGTGATTGCAGCACTTGGACTGACATCGAGAATTTCTTTTGCGGTGCATATTGATATTTTGATGGCACTTATTTGGGTTTTGACCATAGGTCTTATTCGATCATCTCATTCCACCATCACAGTCGGCTCCAATGATCCTATTTCAATGGAGAGAGTAAATCTTCATCGCATCAAGCAAATATTCACCTTTGATAAATCAATTATCGTTGCTTACGCATTAGGTGGCTTTATTGAGTTTGCAAGCGGAGATTGGTCGACGCTTGTCACAAACCAAGAGATTCATGCCTCCAAGAGCACGAGTGTTCTCTCATATCTTGCCCTCATCTTTGCCATGATTGTTGGGCGAATGTATTTTGTTCGACTTATTGGATATCGCTCAGAGCGCTTCTGGATTCGACTTGCATCCCTCGTTGGCGGGGGAGGATTCATACTTTTCTCTCAACTTGGATGGTTCTTCGCCGGTAAGGGTTATTTTCTTGCCGTCCCGGTAGAAGTTCTCTCATTCTTCATGGCAGGCCTCGGAACTTCGTTCATGGCGCCGCTGTTTACAACAATCGCAAATCGTCGTAGCCCATTGAAGCCAAGTGAAGTTGTTGCCCAACTCAATCTTTCAAACACGGTAGCTATTTTTGGTGCAAAACTGATAGTTTCTTGGATCGCTCAGGTCACATCAATCACTATTGCGCTATTGGTTCCGGGAATTGCACTTCTCTTCGTTTCTCGATTTGCATATTTGGGCAATCCCAATCGCTTGGTTACTCCCAAGAGTTAAGTTAATTTCAGCCAGATTGTTGCAAGAGGTGGGACTCGAAGAATTGTTGGAGCTCCATCCTGGGAGATACATTCAGCATTTGCTACGCCACTGCCGCCAAAAGAAAAATCGTCGGTGTTGAGGATTTCAATCCACTTGCCCGGACGAGGAAGCGGAACGGAATATTCTTCGTGAGGGACTGGTGAGAAATTCGTAATAGACACTATGCATTCACCGGAATCTGACCAGCGGGCAAATGCCATGGTATTTCCAGCGCCATCATTTCCAACGAGCCAGGTGAATCCTTCCGGAGACGTATCTTTTTCCCATAGGGGAGAGGCTGTTCGATAAATATCATTCATCGCCTTTACCGATTTTTGCACACCTCGATGTTCGTCATAATCTGTTAAATGCCAATCAAGTGAGCGCGATTCACTCCATTCATTATTTTGAGCAAATTCGCAGCCCATAAAGAGAAGCTTTTTACCCGGGTGAGCCCACATAAATCCATATAGAGCGCGAAGAGTCGCAAGTTTTTGCCAACGGTCTCCAGGAATTCGATCAAGAAGTGATCCCTTTCCGTGCACAACTTCATCGTGAGAGAGAGGAAGCATGAAGTTTTCAGACCATGCGTAAAGAATGGAGAATGTAATTTCGTTGTGGTGATACATGCGATGGATAGGTTCGTGCTGGATATATTCCAATGTGTCGTGCATCCAGCCCATATTCCACTTGAAGCCAAATCCGAGCCCATTTTCACTTGTTGGTTTTGTGACTCCGCCCCATGCTGTTGATTCCTCTGCAATCATCATAATTCCAGGAGCTTCACGATACGCAGTGGCAGTTGCTTCCTGAAGAAAGGCTACTGCTTCAAGGTTTTCACGGCCGCCAAATTTGTTTGGTAACCACTCGCCTTCTTTTCGGGAGTAATCTAAATACAACATCGATGCAACAGCATCAACGCGAATTCCGTCGATATGGTATTCCAAAAGCCAAAAAAGTGCGCTTGCTACAAGGAAATTGCGGACTTCATTTCGCCCATAATTGAAAATCAAAGTGCCCCAGTCTGGATGTTCGCCAAGTCGAGGATCTTCATGTTCATAGAGTGCTGTTCCGTCAAATTTTGCTAAAGCCCATTCATCCTTTGGGAAGTGCGCGGGAACCCAATCGAGAATGATTCCGATACCTGCTTGGTGAAGAACATCAACAAAATATTTAAAGTCATCTGGTGATCCAAAACGGGAAGTTGGAGCAAAAAGCGATGTGACTTGATAACCCCATGAGCCTCCGAATGGATGCTCCATAACGGGAAGCAATTCAATGTGAGTAAATCCTTCTTCAATCAGATACGCAGTTAATTCTTCTGCAAGCTGACGATACGAAAGCCCTGGTCGCCATGATCCGAGGTGTACTTCATAGATGCTTATTGGAGCGCGCCAGGATTCAAATTTTTCTCGTGCGCTCATCCATTTTTGATCGGCCCACTTGTGCGATGTCTCATGAACGATAGAGGCCGTCGATGGAGGAATTTCTGTTTGTCGGGCCATGGGATCGGCGTGATCAACCCAACGCCAATCTGCACCTTGAATTGCAAACTTATATTTTGTTCCAGATCCGATGCCTGGGATAAATATTTCCCATATTCCATTTGCCCCAAGTGGAATCATGGGATGCGTGGCTTTATCCCAAAAGTTGTGATCTCCAATTAAAGAGACGGCCCGAGCATTTGGTGCCCAGACTGAAAATGCAGTGCCGAGCAATTCACCGGAGGGAGTGCGGCGGATGTGGGCTCCGAGAACTTCCCACAAACGCTCATGACGGCCTTCACCGATGAGATAAAGATCCATTTCCCCGAGAGTGGAATGGGGATTGAGATATCCGACGGGAGTTATATGGGCGTCGGAAATAGAGTTCTGCTTTTTGGAGAAGAGCTTTTTGATCATGGAAGCTTTACCTGGACGATGTGGGCGACTTTGCCATCGGGGCGACCTGGATTGAGCCGAATGAATGTATGAGGATGCCAGCTATGTTTTTTTCCATCAAGAAGATCTGTTACATCGAATGTTTCTACATCAAAACCAAGGAACCACATATCCCAATGAACCATAGTCTCTTGTGGCTTTGAAGGGTCAAGGTTCACGACTACGAGAATTAAATCTTTTCCCTCACGCTTGGAGTAAGCAATAATATTTTCGTTATCCGTGGGATGAAATTCAAGATTTCGCAGCCTTTGAAGAGCTTTGTGCTCTTTACGAATGGCATTGAGTTGAGCGATAAATGGTTCGAGAGTTAATCCCGCCTTTCGGGCACCTGCCCAATCACGAAGCTTAATTTCATATTTCTCTGAGTCGCGATATTCCTCGCCCCCTTCTTTGAGGGGAATATGTTCATAGAGTTCGTAGCCGGCATACATCCCCCACGACGGAGCCATTGTGGCCGCCAGTACAGCGCGGAGCGCGAAGATAGCTGGATTTCCTGTTTGGAGATGGAAAGGCAGGATATCTGGAGTATTAACCCAGAAATTTGGACGAAAGAATGGACTTGTATTCTTTGAAACTTCACGTCCATATTCAGTGAGCTCATGCTTTGTGACGCGCCATGTGAAATATGTGTAGGACTGTTGGAAACCGGCCTTACCCAACGCATGCATCATATTTGGCTGAGTAAATGCTTCTGCAAGAAATATGACATCTGGATATTCGGCGTTGATGGTGTGTATGAGATCTTGCCAAAAATGAACGGGCTTTGTGTGTGGATTATCAACACGAAATGCTTTGATATCTTGAGAGATCCAATACTTTACAACGCGAAGGACCTCCTGAAAAAGCCCCTTGTAGTCATTATCAAAATTAATAGGGTAGATATCCTGATACTTTTTAGGAGGATTTTCTGCGTATGCGATAGTTCCATCAGGGCGCTTTGTAAAAAATTCTTCATGTGTTTTCACCCACGGATGATCGGGGGAGCATTGCAGGGCAAGATCGAGCGCAATCTCTATATTCAATTTCTTTGCTGCGGCAACAAATTCCTGAAAATCCTTAAGAGTTCCCAGTTCTGGGTTTATTGCATCGTGGCCACCATCGGTACCGCCGATACCCCATGGAACCCCGCAATCTCCAGGCTCTGCGGTCGTGGAATTGTTTTTTCCTTTTCGAAAAGAGATGCCGATGGGATGAATTGGCGGAAGATATAAAATATCGAAGCCCATATCAGCAACCCGCTTGAGTGAAGCCTGAGCAGTTTTGAAGTTTCCACTGAGGATTTTTCCATCCGCAGTTTTAGTTGCCCCTTCACTTCGGGGAAAGAATTCATACCAGGAGCCAATAAGCGCCCGTGAATTCTCAGCGAGGATAGGAAATTTTTCTGTTTGGTCCTTCACGCCTTTTTCATCAAAAACTTCAATGGCAAAATGCCACAAGCCTAAAGTTGTTGGGCGAACCCATGCTTCATAGCGTTGAGAATCTGGCCAGATTTCTCGCATTGGGATTGTTTCAACCAATTTTCCCGCTGGATTGAAGAGAAGTGCGTGAGCGGAGAAAGTCTCGTGACCTTCGCGAAAAATAGTTGCTGATATTGGAAGGGATTCTTCTGGAATCGCCTTAGCTGGAACAAACTCACCACCGAAGTAGGTTGCAGGTGCAACATCTACTACTGGAAAGCGAGTGATCATCCAGATCCTTCCGTGTTGCCAGGGTCAGCAGCTTTCACATCGTTAATTTGGTAACGATCGATCGCTTCTTGAACTACCTTCGCCTTGATGACGCCTTCGTCAGCTAGTTGAGAAAGTGCTGCAATCGTAATCGAAGCGGCATCAACTTTGAAGTGTCTGCGCAAAGCTCCTCGAGTATCAGAAAGGCCAAAGCCATCGGTTCCAAGTGAAATGAATGGATTAGGGACCCATGGAGCAACCTGGTCTTGTACAGCCTTCATAAAATCGCTCACAGCAACGACTGGACCTTCATGGCCAGCGAGCTTTTTTGTGATGAATGCCTTCTGCTTGTCGGCAGGATTGAGGAGATTGTGGCGGTCTGTTTGTAGACCATCACGGCGCATTTCATTCCATGATGTAACAGACCAGACATTTGATGAAACGCCCCAATGCTCTTCAAGCAATTTCTGTGCTTCAAGAGCCCAATTCATTCCAACACCTGAGGCGAGAAGTTGAACCTTCTTCTTATTCTTGCCGGTTGAAGGTGAATACAAATACATACCCTTGAGAAGTCCTTCGACGTCGAGCTTTTCAGGTTCTGCTGGTTGGGCATATGGCTCGTTGTATACAGTCAGGTAGTAGAAAACATTTTCGCTGTTTTCACCGTACATGCGCTTAAGTCCATCGCGGACGATATGTCCAAGCTCGTAACCGAAAGCTGGATCGTATGCGACAACAGCTGGGTTAGTAGATGCAAGTAGGAGTGAGTGGCCATCTTCATGTTGGAGACCTTCACCGTTAAGAGTGGTGCGTCCAGCTGTGGCTCCAACAACAAACCCACGGGCAAGCTGGTCAGTTGCTGCCCAAAATGCATCGCCTGTGCGCTGGAAACCAAACATTGAGTAGAAAATGTAAATAGGAATCATCGGCTCATCATGCGTGGAATAGGAAGTTCCAACGGCAGTGAATGATGCAGCTGATCCCGCCTCGTTAATTCCTTCATGAAGGATGACGCCAGAAGTGGACTCCTTGTAGGAGAGCATCAATTCACGATCAACGGCAGTGTATGTCTGACCCTGAGGTGAATAAATTTTCAGACTTGGAAAGAGAGAATCCATTCCAAAAGTACGTGCTTCGTCAGGGATGATTGGAACAAAGCGCTTGCCAATTTCAGGGTCCTTAATCAAATCCTTGAGCAGGCGAACAAATGCCATTGTTGTAGCAACTTCTTGATGCCCTGAACCGCGAGCAACTGATTCAAAAGCAGCTACCGGAGGTTGTGCAAGAGGCTTTGATTCTTTACGACGTGAAGGAATTGAACCACCGAGAGCTTGACGTCGATCCATTAAATACTTGTACTCAGGTGATCCTTCGGCAGGGCGGTAATAAGGTGGTAGATACTTATCAATTGCTTCATCAGGAATAGGAAGGTGAAGGCGATTCTTAAACTCAATGAGATCTTCTTGAGTCATCTTCTTCATCTGGTGAGTTGAGTTTCGGCCTTCAAAGTGCGAACCAAGAGTCCAGCCCTTAATTGTCTTTGCAAGAATGACAGTTGGACGACCTTTATGTTCAGTCGCTTCTTTATATGCCGCATACATCTTGCGGTAATCGTGGCCACCGCGGCGGAGAGCCCAAATCTTTTCATCACTCCAATCCTTCACAAGTGCAGCTGTGCGAGGATCGCGACCAAAGAAGTGCTCACGTACATATGCACCATCTTCGGTCTTAAATGTTTGGAAATCTCCATCAGGAGTCTTATTCATCAAATCAACAAGTGCGCCTTCACGGTCATTTGCAAGAAGTTCATCCCATTCGCGGCCCCATACAACCTTGATGACATTCCATCCTGCGCCACCAAATATTGATTCAAGCTCTTGCATAATTTTTCCGTTACCGCGGACAGGGCCATCAAGACGTTGCAAGTTACAGTTGATAACAAATGTGAGGTTATCTAGACCTTCACGAGCTGCGAGAGAAAGAGCGCCGAGACTTTCTGGTTCATCGGTTTCACCATCTCCAAGAAATGCCCATACTCGTTGTTGGCTTGTGTCTTTAATTCCACGGCCAGCCAGATATCGGTTATATCGAGCTTGATAAATTGCATTGATGGGGCCAAGACCCATGGAAACAGTTGGGAATTGCCAAAACTCTGGCATCAAACGTGGGTGAGGGTATGAAGATAGGCCACCGGCATCATTAGAAAGTTCTTGACGGAATCCATCCATTTGATCTTCCGAGAAGCGACCTTCAACAAATGCGCGTGCATACATTCCAGGACTTGCGTGGCCTTGGAAGAAAATCTGATCTCCGCCACCTGGGTGTGCTTGCCCGCGGAAGAAGTGATTGAAACCTACTTCGTACAAAGTTGCAGATGATGCATAAGAAGAAATGTGTCCACCAACGCCAACGCCTGGACGTTGGGCACGATGAACCATCACTGCAGCGTTCCAACGAATCATTGCGCGGATACGACGTTCCATATCTTCATCGCCAGGAAATGTTGGCTCGTTTTCAGGAGCAATAGTGTTGATGTAGTTTGTTGAACGAACGCTAGAAATACCAACGTTCTTTTCTCGAGCCTGTTGGAGAAGGGAGAGCATTAAGTAACGAGCACGAACTGGACCAGCGTTCTTCAGGATTGCATCGAGGGAATCTCTCCACTCGGCAGTCTCTTGAGGATCGGTATCGACGAGTTGGCCGAGTAGATGGTCTGGTGCCTGACTGTTTTCGCTCATGGGCCTATCTTTCCCCCTCAGACCCCCTCTCGTCACATCGAGAAGTAGGGCTGGCCCACCTTTTGGGACACATCTCACCCATCTCCAATGCAGGGGCTTGCGGTATCGCCCAAGGTTGGGTGGACTACTCCTGTGAAAGAGATAACCCTCACTGGGTTGGCCAGCTCAAGGACCCTGGCTTGAACGCACAAGTAATTTCAGCAGTCGAACGAATGGGCGTCGCTGAAGGTGACCTGATTCTTGAAATCGGGTTCGATGAAAGTGATTGCGATACCGAACTCCACAATGCGCTCGCTACAAAGAGTGGCTCACCATTATTAGATGGCGACTCTCAAGAAGTCGTCGATACCGTTGTTCTGTGGTGGCGAGATGAGGATGGCGATCTTGTTGATGAATTGGTCGATGCCTTGACCTTTCTCACTGAGGATGGAGATATCTGGGTCCTCAATCCCAAAGTTGGCCAGCCAGGACATATGGAGCCGGGAGAGATTCAAGATGCTGCCCCAACGGCTGGTCTTTCTCAAACAATTTCATTTGTTGCAGCACCCATGTGGACAGCCACTAGATTAGTGCCACGTAAATCCAAGAAGTAGGAATGGAAAAAATGTCACTCACAATCGGTCAAGAAGCCCCTGATTTCACATTGAAGAATCAATTCGGGGAAGATGTCACACTCTCATCCTTTCGTGGAAAGAAGAATGTTGTAATTGTCTTTTACCCGTTTGCATTTTCTGGAATTTGCACCGGCGAGCTCTGCACACTTCGCGATGATCTTGGTGCATACCAAAATGAGGATACAGAATTACTTGCAATCTCTTGCGATGCGATGTACTCCAATAAAGCATTCGCCGAAGCTGAAGGTTATAAGTTCAGCCTTCTCGCTGACTTCTGGCCACATGGCGCTGTCTCTACTTCGTATGGTGTCTTCAACACAGATCGCGGTCTTGCGATTCGCGGAACATTTATCGTTGATAAAGAAGGAAAGCTTCGCTGGCAGGTAGTAAATGGCCCAGGCGATGCTCGCGTCGCTGAGGAATATAAGGCAGCTCTCGCAACAATTTAAGCGGTAGCTATCGGAATTTCCTTCCATGAAGGAAGCCCGGTAGAGTACGCAGGCTTAGTTACCCTCCACGGTAGCTAGGTATGGGTGGTTAGCTCAGTGGTAGAGCGCCTCGTTTACACCGAGGATGTCGGGGGTTCGAAACCCTCACCGCCCACCAAGAGTCACTCAACTTACAAATAGAGTCACTCGCGTTATTACTCTTGCAACCCAGATGGATCTCTAACAACATAGTGGCTTGTTTGAAGTTTTACTTCTCTTCGTAAGCTCTCTTCATTTCAGCCAAATTAATCTTCTTCATTCCAAGCATTGCTTGAGTTGCCCGTTGGGCGCCAGCTGGATCAGATCCGCCCAAATATTTATTCATCTCGGGAGAAGTGACCTGCCAAGAGACGCCAAACTTATCTTTCAACCAACCGCATTGGCTTTCACTGCCACCATCAGCGGTGAGTAAATCCCAATACTCATCAATTTCGCTCTGATCCTTGCAAGGAATTTGGAATGAAATCGCCTCTGTATGGGGAAATTGTGGTCCGCCATTAAGAGCTATGAAGTTATGGCCAAATATTTTGAAGTTAACAACAACCTCATCGCCTTTTGCATTTCCAGGAGTATCAGTTGGAGCAATCCAATTTTCTGCAATTTCACTTCCAGGGAAGATACTTGTGTAGAAATTTGCTGCTGAGCGGGCATATCCATCAAACCAGAGGCAAGTTGTAAGTTCCATGTGCCGAGCCTAACTCAAACTCTCGAGGCTATACTTCGAGCAATGCATTTCTTACAAGCTCTTCCCGGATTTATGGGTACCGCATTTCTTTTGGCAATGGTCCCAGGTCAAGGCGTTGCAATGATTCTCCGCCAATCAATTCTTGGTGGACGAAATGCTGCAATCTGGTCTGTCCTTGGAAATAGTTCAGGCCTCATTATTTGGGGGACACTTTCATCTGTTGGACTTTCTGCAATCTTTGCTGCATCAGAGACGGCGTACAATCTTCTCAAATGGCTCGGTGTGGCATTTCTTTGTGGTCTTTCCATTCAGACACTTCTGCAACTTCGCAATGAATCTGGAAAGTTTGAATTAGAGGGAAAAGCAAATACTTCAAAAGGCGCGGCATATCGCCTCGGGCTTTTTACAAACCTCAGCAATGTAAAAGCGGCCGTCTTCGCTGTTGCATTTGTCCCAGCCTTTGTCCCAAGTGATTTCAACCTTGGGCTCGGAATCTTTATCCTCGGTTTTGTTTGGGCATTTACTTCTCTTTCTTGGTATTTGATACTCATTGCAATGGTCGATCGCGCATCGCTATTCCTTGCAAAACCAAAGGTTCGTAGAATCCTGACTGGCCTCTCGGCTCTTGGAATCCTCGCCCTTGCTCTTGGGTTGGCACTCTCTCAGCACAACGGGTAAGCCGTTATACTTGAGCAAGATAAATACATAGAAATTCCGAGCTAGACCGAGCTAGACCGAGATCGATAGGAGCCATTCGGATGAAGGCGACACCTGCCCACCAAGCGCTCCTAATTCAACTACAGAAACTCGATACTGAAATCGCCCAGCTCAATCACAAACTCAAGACCATGCCTGAGCACGAGCAGATTGCCGCAATCCACACGCGTTTGGAAAATGCAGCGGTAGAACTCAAAGTTGTCGAAACAGAATTAGAAGATGTCACAATCGACCTGCGTCGAAGCGAAGTTGATGTTGAGGCTGTTTCATCCAGAATGGAAAAGGATGAAAAACGCCTAAACGCTGGACTTGGGACCCCAAAGGAACTTGAGCAAACCCAACATGAATTAGCAACACTTGCAAAGCGCAAAGCCGAACTTGAAGATGGTGAGCTTGAAATTATGATGCGCCACGACGGCGTGAAGAAGCGTGTTGACGAATTGA
Source organism: uncultured Actinomycetes bacterium (assembly GCA_903852585.1). Lineage (GTDB taxonomy): Bacteria > Actinomycetota > Actinomycetes > Nanopelagicales > Nanopelagicaceae > PALSA-747. The sequence continues at coordinate 21,812 of CAINRG010000018.1, forward strand.
AGAGTGATGAAGAAGGCCTTAAGAAACTAGAACTTGAACTCAATGTGCGAATTGAGAATGCAACAACTGAGCTCAATTCCCTCATTGCTAAGACTGCCGATGAGCGAATGAAACTCGTTCCACAAATTGATACAGTCTTGGTAGAAACTTATGAAAAGATCCGCCAGGGTCAAGGGGGAGTCGGAGCTGCACTTCTTATTGGTAATAAGTGTGATGGTTGCCATCTTCAAATAAATGCAATTGAGTTAGAACGCATTAAGACTCTTGCCGATGATGATGTCTTGCGTTGCGAAGAATGTCGTCGAATCCTGGTGCGCCTCTAAATGGCACGTGTTCTTCACATCACCGCAGATGGTGGATCCCGAGGAAATCCTGGTCCAGCAGCTTATGGTGCTGTAGTAACTGAGGATGGAAAGATTTTAAAAGAGCTCTTTGCCCCTATTGGAGTTGCCTCCAATAATGTGGCCGAGTACAGCGGATTGATTGCTGGTCTTAAAGCAGCACATGAGATTGATCCCGAAGCAACCATTCATGTGAAGATGGATTCAAAGTTAGTTATAGAGCAGATGTCTGGCCGTTGGCAGATTAAGCACCCTGATATGCGTGATCTTGCAAAGCAAGCACGAGAAATTCACCCAATGTCTCTTATCACCTTTACGTGGATTCCCCGCGATCAAAATTCGCATGCAGATCGCCTTGCGAATAAAGCTCTAGATGGTGAAGTCGCAGAGACACCATATATTCAAAAGAATTTCTTGCATTCACGACTTATCTCAGGTGAAGTACCAACCACAATTTACTTAATTCGCCACGGTGAAACCCCACTGACTCCTGAACGTCGTTTCTCTGGAGCGGGCGGATCAAATCCTCCACTCACTGAAAAAGGAAGAGAACAAGCGCGCGCGGTAGGTGCGGAGCTGGCTAAAAGAAATCCTCAACACCTCATCGTTTCCCCGATGCAACGTACGCGTGATACAGCGGAGGAAGTTCAGAAATTTGTAAAGCTAGAAGCAGTTATTGATGAGGATTGGACAGAGGCATCATTTGGTACGTGGGATGGACTTACTCCTCATGAAGTAGAGGAAAAATTTCCTGAAGAATTTGCCGCTTGGGTTGCTGATGCCTGGTATGAACAAGGCGGAGGAGAGTCATACGCTGCTACGACAGAACGCGTTTCAAGTGCGATGAGGCGAGTAGCCGCTCAGTATCCAGGAGAAACCATTGCAATCATCACGCACAATGTTGTGGTGAAAGGAGCGGCAATGGTTGCACTTCAAGCTCCCATTGATTCAATCTTTCATGTGGATGTTGCACCGTGCAGCATCACGACCATTAAAGTATGGCCATCTGATGGACTCACAGCTCTTACTTCCTTGAGCGAGCGTCCCGTTTCCTAACGGAGCAAAAATGGGCGACGATCAACGTCGTCGTAGTAATGCCAATCCATATTCATGATGACTGCAGGATGTTCGTCATCGTTGAGATTGACAGATCTCTCTGCTAAATCATGGGGATGGTTGCGCATTACATTATGGTGTGAGCTACCTTCCTCGAAATACCACTCTTCCCAGAGGACTTTCTGCCCAGGCTGAATGCTGATGGGGGAGGCATGGACAACGCCACTTGCAAGGCGAGGAAATTGAAAAACGGACCACTCGTGCTCCGCATAAGGATCTAATTCTCCCGGGTAGGCATCTAGGGCATCCAGAAAGGCACCTTGAAAATCCAAGCCAGCCCTTTCGCATACCGCCTGAACGCCGATTTCCTGCCATTTCAGGCGTAGAGCAGCCTTCCAAGCGGGCATCTGTTCAGTCATCTCTAATCTCACTCCTGAGGGATTGTTATCTACTCGTTATCTAATCTGGCGCATTCTCTCTTGTTTATTGGGCCAGTTCATAATCTAATACTCCTGACAACGATGTCAAGAATCCACCGGATTTTTCATCGTTGAAACTCTCATCACTCTCCCTGATTGATGACCCTCGAAAGGTAAATACTCCATGGCATCAAAGAAGAAGCTCAGCTTGGTAGCCGTTGCAGGAGCAGCAGCTTTGTTCGCTTCAGCAGCAGTTCCAGCAGCATCACAAGCAGCAACAACAAAGACAATCGCATTCGTAATGGGTGCAATCAATGATCCATTCTTCAACGCAATGAAGGCTGGCGCAGTTGCAGAAGCTAAGGCAAAGGGCGTAAAGCTCGTATGGCAAGGCGATGTTCAATACAGCCCAGCAACTCAAATTCCAGTAGTTGATCAAGTTCTTGCTACAAAGCCTGATGGATTGGTTCTCATCCCTACAGATCCAGTTGCTCTTCAACCTTCAGTTGCAAAAGCAAAGGCTGCAGGCATCACAGTTGTTAACGTTGACACACATGTTAACGACCTCACAGATGTTGTTTCATTCATCACAGGCGACAATGCTGATGGTGGAGCAAAGGCAGCAGATGCACTTGCAACAGCAATGCGTTACACAAATGGTAAGAAGTACCAGGTTGTAGTTGGTTTGACATCAGCGACAGCAACAACAAACGTAGCTCGCCTAGAAGGTTTCACAAAGGCTGTAGCTGCTAAGTACCCAGGAATCCAGATTGTTGACAAGGCTTACTCACAATCAGATTCAGCAATTGCAAACACAAACGTAAATAACTGGTTGACAAAGTATCCAAACCTTCGCGGTATCTTTGCGATCGATGGAACAAACGCATCAGGTGCAGCAGCGGCTATCCAAGCTAAGGGCCTCATCGGTAAGGTTGCTCTAGTTGGATACGATGCTTACCCAGCAAACGTGAAGCTCATCCAGAAGAAGGTCTTCTCGGCTTTGATCGCTCAAGATCCAGCAGCCGAGGCTAAGCAAGCAATCGACACACTTGTTGATTTCTGGGCTGGCAAGACTTCAACAATCGTAAAGAATGTCGTTATTCCTAACGTAGTTCTTTCAGGTACAACTTCAAAGGCAGACCTTAAGGCGTTCACATACGTCGCATAATTGCTCAAAAGCAATTAGATTGATGTAGTACTACTTGCAAAAAGGGGGCTGGTGGAGCAATTCGCCAGCCCCTTGGCAATAATGGTTGTGCTTGAAATACGCAGAATTGAGGAAATGTGGACAAGGCAAAGTTCAACGCTAAAGGGCTCCTTCGCAATCAGCAGGTGATTCTGCTTGTTGTTCTTTTCGCGATGGCGGCCTTTTTCACATCACAGAATTCCATCTTCCTCACAAATGCAGTCTTTGGAAATATCATCTCTGATTGGGTTCCTCTTGTTCTCATCGCTATCGGCGAAACATTTGTCATTATTTCAGGCGGTATAGATCTTTCAGTTGGCTCGGCAGTCGGACTTTCCGGCATCATCGCAGCATTCTCCATGCGCTACTTCACTGCGCACAATATGACTGACAATCTTTCACTCACACTTGGTCTTTTGATTTCAATTGGGATCGGAGCAGTAGTTGGGCTCGTGAATGGATTCCTCATCACAAAAGCAAATATGGTTCCATTTGTTTCAACGCTTGTAACACTTGGAGCTGCGCGTGGTTTATGTATCGTTCTTACTGCTGGTGGCCCAATTGCTGACGGCCCCTCAAATGCAATCGATTTGAGCGTGCCAAAAGTTGGACCATTTAGCTATCCAGGTGTCGCCGTGCTCGGCCTCGTAATCATTCTTGGACTTTTTATGCACAAGGCTCGTTTTGGACGTTATACATTCGCGATTGGTTCAAATGCCTTCGCCGCGAGATCTGCTGGTATTAATGTAAACCGTCATCTCGTAAAGATTTATGCTCTTTCTGGTGCTCTTGCAGGCATTGCAGGAATGTATTTTTATCTTCGTCTCGGAGTCGGCTCTCCAACATCTGGCCAAAGCGGTGAATTGAATGCAATCGCAGCCGTCGTTATCGGTGGAGCAAGTCTTAGCGGTGGCGTTGGAAAACTACTTGGAACAGCGCTGGGTTCTCTCATTCTCGTGACAGTTACGAGCGGATTAATTATCATCGGCGTGGCCGCCAACTGGAATCAAGTTGTAGTTGCGATTTTGATAGCCGCAGCGGTCTTTTCGCAAGGTATTCGAACATTAGGGAAGAAGAACAAATGACATCGCAAACCCCCATTTATGAAGCCCGTAATATTTCAAAGAGCTACGGATCTGTTGATGCTCTTGTTGGTGTAAATCTCAAGATTCACGCAGGTGAGGTTGTTGGACTTGTTGGCGACAATGGTGCCGGTAAATCCACGCTTGTTAAATGCCTTTCCGGAGCTCACCAGCCAACATCTGGACAGATGCTTCTTGATGGTAAGGAAGTTGAATGGAAAACTCCTCATGAAGCTATCGAAGCTGGAATTGAAACTTTGTATCAAGAGTCAGGTTTAGCTCCAGATCTTTCCGTGAGTTCTAATGTATTTCTCGGCCGCGAAGAACTTGTTAAGGGGCCACTCGGCCGACTTGGATTTCTCGCTCAAAAGTCAATGGACAAAAAAGCTCATGAAGATTTGGAACGCGTTGGGATTGCGGTTCCAGCCTCAAATCGTGCTGTCTCACAGCTCTCCGGTGGGCAACGTCAGGCAGTCGCTATCGGCCGAGCAGTTTCATGGGCCTCGAAAATCATTATTCTTGATGAGCCAACAAACCACCTTGGTGCCCGTCAGGCGGGAGAAGTTCTGAATATTATTGAACGGGTGAAGAGTGAAGGCTTCGGCGTCATTTTCATTTCCCACACACTTCCGCACGTTCTTCAAGTTACTGATCGCGTGGCGGTACTCCGCCTTGGTCGCCTGGTAGCTGACAAGCCAACATCCGAATTTAACTCTGAGACACTCCTCGGAACCATCACGGGTCTTATTGGGGAATAACTACCCTTCTACTCGAGGGAGTTGATATGTTCAATAAAGTCCGGCCGACGCTTCGTGATGTTGCCCAATTATCAAACTCCAGCATCAAAACCGTCTCGCGAGTAATTAATGGTGAGCCAAATGTTCGCCCAGAACTTGCAGCTCGCGTCCAAAACGCAGTCGATCAATTAAATTATCGTCCAAATTTTACCGCTGGGAATCTACGGCGAAACCCCGGCAAAACCGGAACAATTGCAGTTCTCGTCGACGATATTGCAAACGATTTCTCATCTCGAATCTTTCGAGCGATTGAAGATTACTCTCGAGAGCGCGGAGTAGAAGTATTCGCAGGAAGTGTGGATAGCGATCCAAAACGTGAAGTGGCATTGGTAAAAAACTTTGCATCACGAGGCGTTGACGGCTTCATTATTCTTCCTTCAAATTCGGATCACTCATATTTGAAAACTCAAATCAATAAGGATTGCCCGGTGGTTTTTGTTGATCGTCCTCCTGCCAAATATGAGGCAGATGCAGTGTTAACAGATAATGTAGGCGGAGTCTTTAACGCGATAAATACATTAATCGCACTCGGTCATACACGTATCGCATACCTTGGTGATACATCTTCTATTCAAACCGCTCGTGAACGCCTCAAGGGATATAAGAAGGCACTTTCAAAAGCGGGAATTCCATTTGATGAGGAGATTGCTCAGTTAGATTTACGTGATGGCGAGAAAGCGGCAATTTTCCTCAATAAAATTTTTAAGAGCAAGAATCCTCCAACTGCAATATTCGCCGGTCGAAATACTCTTACTGACCATGCAATTCGATTTCTCGGTGATTTAAAACTTCGAAATAAAATTGCACTAATTGGTTTTGATGAAATTCCTCACGCAGATTTGGTTTCCCCAACCATTTCGCTGGTAGTTCAAGATATTGAAGGAATTGCTAGACAGGCCGCTGAGATTATTTTCGAAAGAATGGGAGGAAATAAATCGGTCAATGCACGAGAATTTAGGCTGCCAACCCAATTTATCCAAAGAGAATCTGGCTTGCTAAAACCCCGTTCTTAAATTTCAACCGATTCATTTTCGTGGTGCTTACCTTTTGTTTCACCACTCAAAATATGGGCAGCACCCTTTCCATACACTTTCCATGAACGTAAGTCATCACTCCAAATCGCCGTATCTTCATCCACGCCTATAACGCGAACATGCTCAGGAGCCTTGAGAAAAAGTTGAGCGGCGTTATCTGGAATCCATCCAAAGATTTTGTTGTAGTGGGGAATAACTCGAATATTGGGAAGCATGCCAAATCCAGCGCTTCCCTCAGATTTCATTTTACGAAAGTTTGGAATATCGGGGCCAAGCGCCATAGCTCCAGCGCTGCAACCTGCAAGGGATGAACCGTTTCGCCAATTTCGCTCGATCGCTTCCCAAACAGCGGTTCCACGAAGGGTTTCAGATAGATAGTGAGGATCACCACCGCTGAGATATATAAGTCCGGCATTATCAACAAGGGCCGCTAGATCACTTCGCATTGCATCTTCGCGGTTGTACACAGGAAGAAATATTTGCTCTGCCCCAATACGTTCTGCTTGCTCTTTTCCAATCCGCTGCCAGTATTCAAGGCGCGTTGCGCCTTCACGACCAGCGGCAGTTGGAAGTTGCACATATTTCATCGAAGGACCGCGCTTTATGAGATCACTTTCAAATTGCTGCATGACCGGTAGATATTCACCTGAGCCCACGAGAGCAATGCGACCTGGCGATTTCATCTCTTAAACCTACCTCCATGCGTGCAAATGGGGTTGATTAGACCTTAACTACGTCCTCTACAATTCACCCTAGAAGAGTCGCCTGGATCACCGCGTTGTAGAAATACACCGAGGAAAGTCCGGACTTCACAGAGCAAGGTGGTGGCTAACGGCCACTCGGAGCAATCCGCAGGACAGTGCCACAGAAAATGACCGCCTCGATTTATCGAGGTAAGGGTGAAACGGCGGTGTAAGAGACCACCGCATCTGCAGTGATGTAGATGGCAAGGTAAACCCCACCTGAAGCAAGACCAGAAAGGCGAAGGGCTGCTCGCTCAATTCGCCAGGTAGGTTGCTTGAATCTGTAAGCAATTACAGATCTAGATGGATGGTGATCCCTCGCAAGAGGACAGGATCCGGCTTATAGGGCGACTCTTCTTTAATTTCGTTTTGAAAAAGTGAAGTAAATGCTTGCGTAAGCGATCACTATGGCTATTTTTGCTATCAATCTTAGGGTGGTGTGATGTCTGAAGAAAAGAAGATCCACTGTCACAACAGTTGTAATTACGGCTACGGAAAAGATTATGCCAAATCCGGTCTTCCCCATATGTAAATTGTACTCCCGCTCTGGCTTATAGGGCGACTCTTCTTTATGATTTTATGAAATGATTTCTCAATGAGCATTAATTACCTAGGTCTGCGATCTTTGATTTATCCTGCCCCAAACCTTCAAGAGTCCAAAGACTGGTGGAAGAAAACCCTAGGTAAGGATCCCTACTTTGATGACGGTGGCTATGTCGGTTTCGACCTTGGTGGCTACGAGCTAGGACTGAATAGTTTTTCGGTTAATCTCAAGGGTCCTATTACTTACATTGGCGTTGAGGATGTTCAGGCTGCAGTTGATTCACTCGTCGCAGATGGAGCAAAAGTATTAATGGCTCCAATGGATGTTGGTGGTGGAATCATATTGGCAGATATTGACAGTCCTACCGGAGAAGTCTTCGGCGTGATCTTTAATCCTCTATTTAAGCTACCTTAGAATTTCAATCCGGCTTATAGGGCGACTCTTTTACTTACCGCTTGAGTTGTAAGGCAGTTGTGATGCAAGCGATGATGAAGATTCCAAGTGCAGCACCAAAATCTGCAACTTTATGCTTGCGTGAGAAGTGCGTGAATAGCGCACCTGCGAAGTAGAGAACGAGACATGCAGAAGCTAGTACTCCAAGAGATTTGATCCAAATTCCTGCGATGATTCCAAGCCCACCTGCGAATTCCAAGTATGCAAGTACTGGAATCTGATTTGGCTTAACACCAACTTTAG